>JAFAXE010000203.1 GCA_019241305.1 Vulcanimicrobiota bacterium
GTCATCAAGGGCGAGGTTCCGGAACCGCTTCGGGACCGCCGCGTCATTACGCTCGATCTTGCGGGGCTCGTCGCTGGAACGAAGTATCGCGGCGAGTTCGAAGAGCGGATGAAGCGCGTCATGGACGAGATCCGTGGCGCGTCTGGGGAGATCATTCTCTTCATCGACGAATTGCATACGCTCGTCGGCGCAGGTGCGGCGGAGGGCGCGATCGACGCCAGCAACATCATCAAGCCGGCGTTGGCGCGCGGCGAGTTGCAGTGCATCGGAGCTACGACGCTCAACGAATTCCGCAAGCACATCGAAAAGGACTCCGCGCTCGAGCGCCGCTTCCAGCCGATCATGGTCGGAGAACCGAGCGTCGACGAGACGATCGAGATTCTTAAGGGTCTCCGCGACCGCTACGAGGCCCATCACAAGGTCACGATTACGGACGACGCGCTCGCCGCAGCCGCCAGACTCTCGGACCGTTACATCAGCGACCGGTTCTTACCTGACAAGGCGGTCGACCTCATCGACGAAGCGTCGTCCCGCGTTCGTCTGCAGGCGACCCTGCCTCCGCCGGAAGTTCGCGAGGTCGAAAACGAAATCCGCAAGACGAACACGGAAAAAGAAGCGGCCGTCAAGAGTCAGGAGTTTGAAAAAGCGGCAGCAATCCGTGATCGCTGCGAGAAGCTGCGGCTCGAGAAGCAGCGTCTCGAGCAAGAGTGGCACGAGAAGCGCATGCACGCCGACACGGCGGTCAAAGTCACCGACGAGGACATCGCCTACATCGTCAGCTCGTGGACGCGAATCCCCGTCTCTCGGCTCGCACAAGCGGAGACGGCGAAGCTGCTGACGATGAAGGAGCAGCTGCACGAACGCGTGGTGGGACAAGACCCGGCTATCGAAGTCGTGACGCGGGCAATACGCCGGTCGCGCGCCGGCCTCAAGAACCCGAAGCGCCCGATCGGTTCCTTCATCTTCCTCGGCCCGACAGGCGTCGGAAAGACGGAAGTGGCCCGCAGCCTGGCGGAATATTTGTTCGATGATGCCGAGTCCATGATCCGCATCGACATGTCGGAGTACATGGAAAAGTACGCGGTCTCGCGGCTCGTCGGCGCGCCTCCCGGTTACGTCGGATATGAGGAAGGCGGACAACTGACCGAAGCGGTGCGACGCCGTCCCTATTGCGTCGTGCTCCTCGACGAAATCGAAAAGGCGCACCCCGACGTCTTCAATTTGTTGCTGCAAGTGCTCGAGGATGGGCGTCTCACCGACTCTCAGGGCCGCGTCGTCGACTTCAAAAACACCGTGATCATCATGACGTCAAACGTGGGTGCGACCGGGATGCAGACGACGACCGATATCGGCTTCCGCCCACAAAAAGACACGTCTGCGTCCGAAGAGCAAGCCTACGAGCGGATGAAGAATCGGGTGCTGGAGGAGGTCAAGCACACCTTCCGTCCCGAGTTCCTCAATCGCGTCGATGAGATCATCGTCTTCCATCAACTGAGTCGCGAGCAAATCGAGGCAATCGTCGGGTTGGAACTCGACAAGGTCATTCGCGAGGTGAAGGCTCAGCAGATGTACCTGGAGGTGACCGAAGACGCAAAGCGTCTCCTGGCGCGCAAGGGGTGGGATCCGCAGTTCGGCGCGCGGCCGCTTCGTCGCGCGATCCAGCGTGAGGTCGAAGACGAACTGGCGGAGGAGATGCTCAAAGGGACCTTTACTCACGGCGACAGGATTCTCGCTGAAGTAAACGCCGACAATCCTGAGAAGCTCAAGTTCTCCAAGATTCCGTCGCTCGAGCCGCCCGCCGCTCCGACCCCGGAACCCCAGACCGTCGGTTAACACGCCGCTCTCGACGTGGCGGGCACGGTTGCCCGCCACGATCGCAACCTGGTTTGCGCGCGATTTAGTCCGAGAGGCGATTCCGCTTGCTCAAAACGGCCGCGTAGCGTTACGCGTCGTCGACGAACAAAAGATCGAAGCGGCCGTGTGCGAGCCGCCGCAAACGGAGCGTACCGTTACGATTGAGTGGGCCGGCGGGACCGGCCCCCTCGCGCTTCGGGCGGTCTGTTCCGAAGGCAATACCGGGATGTGTTCGCATATCGTCGCCGCGCTCGAGGCGGTCCGCACGCAAACGATTCCGCCCCAGAATGCGGCGGATTCACAGCTGGACTGGCTACCGTCACCCGCAGGCCCGGCGACGCAGCTGCGCGCGCGCTGCGTATGGGTGGTCTTCTGGCGGCAAAACGGATCATTGGCGGCTTCGCTCGTTCTCGACTCACCGCGACTGCGCGGCGCCATCCGAGATGCGCCCTCCATTGTTGCGATGATGGACGCGACGCCGGCAGACGATTGGGACGAAGCCGATCGGGCGCTGCTGCGCGAGGAGATGGTCGTGGAAGCCTTCAGCGGCCGTCCGGTGCAACGCGCACTCGCGCGCGGCCTCTTCGCGCTCGCGCGTCATCCGCGGCTGCGCTACGATGACGAGCCTTCGCAGGGCCGCCATCCAAGCGATTTGCCTGAGTTCACCGTCGACCCGCGGGGAGTTCGGCTGCTCGCGACTCGACGGGGCGCCACCTTCGTCCCATTACTCGAAAATCGCGATGGAAGACGCTTCGTGCCCGACGGTGGGATCGTTGTGGACGGCCCGCCTGCGTGGCTCGTCGTCGAGCACGACGCGTACTTGCTGGACGGTTCATTGGATGCACATCGCGTGCTCGCGGCATCAAGGGATGCCCACGCTGCGACGCAGACCGAAGCCGAAAGCCCTTCAGCAGCGACGATCATGCGCGTTGCGCCGTATCTGTTGCTCGAGGAACGCGCCAGTCTCGGAATCGCGGATGCGACCGACCCCTCCGCTGAGGTGGCAATGGTTTGGCATTCAGGAGCGCTCGTCGCGTCGCTCACGTTTGTCGACCGTTCGAGCGGAGCACGAGCTCCATACACTGCGCTCGGCGCAACGGCTGCGCCCGGCAACGGCTTCGTCCGCTTCGACGCGGAATACGCTGCGGCGCTGCGGATGCGCTTTTTGAACGCCGGCTTCGTACCTCGTTCCAGCGATGGGTTCGCGTTGCACGGCCCCGATCGCGCCGCTGAATTTCTTCGCAGCGTAATGCCCGGCTGGAGCGACCTCACGTGGCGTCTGGACGGCTCTCTGCGCGACGTCGCCGAAGGGCTCTCTGACGTCGAGGTTGAGCTTTCGGCTCGGCGCTCCGCGACACAGACTGACTGGTTCGAGTTGCAACTGGGAATCTTCGTCGGCCCGGAGCATCAGGCGCTCACGCACGGCGAATTGTCGGCGCTTCTTGCATCACCGACGCGCTTCGCCGACGTACGTGGGAAACTGGTCGACTTGGAGCGGTTGCGAAGCCGCCGGACGTTGCTGGCCGAGCTCACGGAACGCCGCAACACCGGCCTCGCGACCTTGGTGGCGCTTCGCGACGAGTTGCGCGAGGGCGTCGACCGCGTTGACCTTCCACCCGAGGTGGAAGTGCTTCGCGCCCGCTTGCGCAACTTCAGCGGTATCGAACGCGTCACACCGCCGGCGCTGCACGGCGGCGCGTTGCGCGGCTATCAGGAGCGCGGCCTCGATTTCTTGTCCTATCTGTCGTCGTTTCGCTTCGGCGGCATCCTGGCGGATGACATGGGAACCGGAAAGACGCTGACCGTTTTGGCCCATTTCCTATTACGTAAGCAAAAAGAGGGTCAAGCCCCGTCCCTCGTCATTGCGCCAACTTCCGTTACGCACGTGTGGGAAAACGAAATTGCTCGGTTCGCGCCTGGACTCGTGACGCTGCGGCTTCAGTCGGGAAGCGATCGTGCCGAAAAATACGAGGCCATCGAGAAAAGCGACGTCGTCATCACCTCGTACGCGCTTGCCCGCATCGACGCAGAACGGCTCGCGCGGCACCGTTTTCGGACGATGGTGCTCGACGAAGCGCAGCATGCCAAAAATCCTTCATCCCAAATTGCCCGCGTCGTGCGCGCGCTGCAAGCGGACCACCGCTTGGCGTTGACCGGGACGCCGGTGGAAAACTCGCTGCGCGACCTCTGGGCGATCTTCGCTTTCATCGAGCCGGGTTTGCTCGGGTCAGAAGCCTCGTTCCGGCGGCGCTTTGAGAACCCCATCGCGAACGGCGACCGGCACGCCGCCGCAGCGCTCCGGTCGCGATTGGAACCCTTCGTCTTACGCCGCACGAAAGAAGACGTGGCCCCTGAGCTGCCCGAGCGCGTTGAAGTGGAACTCGAGTGTGACCTTTCGCCTCTGCAGGTGCGGCTGTATCGTGGCGTCGCGGCGGCGGCGCGCCGGGAAGTGTTCGGGCAGATCGAGGCGGCCGGGATAGAAAACGCCACCGTCCATATTCTTGCCGCGCTTACTCGTCTGCGCCAGATTTGTGCGCACCCGGGACTCATCGTCCCAGAGCACCGCGCAGACCCGGAGGCCAGCGGCAAGTTCGATGCTTTCTTAGAGACCGTGGAGGAAGTGCTCTCCGGCGGTCACCGCCTGCTGGTGTTCAGCGCTTTTGCCTCGATGCTGCGGATCATGCGAACGAAATTTGACGCGTTGGACCTCAAGTACGGATATCTCGACGGTGCCACACCGGACCGCGAGCGGCGGCTCGAGGTCGAGCGTTTCATGGAAGCCGATGGGCCGCCGGTTTTCCTCTGTTCGCTCAAGGCCGGCGGGGTAGGGCTTACGCTCACCGCCGCGGATTACGTCGTTCTTTACGATCCGTGGTGGAATCCGGCGGCGGAGCGACAAGCCATCGATCGTACGCATCGCATCGGGCAGCAGCGTTCCGTCACGGCGTATCGCCTCATCGCCCGAGGGTCGGTTGAAGAAAAGATCCGGGCCCTCGCTGGTCGCAAGACGGAGCTTTCCCAGAGCATCATCAAGGCGGAGGCCACCGCGGCGAAGCTGCTCACACGAGCCGATCTGGAGCTGCTGCTGGCCGATCCCTAAAAGCGCTCAGGCGCACCCCAGGCGTGGTCCCCAACCGTGAAACTGACCTTCTGCCTTGGGGAGACGAATGGTCGGCCGGGCTTCCTCGATCGTACGGGCTTTGTGAAGGTTCGTCATGTCGTTGTCCCTTTCGCTGTTATCTAGCAGTGAACTGATGCGGATGTTTCAGATTTAGAGGAGGACGCCGGAGAGGTTGGCATGCGCCAGCGTGCGCAATTCGTCTGCCGTTACGGGGCGGCAGTCCCGGAAATCGCCTTCGCCAGAGTGACAAAATCGTGCGCCGCGCAAATCGGCATCCCGTAGGTTCGCGCCCGCGAAGTCGGTGCAGCGCGTTTCGCCTTCGATGCGTGAGCCGTCGTTCTCGGTGATGCTGGGGACGCACAGAATTGCATTGCGAAAAAGCGCCGACTGCAGTGTCGCGTTGCGAAAATCTGCGCCAACCAACACTGCATCGGTGAAGTCGGTATGCCGGCCGTCGGCTCTGCGAAACGTCGTTCCGATCAGCCGTGCTCGCAGGAAGCGGGAATTGGTGATATCGCTACCGTTGAGGTCGACGCCGGTGAATCGTACGTCAGAAAGGTCTCGGCCGCGAAGCGCGATGTCGCGCAGGTCGCAGCCCGTGCACGAACGCATGACCCCTCGCAAACCCCCGAGGCTATCGATGGTGGCTTGGTTCAGGCGGACGCCGACCAACTCGACTCCGCTCAAATTCGCGCCCGAAAACGTTGCGCCGGTGAGGGCGCTTCCCGTGAACTTGGCATTCGTCAAGTTGGCGTTGTCGAAGTTCGCCTCACGCAGATTGACGCCGGTGAAGTGCGTGTCATGCAAGTCGGCGCCGCGGAGGTCGGCGCGCTCGAGGTTCGCGCCGACGAGCTCGATTCCGTGAAGATCGCGACCGCGCAGGTCGACGCCGTGCAAGTCGCATCCGACGCAGTGCGCAAGCAACTCGCGCGGAACCGGGTACGCGAGCGCGACGCTGGTCACAGAGACCATGACGAGAAGGATGAGGGCCAGTCGCAGCATCGTATCTCCTATTTCTTTAAGAGTTGAGGGTACAAAAAAAATCGCGGAAGCGACAGGAAGGCCATTGTCAGCGCGACAGCGTCGTTCCGGAGAGCCGGATGCCTTCGAGACGAGCACCGTTCAGTGAAGCGCCGCTTAAGTTACAACCGGATAGCGTGGCGTTGCGCAGGTCGGCGTGGTCCAGGTTCGCCGACTCGAAGTTGACGCCGGAAAACCGAGCTCCGCTCAAATTCGCGTTGCGCAAATTGGTGCCATTGAAGTCTGCTCCCGAGAGCGAGATACCGTGGAGGTCGATTCCTCGCAAATCCATATCGGAAAGGTCGCACCCGCTGCAACCGCGCAGCAGGATTTCGCGGACCCCAGCGGCGTCGAAGCCTGCCTCGTTCAGCGCGATGCCGACGAACCGCACGCCTTCCATCTTTGCGCCACGGAAGATTGCGCCGGAGATGTTGGCGCCGCTGAAGTCGGCGGCGCTGAGGTCGGCGCCCTCAAAATTCACTTTCGAGAGGTCGTCGCCGACGAGCCGCGCGCCGTGCAGGTTGGCACCGCGCAAATCGGCGCCCTCCAAATCCGCGCCTTCGAGCGACACGCCGTGGAGATCGACGTTGCGGAGATTGCGATGGGACAGATCGCATCCGGTGCACTTCGCAATGAGGGTGCGTGTGAGCGCCGCATCCGCGGTGGAGGCTGTTGCGGCGTCAGCCTGGGCTTCGGCGCGCGCTTCCGCGGCGGCGGCCTTGGCAACAGCGGACCGCGACATGGCGATGTGTTCCGACGGAACGTGCACGTGGACCGGTGGGACGCGGACGTCGATTGCCGGTACGTGCACATCGACCTGCGGTACATGCACGTCGACCATCGGTACGTGGACATCCAGGTTTACGCCGTCCGCGCCCGGTATGCCGCGCGCCCCATCAACAGGGCGAATGGTCGTGTTCGTTGTCGTCGGCGTCCTGGCGTTGGTTGTGGCGACCGTGCGGGGCCGCTGGACGGCTCGCTCGGGTGCGGGTGCCGTCACCGGCCGCTCGGCATTCGAAGACGGTGGCGCCGCCGCGACGTCTCCCTGCACGCTTGGGGTGCGTGCGAAATCTGAGCGCAGCCGCAGGCTCGCGTCGAGTGCCGCGGCGCTACGCTCGAGCGCGGCGATACGCTGCTGCAAGACATGGAAATGGCCTTCGCGCGCCATGCGGGCCATCAGGGTCAGCTTGTCGCGCAGCACCTTCATTTCACCCTGCAGTTTCGTGATGCGATCCGGCGACGAGCTCGCGCCCGGCGCGTCTGCAGCTGCTGCAACATCGGTGAGTCGCGATGAAACGAACCCGGACAGCGACGTGAGGGCGAGGATCGTTTGATCTGCCGTACGAGCCGTAGAATTGCGGACGTTATCGTCGAAGGCGTGCCAACTCACCGTACGTGAACCCGCAGAGCCGGCGTCGCTCGACGCGCTGGGCGCGGCTGCAGGGAGCAACAACGGAGGTGCCGCGACGGCGACGAGCGCGTATGAAACCAGCGCCAAGGCGAGAACCCCTGCGGCACTGGCAGGACCGAGATGACGCAAATGGGTGCGGCCGGGTGCCAGCAACGCTTCGATACGGATCGAGATTTGTTTACGGGTGAACAGGGCGCCGGGTGCCACGACCGTATAGGCGGGCATCCGCATCTCGCGCGCTAAACGCCACAACTGATCCGCGTAGCGGGTGCGGTCGCTGGTCCGCTCCACAACCGCGTCGTCCGCAGCGATTTCTCGCTCGAGCGCGATACGGCGTCCGGCGAACCACACGAACGGATTGAACCAAAACGTGCGCTCGATGACCCGTTGAATCAGGTTGGTGTAGTCGTCGTAGCGGCGCAGATGGGCGTGTTCGTGGATGACGAGGTCCTCGATCGCCGCAAGACCGCTCTTGGTCGCCAGTTCGGTGGGGATCAGGATGACCGGCCGCGAGAATCCAATGGCGACCGGCGCCTCGATCTCATATGAAAGCCGGAGATACGTTTCGCGGCCCCGATGCGTTTCGGTAAGCCACGGCAGGTCGCCAGAAAGCGTTTCGTCGAGCGGGCTGGAGCGGCGCTTCACCGCTCCGATTTGGGCCACGCTGAGCGCGAGCAGAACGAGTCCCGTCAGCGCGACGCCGGCCAGCGCTGCGAGCGCAATCAGGGATGCCGCCCATGCGACCTTCCCAAGCGCTCCGAGCGCGGTCTGCGGGGACGTCGTGACCGTGGTCCCTCGCGTCCGCTGTGGTACGGCGTGACTCGTTATGGCGGTTTGGTGACGGCTGGGCGCTGACAGCGAACGAACGTCGGAGGCGGCCGAGCGCGAACGCAGCGTGTGCGCCGCGCCGGGTAGAACAGCGGCGATGCTGCTTCCGGGTTGCACGCGGCGCGCGATGCTGGCTCCGATCCCCGCGAGCGGCAGTAATGCCATTGCGACGATCGTGGCCAGCCAGAGCGCGTGACGCGTGGATGCGTCGAACGTCCGCAGTCGCAGCAGCAGTACGACGCCGCCGACGAGGAGGCCCGAGGCGGCAACCGACGCCACGAGTGCCGTCAAGACGACGATCGACACATTCACGGCCGCTCGCTTTGTCCCGGCCGGCGCGCGGCGTCGATGATATCGCGAAGACGATCGAGTTCGGAGGCGTCGACTTGTTCAGACTCGATGAGGTTCAGGACCAGCTCGCCCGGTGAGTTGTTGAAGAAACGTGAGACGACGTGTTGGACGACGTCGCGCTGCGCATCCTCACGTTCGATTGCGGGCCGATAGATGAAGGCTCGCCCGCTGGCCTTGTGCCGGACGTAGCCCTTCTGCTCGAGGATTTGCAGCGTCGTGAGGACCGTGTTGTAGGCCAGCGGCGGCTCGCCAACCGCGTCGACCACCTCCCCGACGGTCCTCGGCCCCTTCGACCACAGGATGTCCATCAGGCGGTACTCGGCCTCCGTGAGCGTGGGGGACTTCTTCCGTGCCATGCGGCCACCGTATCATCGGTGCCGGGCCGCTGTCAACTATTTAATTAAGAGAATGGCATCCCCCAGGCGCATGGCGGCCGGAACGGCCGCCGAAGAACCCGGCTCGATGCTGAGCTATGCGCATGGGGCGAGTTCGGCGCCGCTCATCGGCGAGACGATCGGGGCCCATTTCGACCGAATCGCTGCAGCGTGTGGTAACCGCGACGCCGTCGTCTCTCTCCCTCAGCGCGTGCGCCTCACGTACGCGGAGCTGAAAGAGGCGACCGACCTCTTCGCACGCGGTCTGTTGGCGCTCGGTGTCGAGCATGGCGACCGCGTCGGAATTTGGTCGACGAACAACGTCGAGTGGGTGGTCACGCAGTTTGCAACCGCCAAGATCGGCGCCATCCTCGTGAACGTCAATCCGGCGTATCGCACCGCCGAGTTGGGGTACGCGCTGGAGCAGAGCGGGGTCTCCGTGCTCGTGAGCGAGATCCGCTATAAGAGCAGTGAGTACGTCGAGATGCTGCGCGAGGTGCGTCCGTCGCTGCCGCAACTACGCGATGTCGTGCTGATCGGAGAAGAAGAACTTGTTGCACCGCTCGAAGGCGCCTTACGCTGGCGGGACACGTTGGAGCTCGCCGCGCCCTCCGTTCACCCTGGCCGGCTCGCCGGACGCCTCGCGCAAACGCAGTTCGATGAACCGATCAATATCCAGTACACCTCTGGAACGACCGGCTTTCCCAAAGGTGCGACGCTGTCGCATCACAACATTCTCAACAACGGCTTTTACATCGGCGAAGCCTGCCGCTATACGAAGAGTGACCGCGTCTGCATTCCGGTCCCGTTCTATCATTGTTTTGGCATGGTGCTGGGCAACCTCGCCTGCGTCACGCATGGCGCCGCGATGGTCATTCCAGCCGCGACGTTCGATGCGCGCGCCACGCTGGCAGCGGTCTCGTCGGAACGCTGCACGTCGCTGTATGGCGTACCAACGATGTTCATCGCTGAACTTGCGCTGCCGGAGTTCTCCGAGTTCGATCTCCAGACGTTGCGTACCGGGATCATGGCCGGCGCGCCCTGTCCCGTCGAGGTCATGCGCCGCGTACAGTCCGAGATGCATATGCCGGAAGTCACGATCTGCTATGGCATGACGGAAACGTCTCCGGTCTCGACGCAAACCGCGGTCGACGATCCCGTGGACAAGCGTACCGCAACGGTGGGACGCGTTCACCCGCACCTCGAGATCAAAATCGTCGATGCCGAAGGCCGCATCGTCCCCCGCGGGACTTCTGGGGAACTGTGCACGCGAGGATACAGCGTGATGCTGGGATACTGGAACGCGGATGCAGCGACCGCTCAGGTCATCGATGCGGCCCGTTTCATGCACACCGGCGATTCCGCCGCGATGGACGACGACGGGTATGTCGCCATCACCGGACGGATCAAAGATCTCGTGATTCGAGGCGGCGAAAATATTTCACCTCGCGAGATCGAGGAATTTCTGTATTTGCATCCCGCGATCCGTGACATCGCGGTGGTTGGTGTCCCGGACGAAAAGTACGGCGAGGAACTGTGCGCGTGGATCGTGCCAAAAGACGCGACGACGGTCGACGCGGCAAGCGTGCGGGCGTTCTGCGAAGGACGCATCGCGCACTACAAGATTCCGCGCTATGTCATCGTGGTCGACGCTTTTCCATTGACCGTAACGGGCAAGATTCAAAAGTATAAGATGCGCGAGGAATCGATCGTGCGGCTCGGCCTTGCGAATGCGCAAAGAAGTACGCCTGCGTGAGCGCACAACGGCAAACCGCGGCACGGCCCGCGCAGCCGAAGATCGTGCTCCTGCTGCGGCTACTCGCTGCGCTCGAAGAAGGGCGCTACGACTTCGAGGCCCTCAAGCACCGCGTTTCCCCCGAGTCTCCGCCCGGAACGCGAACGCTGCGCCGATACCTCGCGACCCTCGCGGAAGCAGGCTTTCAATGGGAGTTCGATCGCGCCACGGCAACGTATCGCTTTGCCGAAGGCGCCACGCCGCGCCGTCTTCACCTTTCGGCGCGCGAGGTTCTCGGAATTCTCTTGATGCGGGGTCTTGCGCGGAGTTTGGGCGGAGAGCTCGCATCGTCGGTAGACGAAGCGACGCAGAAGTTGGTAGCGGTCGCCGACCGGCGCACCTCCGCAGCGGCCGAGCACCCTTCGGTGCGCATCCACGTCAGCGGCATGGCGCTGGATGGGCCGCGTGCCGCGGCCTTCGAGCTGCTTCAAAACGCACAACGTGATTCGCGCACCGTGCGCTTTTCGTACGTCGATAAACGGGGCCGCACGTCCGAGCGCACCGTCGATCCCTACGGATTCGTCGTCTCGGGCGGCCGCGGTTACCTCGTCGGTTACGATCACCTGCGCTCCGCGAAGCGCGTGTTCGCGCTGGATGGCATGACGAACGTCCGGAGCGGCGCGCGGCGCTTTGCTCGTCCGGCCGATTTCGACCTGGAAGCCTTCGCCGCCAAGAGCATCAGCGGAATCATGCACGCGGAGGAACCGACGCGGGTGACCGTCCGCTTTTCGCGAGTCGTTGCGAACGCGGCGAAAGCCGACCGCGTCGTCAAAGAGCGCTCGCTCGTCGAAACGAACGACGGCGGCGTCGACATCACGTATGAGGTCGCAGATCCGCTCGAACTGGTGCGGTGGACGCTGCGTTGGGGTGCTGAGGCGGAAGTGACCGCGCCGCCCGAAGTACGCGCTGCAGCCAAGTCCCTCGTTGCAGCGATTGCGACGCGCTACTCACGTTAGACGCGATGGCGGCTCTCGATAACTCGAGAGCCGCTCACGACGTCCTTTTCGAAGGGGAGTCGCGCGTACATCGATCGCTCGATGCGCTCGCGCTGGCTACGATTCGTTTTCCGGCTGAAGATTCAGCCGCGACGGTACGTCCATCGCACTTCATTGCTGAAGTGTCGGTAGCGTAGCGCACACGATAGTACGACGCAAGGGGGCAAGCGCCGCTCTTCACAGCCTATCCACAAGAAAACTCAGCTATTCGCCGAACTCCACAGGCTTGTTCGCACGTTAGAGGGCCGTGATCTTGTTCGTTCGGTTTTCGCTTACCGCGATCGCACTAACGCTTCTGCTCACCGCCCGATGGCCGGCTGGTGCTCCCGCATTGGCTGCTACCCCGGCGGGAACTCCGGTCGACGGCATCCGCTGTGATCAGGCCGAGGGTGCCGTCTTTCACATTCATCAACACCTCGCGATCTTTGCACACGGCAAACCCGTCGGGGTTCCACCCGACGTTGGCCGTCCGCTGGTTGCACAATGCCTCTATTGGCTCCACACGCACACCGACGACGGCATCATCCACGTCGAATCGCCGGTCTTTCGCACGTTCACGTTGGGACAGTTTTTCGATGTGTGGGGCGAGGCCCTAACGCGGAACAACGTCGCCGGCACGAAGGTGCGCAAGGGCGACCTGCACATCTTCGTCAATGGGGCCCCGTATAAAGGAGATCCGCGCAGAATCGAGCTGGCGCAGCACACGGATATCGTTCTCGAGGCGGGAAGTCCGTACCATCGGCCCCAGCCGTTCACGGACTGGAAGGGACAATGACCCCTTAGAGCAGGGGCCGCAGCGCGTCCATGAATTGGACGAAGCGCGCGTCGCCCTGCGGGGATGACGGCAGCGCGGTGTAGACAACCAAGACGTAGCGGCGTCCCTGCGCAGTCTCGAGGATGCCTCCATCGTGGGTCACCTCATCCGTGTCCCCGGTCTTGTGACAAAATCGGTCGCCAGGCTGCAGGCCGCGCGCCAGCTTCTCGTTCCAGCGTTGGCGTCCCAACATCTCCAAGAGCAAAGCCGCGCCTGGAATGGCGCGTTGCGCGATTGCGGCGAAGAGCGCCGCCGCGTCGGCAGCGGGATGCGAGTTGCGGCCCGTCGCCTCGGGATCATCGATGAGGGGAAGCGCGCCCGAAAGTTTGCGACGGATCGCCGTTCGGCGTAGGCCCAAGAGACGCACGAGGGCCGTCGCATGGTCCCTGCCGAGGCGGTCGATGAGCACGTTGGTTGCGACGTTGTCGGACCGCGTGATCATGAGTTCGAGCAGCTCCGCGATGCTTGCCTCGTAGCCAGGGACGAGCGGAGAATCGAGGTCGTTCACGGTCATGTTTGGCTGCGAAACGGCTGCGGTCGATTCCAACGGCAGACCGCTTGCGAGTATCGCTGCGGCGAGCGGCACCTTGATCATGCTCGCCGGGTAGAGCGGCCGCCGTCCTGCGACGTGGGTCCAAGGCGAGCCGGCGATGAGCCGTTTGAGGACGAGGGAAGGGGACGTGAGCCCCGCGTCCTCGGCGAGTCGCCGCAGCACCGTTTCTGGGCTCCGCCCGGCCGTGAGGGTACCGCCCTTCACCACCGGGCCACGTCTACGATGCTTCCTCGCACGTTCTTTCGGGCAGATTTGCAAGCAGGTACTTGCACGAATGACGTGCCCATGTTACGCTCTGCGTGCAAGTGCTCACTCGCGTTTCCGTTCCTCTTCTTCGGTTTGAAAGGACTGTTCCGGTGAAGGACTCCGCTGCCCCAGCTAACGTCTTTCGGCTCGTCCCACCCTTCGTTCCAGCGGTCGCTGTCGAGCTGCGTGGCGCGGCGGTCGCCGCAATCCAGTCCGGCGCGCCACGCTACACCGTCGATCTCGATGCCCTTCCGTACTTGGATTCACCGGTGATTGCAGCGCTCATCGCGACGCTCCGAGAGGTACGAGAACTCGGCGGGGAACTCGTGTTGGGCGTGACGCGTCCTAAGCTGCTCGATACCTTGCGCGTCACGGCGCTCGACAAAGTATTTCGCATCGAGGCTCCGCCGGCGGAGTTCATCCCGCCGGAGACCGGCGCACCGCCCAACCAAACGATCCGCCGTTCACGACTGGTAACGGCCACCGTCGTGTGTCTCGGGCTCGTCGTCGGTCTGGCCCTCCGAGGGGCCGCACAAGGCACGGTCGCGCCGGACGCGATCGTCGCTCACGTCGTCGCCGCGAACCCGTCTCTCCAGTCCTATCAAGCCCGCGTGCACGTCGCCGTCCACATGCAAAGCTTCCCGTTCCTCGCGCCGCGCCTGGAAGGGAGCAGTTACTTCAAGCGCCCCGACAACTACGAGGTCGTGTTCGATCGGATTCCTAGCTATGCCAAAGGGTTCGATCGCCTCTACGCGGATATCGGCGATCCTACCAGCTGGCCCCGCCGCTTCAACATGACGGTGATTGGGGAAAGAACCGTCGACGGACATACGGATACCGTGCTGCGGCTCGTCCAAAAAGTTCGCGGCATGATCGACCACGAGGATGTTGCGATCGACGAGGGGGCGTGGCGCATCGATCAGATGGAATGGCATTACTACAACGGCGGTGCCATTACCATGACGCAGCAGTTTGCGCATGCAGGTTCCTGGAGCGTCCCCGTCGCGCAGCATGCGGTGATTCATATTCCTTACGTGCATGCCGTCGCCGACGCACGGTACGACGACTACCGCACGAACGTGGCGATCGATGACGCCGTCTTTGTGAAGAACCGCGGCAAGTGAAGCTCTACGAGGGCGCACCGAAGGCATCCGACGATACGCACGAGCGGATTCTGGCGGCCGCGCGTGACCTGTTCGCGCTGAAAGGGAGCCGGGGCACGACGACGCGCGAAGTCGCCGACCGTGCAGGCGTCAACGAGGCGACCGTCTTTCGTCATTTCGGGACGAAACAGGCGCTCTTGCACGCGATGCTGGAGCGACACTGCGAGTCGCAGGACAGAATGCGCGAATCGATCGCGGCTCTGCGCGGCCCCATTCGAGAGCAGCTCTGCGCGCTCGGGCACGGCGCGATCGAGAGCATCAAACGTAAGGAAGATCTGATTCGCGTCGGTCTCGCGGAACAGGTAACTGATCCGGACGGGAGCGCGATGACCTGGCGCGGGCCGATGGGAGCGCTCTGCGTCCTCAGCGACTATATGAAAGGCCGCATCGCTGCCGGCGAACTCGTGGGAGACCCCGACATGCTCGCCCGCAGTTTCATGTCGTTCTGGTTCTCGTACGTTATGGGACGCCGGATCTGGAACGTCGCGGATCAGCCGCCCGAACGGACGCGCTTCGTCGCTCAGTGCGTCGAACTGTTCTTGAGAGGTGCGCTCCCCCGCTAATGGAGCGCGGGCAAACGACGACGGCACCACCGCCGCCGCGAGCGCAACCCGCTGCGGCTCCACCGCGCACGGAACGAGAAGCCACGAAACGCCCGCCCGTCGTCCGCACGGTCGTGATCGTCGTCGTGGCGATCGCCGTGCTTGCGGCGCTGATCGCGGCCGTGCGCTATTTCGCCTACGCCAGCTCGCATGAAACCACGGACGATGCGAAAATCGATGCGAACCAAATCCAGGTGACAAGCAAAATCACCGAACGCGTCGACCGGGTCTTGGTCGATACCAACCAGTACGTCCACAAGGGTCAACTGCTCATTCAATTGGACGATCGTGACGAGCGCGCGCGGCTCGAGAACGCGCTGGCAACGAGAAACGCCTACCGTGCGCAGGAAAATGCGGCGCAAGCGAACGTCGCGCTGACGCGTGACGAGCAGGCCGCGCAAAACCAGCAAAGCCGTGGTGCGATCGAATCGGCGCAAGCCGGCGTCGCGAGCGCGGGAGAGCAGGCGCAAGCGGCGCAGCAGCAAGTTGGCGTGGCGTCGGCCGGCGTCGCTGATGCCGAAGCGCAGTTGCGCGCCGCGCAGTCGGCCGTGCCGGGAGCACTTCAAAACCTGCGCAAGGCTCAGGCCGATCTTGCCCGTACGTCATCGCTCGTTTCCACGGGCGACATCGCACGTTCGCAGCTCGATTCTGCGCGTGCAGCCGAAAAAGCGGCGAGCTCGAATTACGCCCAAACGGAAGCCAACGTCGGCGCTGCGCAAGCCAACGTGAGCTCGGCAAGACAAAAACTCGCCGCGCAGGCGTCTACCGCGAGCGGCGCCTCGTCTTCGATCGGGACGAGTCAGGGAAACGTCGTGACCGCGCAGGGCAAACTCGCGGAAAGCGCGTCGCCGAATCGCGTCGCTGCGCAACAAGCCAGCGCACAGGCCGCCGGTGCGCAAGTGGCGACCGCCCAAACGAGCGTCAATCTCGCGCAAAACGATCTGTCGTACACGCAAATACGTTCGCCCATCGACGGGTACGTCGGTCAGAAGAGCGTCGACATTGGACAAACGGTCGCGCCGGGCACGCCGCTGTTGACGATCGTCCCCGTCAGGGACGTCTACATCACGGCGAATTACAAGGAAACCCAGTTGGGCCGCATCCGGGTCGGTCAGCCGGTGGACATCAACGTGGATGCGTACAGCGGGGTGAAGTTTCACGGTTACGTGGACAACATCTCGCCTGCGTCGCAGAACACGTTTTCGCTCGTCCCGGCGCAGAACGCGTCGGGGAACTTCGTCAAGGTCACGCAGCGTCTACCGGTCCGTATCCGATTCATCGAACCAGATGCGCGTTACGCGCTGCGGCCCGGGATGTCGGTCGAAACCTCCATCAAAGTGAAATAAGCGATGGGCACGCAGTTCCGCGGTGCGCGTGTATCGGCGCACCTTGCGGTGCCGCTTGCGGCCGGTCTGCTTTTGAGCTGCTCGATACCCGGATTTGGCGCCCAGCCCGTCCCAGCCCCATTTCCGGTGACGCCGCCGGTCACGACGGTGACGCCGGCTCCCGCATCACCGGTTCCGCGTGGTCTCGTTCTCCCGCCGGTCCCTGCCGTCGAACCGGGATATCGTGCGCCGGCGGCGACCGTTCCGACCGGTACGATCGTCGGCGTGACGCAGCAGCCGTTCGTCGGTATCGCGTTGAACGACGCGATTGCGCTGGCACTGGTGCGCAACACGGATCTCATCGTCTCTGCAGAAAACCGCCGAATCGCCGGTTACCGCATCGTGGCCGCGGAAGGCGCGTACGACGTGCGGTTTGCGGTCACGCCGTCGTACCAGTACCAGGTGACGGCCCCGCTCAGTCCCTTTCAGGCTGGGCCGGGAGGCGGTCCCATCACGCAAACGACCGGTGGATTGAGCGGTTCGTTTTCGGGTCAGACGCAATCGGGAACGCAATTTGCCGTCGGCTATTCGGGGGAAGGGATCCGTTCCAACAATACAGCCAACGGCTTCAATCCGTATTACCAAAGCGCGCTTTCGTTCAACGTCACACAGCCGCTCCTGCGCGGGCGCTTCACGGAAGCGCGGCGGCAACTGGAACTGGCACGGATCAATGCCGCCGCTGCCAGTGACTCGACGGCGCTCACCGCCTCCAACACCATCACGAGCGTCGCCGAAACATATTGGGATCTGGTCGCCGCCTGGCGTAACGTAGCGATTCAGGAAGAGGCCTTACGTCAAGTGCAGGCCCAAGCGCAGAGCAACGAGCGGCTCGTGCGCCGCGGCGCGGCCGCGCCGGTCGAGGTGGTGGAATCGAACACGCAGGTGAGCGTGTATCAAGACAACGTGCTCTCGGGGCTACAAAATGTGGCCCGCCTTCAGAACCAATTGAAACAAACGATGCTTGCCGATCCCGCGGACCCGATTTGGATGGCCAACCTCGTACCGACGTCGCCTGCGAAGGATCTTCCGCGCGAGCCGTCACTCGGCGACGTGCTCTTGGCGGCCCTCCGCAATCGCCCTGAAGTCGCGCAGCTGGCAGAAGAGCGCCGGCAGAATGACGTCGAGCTGGCGTACGCTCGCGACCAAGCCCGTCCTCAGGTCGATGTCAGCCTTGGCTACACCTCAAACGGGTTTGCGGGCGAGCCGGCGAGTTTGCTCGCGAATCCGATTTTTTCGGTGTTCGGGCCCGTCTTTACGTCCGTCGATCAGCTCATCGCGTACGCCGACATGCACGGCGCCAAGATCCCTCCCTTGCACGTCACCTTTCCGTCTCCGCCGCCGGCGTTCATCGGTGGCTTGGGTACCGCGATGACGAACCTGCTCGCCAACCGCCTTCCGGCCGTGGCGCTCTCGGTAACGGTTGGCGTCCCATTGCGCAACCGTACCGCTCGCGCGAACTTTGCCGTCGCGCAAGAACAACAACAACAGCTCACCGTGCAGCAGGCCGCACTGGTGCAGCGAATCGCTTTTGAAGCGCGCAACGCCTTGCAAACGTTGCAAGCGGCGCGCTCACGTCTCGTCGCAGCGCGTGCCGGCCGCATTGCGGCGGAACGCGTCTATTCAAGCGAGCAACGTAAGTTTCGCGCCGGCACCTCCACGACGTTCTTGGTCTTGCAGCGACAAACCGATGTTGCCACGCAGCGAGGACGCGAGCTGCAAGCGCAGACCGACCTCAACAAGGCCGTCGTCGAACTGGACCGCGTGAGCGGGACGATTCTCGACAGCAATGGTTTTACCATCACCTCCGCTGGTTCCGGACCGGTCCCGGTCACGACGCTTCCAGCGCGTCCCTCGCCCGCGCCAGCGGCGACGCTTTCTCCCTTGCCACTGCCGTAACGCGCCATGCTACGCGTCGGTCTCTGGCTGAGCGTCCTGACGTCTATTCTGTGGCTCACGTGCACCCAAGGTGCGATGGCTGGGCCGCCATTTTCCACGGATGACCCCGAGCCCACGGAATACCGCCACTGGGAAGTCTATCTTGGCGCTGACTATGAACACGCAGTGGACGGCGCAACGGCCTCCGTGCCATTCGCGGAGTTCAACTATGGCTTGATGCCGAACGTGCAGTTTTCTATCACGTTTCCGTTCGAAGCAGGCTGGTCAGCTACACGGACGGCTTCGTATCGCTACGGGTCCACGGAAATCGGCGCGAAGCTACGCTTCCTTCAAGAAACCCGTGCGCTGCCGCAAGTTGCGTTCTATCCTTCGGTGCGCGTTGCGAGTGGCGCCCAAAGGACTGGTACGGAAACGTTCTTGCCGCTATGGCTGCAGAAGAGTTGGGGGCGATGGACTGCATACGGCGGGGCAGGACGGTGGTTAGACTCGAGCGATCACCGCCAGAATCAGACGTTCAGCGGTTTGGCCCTGCTTCGTGCGATGTCGAGTGCGACGACGTTCGGCGTGGAGCTGTTTCACGCGAGTGCCGCGCCTCGCAGTGCGCGCGCCTCGACCGCCTTCAACGTGGGAGTGCTCATCGTTCACGATGCACATCACGGGATCGTCGCGTCGGCTGGGCGCAGCCTCGATGGCTCGACCCCATTTTCTGCTTACGCTGCCTACGAACTCATGCTGGGAAGTTCACACTAAGGGATTCCCCCGCCGCGGCGAACAGATCACGATGCGACGTGGCTCAATGCGTGCAACGCTGCTCTCAATAGTCGTTCTCGCTTGCGCCATGCGTGCTGCTGGGGATTCGGAAACGCTGCCGGCGTGCGCGACGATTCCCGTTGAGACCGTCGATGTTCTGGATTCCGGAAAGGCCAAGATCGGTGACCGTTTCCGTTTCCGCGCCATCGACACGGTGTTGACGCCGCAAGGGCCCCGCGTGGAGCGCGGCGCGCTCGGTTACGGCATCGTGGAGTTCGTCGTTGCCGCAGCAGCACACGGCCGGCCGGGACAGCTGTTGCTCGAAGCACGGTATTTTTCATTGCCTCACGGCAAGCAGCTAGAGGTGACGATCGACGCGGCAGCTTCCAATGAAGTGCACAGCGGCGCGACCGGAAACGCACCCGGAATCTTCGGCGCAGTCCCGCTCCCTTTTATGGGCGTCGCCGTCGGCGCGTTCAACTATTTTCACGCGGGCAAGAATGTCACGATTCCGCCTGGATCCCGCTTTGCGGTCACCCCGGTCGGTGATCTCGCCAAGCCACGGCGCTGCCGCCCCGAACTGCAGCTCTAAACGGGGTTTTGGACGAGTTGTAGCGCGGCGCGGTCCACGAACCAGCAGAGCGTACCGCTGCAAGGATTGACGATCTGCACGGGATAGGTGTTGGGGTCGTACGGACCGTCGAGAACGGCAGACAACGCTTCGGCTTTTGCCTCACCCGCGGTCACGACGATCACCTCCCGGGCCGCATTGATCGCACGTGGAGTGAGCGTCAGACGGTACGAACCAACCTTCGGCACGAACGGCGCATTGACGATCAGTACGTCGTCGGTGACGGGAGAAGAGCCAGGAAAGATCGAGGCGGTATGTCCGTCTGGTCCCATCCCTAGCATGATGAGATCGAACACCGGGGGGTCGCCCAGTTCGCGCACCAACGTCTCGGCGTAGTCGGCGGCAGCGCGCGCCGGTTCATCTTCGCCGTGCATCCGGAAGATCTGGTGCGGATCGATGTGCAGCGGACGGAGCAACGTCGTCTCCGCCATCCCATAGTTCGAGTCGGGGTCATCTGGCGCGACACAACGTTCGTCGCCGAAGAAGAAGAGCACGCGGCGCCAATCGACCGACACCGCATACGGCGGCGCTGCGAGCGTCGCGTAGATCGCCTTGGGCGTGTTTCCTCCCGCTAGCGCGATGGTAAAGCGGCCGCGCGCCGCGATGGCGGTCGTCGCGGCGCTTGCAACGTACGCGGCGACCTCGCCAGCAAGCTCCGCATCCGTCGCAGCGACCCGAATCACGCTCCGTTCGCGCACCGTCGGGCGCACGACGTTCATTGCGACGCGCAGTCGAGAAGCCCGCAGACCGTTTCGACCGTTTGCTCGAAAATGAGATCGCGCTCCTGATGCATCGTCGCGCGCTCGACGAGCGACATCGTATCGACGCTCTGGAGCGGGGTGTACCAGCACGGTTTCGCCTTTGCGCCTTCCACGGAAAGACACACCACCGTCGGATCATCACTGAGGGTCGCGGCGTACGTCGACGCTCCGGTGCCGAGTGCTACCCGCATGACGCGCCTCCTCTCGCCGGATCGTGACGGCGCGAAGGTAACGGTGCCGCCGTCGCGCGCGATGAACGTGTGCCCCTCACCCACGTGCCAACTGAGCCGGCTCGCCAGCCAGCCCGCGAGATAAACCGTCTCTGCTTCCGAGCCGGCCGCAATCTCCAAACGGCGCAGCGAGAACAAGTCGTGGAACAGCGCGGGGTCGTCGAAAAACTGCGCAATCATATCCTGCCACGGCAACAGCCGCATGTACGCGAGGTCGCGGAGCACCGCGCCCGGATGCGCGCGCAAGAAGTTTGCCACTTCGCGAACTGCTGCATCCTCGCGCTTCGGTCCGGAGGAGTCGACGACAATCGTTTGGACGAGCGGAAAGAGAGCCTCGAGCAACGCCGACTCGGCGACGGCCGCCGATGACCACCAGAGCACCGTGTGCGTATCACTGACGAGTAAGTCGCGCGCAATGGAGGCCGCGACGGCCGGGTCGATATCACCGACGTCGAGCATGATGCGCTGACTCAGCACCGTACAGCCATCGCCGCGCGTCGTGCTGACGTCGGCACTTCCGTCGTCGCGCGTCGCATCGAGGACGATGAGACGGGAGGGATGTTTCTCCGTCATCCGTTCGGCCCGTTCGAGCACCCACTCGCGATAGTCGGCGTCGTCGATGAAGACGAGCAGGTTCAGCGTCGCAACGCACGGACCCACTTCCTCCGACGTGGGGGCATTCGCGCGCTGGCGCAGGATCTCGTGGATCGCGGAAAGGTCGTCGATCGACGTGGTCATATGCGGCGCCACTCTCGACCGTCCGCGATGAGCATCGCGTCCGAGGTCCGCGGTCCCTGACCACCCGCGAGGTAGTTCGGAAACTCGGGTGCGGGCGTGTCCCGCCAACCGTTCAGAACCGGCATCACGATTTGCCAAGCGCGCTCGACGGCATCCCAGCGGGTGAACAGCGTGGCGTCGCCGCGCATGGCGTCGCCGATGAGCCGTTCGTACGCGGGTGCGGAAACCGTGCCGAATCCGGTGCCGTAGTTGAAATCCATCGTCACGGCCCGAATGTGCATCTTCGGACCCGGGACCTTCGCATTGAAGCGAATCTGCACGCCTTCGTCCGGCTGAATCTTCATCACGAGCGTGTTTTGATCGATGGCGTCCCCAGTCTCTCCGAACAGCCGATGCGGAATTTGCCGGAACCGGACGGCGATCTCGGAGTTTTTGTGAGCGAGCCGCTTTCCACTGCGCAAGAAAAATGGGACGTCGGCCCAGCGCCAGTTATCGACCAGCAGTTTGACGGCGGCGTAGGTTTCGGTGTCCGAGTGAGGATCGACGCTCGGCTCCTCGCGATAGCCGACCACCGGCTTCCCTTCGATGAGCCCGGGGCCGTATTGTCCACGCGCCGTCAATTTTGTGGTCTGTTCCGGCGCAATGAGGCGCACGGCGGAGAGCACTTTGAACTTTTCATCGCGGATGCTGTCGGCGCCGGCGGAAACGGGTGGCTCCATGGCGACGAGCGCGAGTAAGTTCAGAACGTGATTCTGAATCATATCGCGGAGCGCACCGGCGTTTTCGTAGTAGCCGCCTCGTCCTTCGACTCCAACGGTTTCGGCGGCGGTGATTTGAATGGAGTCGACGTACCGGCGGTTCCAAATCGGCTCGAAGATGACGTTAGCGAACCGCAGCGCCATGATATCTTGAACCGGCTCTTTGCCGAGATAGTGGTCGATGCGATAGACGTGGCGTTCCTCGAAGACCTTGACGATCTCCGCTTGGAGCGCGCGTGCGCCGTCGAGATCGGTTCCAAACGGCTTCTCGACGATGATGCGGGTCCAACCTCGTCCGTTGTCGCGCGGTCCGAGCTTCGCAGCGTCGAGCGCCGCAACCACCTTCGGGAAGACTTGGGGCGGCGTTGACAGGTAAAACAGGCGGTTCCCGGCGGTCCCGAGGTGTTCGTCGTTTTCCTCGAGGCGTCGCTTGAGGTCGGCGAAGGCCGCCGAATCGCTGAAGTCGCCGGTGACATAGCTCAGGTGCCGCGCAAAGTCGCTCCACAGCGGATCGCGCGCCGGACCGGAGCGAGAATAGGTATCGATCGATTGCTTGACGTTGGCCCGGAAACTGTCGTCGTTTTCCGGCGTTCTCGAAAAGCCGATGACGCCGAAATTCGTTGGCAAGATATCTTCGAGCCGCAAGTTATAGATCGCCGGAAACAACATGCGGTTCGCAAGATCGCCGCTCGCGCCGAAGAAGACGATGTTGCAGGGGTCGGCGATGCGGTTGGATTCGAGGCCGGCACGCAGGACGTTTAAGGCGCTCGCTGCCCCATCGGAGGCGGGCCTCGTCACCGTGCCGAGGGCGCTCATCGCGTCGCCCCTGCGGCCTCCGTTGAACGTGAGGTGTCTTCGAGCTTCACCGCATGTCCACCGAACTCGTTTCGCAGCGCAGCGATGACCTTGGCGCTGAACGACTCATCCTGACGCGACACGAAACGGGAGATGAGGGACATCGTGATGACCGGTGCGGGAACGTTCTCATCGATGGCCGCCTGCACCGTCCAGCGTCCCTCACCGCTGTCGTCCACATAGCCGCGAATCTTCGAAAGGGTCGGGTCGCGGCGAAACGCCATCTCGGCAAGCTCCAGCAGCCACGACCGTACGACGCTGCCGTGCAGCCACAACTTGGCGAGTTGGTGGAGATCGTAATCGAATTGCGATTTCTCCAGCACTTCAAATCCTTCGCCGTAGGCGGCGAGCATGCCGTACTCGATTCCGTTATGCACCATCTTTGAGAAATGACCGGCGCCGCTTTTGCCGACGTACGCATACCCATCCGGCGGGGCAAGCGTAACAAAAATCGGCTCGCAGCGCTTCACCGCAGCTTCGTCGCCGCCAACCATGAGGCAGTATCCGTTTTCCAGTCCCCAAATGCCGCCGCTCGTTCCCGCGTCGATAAACGCGATGCCGTGCTCCTTAGCTTCGTCGCAGCGCGCTATCGATTCACGGTAGTTGGAATTGCCGCCATCGATGATCGCGTCGCCGCGCGAAAGCAAACCGAGAAGTTCGCGTACGGTATCATCGGTCGGCTTGCCGGCGGGAACCATGATCCAGACCGCCCGTGGGGCCGGAAGCTTGCCGACGAGCTCCTCCAGCGACGCGGCGCCCTGGGCGCCTCCGGCCGCGCTCTGTGCCACAGCCTCGGGACTGCGGTCGTAGACTACGACGGAATGACCGCCGCGCAAGAGCCGCGTCGTCATATTGGCGCCCATGCGACCGAGCCCGATCATTCCGATTTGCATGCTGTCCCCCGCGACGGTGTGTTGGTTACGCCGTTGCGCCAACGGCGTCGTCGACTGCTTCGATCAAGCGCTCCAGCGACGTGTCGAGCGGCGCGGCAAGATGCAGGCGAAGGCCGCGACGCTTGCGACTATCGAGTGACTCGAAATCACCGAGGGCCTGCGCGCGCTCCAAGGTGCGAAAGCCTACCATCCCGGGCACCGGGAGGTCGAAGGGTGCATCCGTCGTCAACTGCAGGAAAATCCCCGTTGGCGGGCCTCCCTTGTGCAATTGTCCCGTGGAATGCAGAAAGCGTGGGCCAAAACCGACGGTGGTCGCGACCCGCAACGCGTTGCGAATTGCCACCCGCGCTTCCCGCAGTTGCAGTTCGTGATCGGAATTCATCGCGAGGTACGCCGTGATCGCAACGTAGTCGCCGGCTCGCGCTTGTGAAAACAGCGCGCCGAGCGCCGACGAGAGTTCCGTTCCGAGCGAGAGATCGTGTGAGCCGGCCAGCGGGATGATTCGTGCGACCTGCGTCTCGAGGACGGGCTCTGGCTCCGGCAGCCGGCCGCTTTTTGCGAACTCCGCCAACAGGCGTTTGGTATTATCCTTCGATTCCTGAACGTTCGGTTGATCGAAGGCGTCGATACCGAGAACCGCGCCGGCAGCCGCGGTTGCGATCTCCCAAATGGCAAATTGTTCACCGATGTCGCTGAGGTCCCGCATGGAAAGACGTACGGTGGGATGTCCGGCCCCTTCGAGCAATTCTAAACGCGTCTCGATCGCAGAGCCGTCCATATCGCCCTCGACGTGCTCGTCCGGCAACCCTTGGCCCACGTACACGAACACGCGATCCTGACCGTAGTGCTCGGGTACGGTGAGGGGCTCGCCTTCAATGGGGACGATTCCCGTGCCCGATTTGCCGGTGCTTTCCGCGACGAGCTGCTCGCACCATGTGCCGAACGATTCGATGAGCGGATGGCAGACGATGGTCAGTTTGTCGCGGCCAGCTTTGGCGAGCGTGCCGATCGTCGCACCGAAGCGAACAGCGCCGGACTGCTGCACCGAAGCGGAACTTCCACTTGCGTGCAATCCGCCGAGACCGCGATGGAGCAGCCGGTCGATGTCGTATCCGGCGATCGCCGCGGGGACCATCCCGAAGTAGGAAAGAGCGGAATACCGTCCCCCGATATCCGGATCGTTGAGAAACGTCCGGCAAAATCCGGTTTCGTTCGCCTCGCGTTCGAGAAGTGTTCCAGGATCGGTGATGGCGATGAAGTGACGGCCCGCCCGGTCGGCGCCGACGACCTTCGCTACGCGGTCGTAGAAGTAGCGGAAAAACGCTTGCGGCTCCGTCGTCGTCCCGCTCTTTGAGGAGACGATGAAAAGGGTGCGAGCCAGATCGAGGTGGTCTTCCAGGTCTTTGATTTGTACGGGATCGCTCGAATCGAGCACGTGCAGCAGCGGAAAGCCGCGCGTGTGACCAAAGGTACGCCGCAGCACATCAGGGGCGAGCGAGCTACCCCCCATCCCGAGGACGACGGCGTGATCGAAATCTTTGGCCGTCTCTTTCGCGAACGCGAGTAATTCATCGACGCCTTCTAACACGCGCTGCGGGAAGTCGAGCCATCCCAAGGCGTGCCGGATGATCGCCTGATGTTCGGGCGCGTTCGTCCACGGAGCGGGGTCTTTTTTCCAGAGCTTCTGGAGGAAGCCGTCGCCGGTTAAGCGCTCTATCGCTGGGTCGATCGTGCCTTGCGCGGCACCGGCGTTGACCGCGATACGTCCCGCTCCGCCTCCGCGAAGCTGTGCTTGCTTTTGTTCGATTGACTCTAACATTGCGTTGTAGGAATCGGCGAAAGCCTTGACGCCGTCCACTTGCAGCTTCTGGGTGACGTCGTACAGAGAAATCTGTGCCTTGGCGAGCGCGTCGATCACGGCGTGCGCGCCTGCAAGGTCCGCTTCCACGGTGCCGGGGGTTACCCGTCCTCGCGCCATCAGTGCGTCGAGCGTCGCCGGCGGCATCGTGTTGACGGTGTCGCGACCGACGACATTTTCAACGTACATCAGTTCCGGATAGCCGGGGTTTTTCGTGCTGGTGCTCGCCCACAGCGGCCGCTGTACGCGAGCGCCCTTGGCGAGGATCGCGGCGTAGCGTTCGCCGCCACACAATTTCTTGAAGCGTTCGTAGATTAACTTGAGGTTCGCGATACCGGTCTTACCGAGCAGACCCTGGAGCGGTTCACCCTTCGCAATCTTGCCCTCGAGCAGCTTGTCGACCGCGGTATCGATGCGGCTGACGAAAACGCTCGCGACCGAAGCGATACGGTCGACGGGAAGGCCTTGCGCGATCCGGCGTTCCATCCCTTGCAGGTATGCCTCTGCCTGCGCTTCGTACGCTTCGAGCGAGAAGAGCAGCGTGACGTTGATGTTGATGCCGGCCGCGATCGACGCTGCAATCGCGGGAACGCCCGCCGGCGTTCCGGGGATCTTCACCATGAGGTTGGGCCGATCGACGGCCTTCCACAACCGTTGAGCCGCTGCAATCGTTCCGTCTGTGTCATTGGCAAGCAGCGGTGAAACCTCGAGGCTGACGAACCCGTCGTGTCCATCCGCCGCGTCGTAGACGGAACGGAACTCATCGCATGCGCTGCGGATATCGGCGATGGCGAGCGCCTCGAACACGATGTTCAGATCCGACTCGCTGACGAGTTCGCGCAATTGGTCGTCGTAATCGGTGCCGCTACCGATCGCCTTATCGAAGATCGTCGGATTCGACGTCATGCCGTGTAAACCGAGATCGATGAGCGAGCGCAACTCTCCCGACGCAAACATGCTGCGCCGGATGTTGTCGAGCCAAACGCTCTGGCCGGCGTCGAGCAGTTGCTGCAGTTGGGTGTTCACGCGTGTCTCCTGTGTCGGCGTCAATGGTTTAGGCTTTCGCGAGCAGCCCGCTCGCAACTTCGGCGACCCCTTCAGCGGTGAAGCCGAAGGCCTTCGCGATCGCCGCGGCCGGCGCGGATGCGCCGTAGCGGTCGACTCCGATGGCGACCCCGCGATCGCCAATCCAGCGCTCCCAGCCGAACGTCGCCCCGGCTTCTATGGAAACCCGTGCACGCACGGACGGTGGCAGCACGCTGTCCCGGTAGCCCTCGTCCTGCGCCTCGAAGTACTCCCAGCACGGCATGGAGACCACGCGCACCGTCGTTCCATCCTTCGCGAGACGCTCGGCCGCCTCAACCGCAAGCGCAACCTCAGAACCAGTCGCGATGAGAATGAGGTCGGGAAGCCCCCCGCCGTCGGGGTCGCGCAACACGTAGGCGCCGCGCCACACCGGCGCCTCACGCGTTCCGAGGAAGGGAACCTTTTGACGCGTCAAGATGAGCGCCACCGGTTCTCCCTCCGAGGCGACCGCACACTTCCACGCTTCGCCCGTTTCGACGGCGTCAGCCGGCCGGATAACGGCAATGTTCGGCGTGGCGCGCAGCGTCGCTAACTGTTCCACCGGCTGATGCGTCGGACCATCTTCACCTAAGAAGATGGAATCGTGCGTATAGATTTCGATGACGCGCAACCTGCTCAGCGCTGCGAGCCGCACCGCGGGCTTCATGTAATCCAAGAAATTGAAAAACGTCGCGGTGAACGGAAGAAGCGGGCCGTGCAGCGCGATGCCGTTGGCGATGGCGGCCATCGCGTGCTCGCGCACCCCAAAATGGATGTTTCGCCCGGCATAGGTCCCCGGTTCGAAATCA
Source organism: Vulcanimicrobiota bacterium (assembly GCA_019241305.1). Lineage (GTDB taxonomy): Bacteria > Vulcanimicrobiota > Vulcanimicrobiia > Vulcanimicrobiales > Vulcanimicrobiaceae > JAFAXE01. The sequence goes on from JAFAXE010000203.1 coordinate 27,757, forward strand.
CCGAGCCCCTTGAGATAGGTTTTCGTCGAAGGATCCAAATCCGCGGAGCCACCGACCAGTTCCGGGAGCGCCTTTGCTATCGCGTTCATCACCGTACCGCCGGCGTCGCGGGTCGCGACCGCCCCGTTTTCGGCGTTGAAGCTGGGCCACGGAAGATCGTCGGGAAGTCGACCGGCTCGCATGCGGTCGAGTTCCCGCGCGAGTCCCGGGTTTGCGCGAGTCCACGCTGCGTACGTTTCATTCCAGCCGCCGCGAAGTTCGGCGCCGCGCTTTCCCTGCTCGCGCCACCACCCCAGAACGTCATCGGGGACGTAAAACGCCGGCTCCAGTGGCCACCCCAGCGACGCCTTCGTCTTGGCAACGTTGTCGGGACCGAGCGGCTCACCGTGTGCCTGGTACGTGTCTTGTCTCGGCGAGCCAAAACCGATGTGCGTACGAACGAGAACGATCGATGGCCGCGACGTTTCGTTTTTCGCCGCGGCAATGGCGCGGTCGATCGCGTCGACGTCGTTTCCGTGCTCTATCTCGATCGTTTGGGTGTGCCAACCGTACGCCTCGTAACGTTTGGCGATATCCTCCGTGAACGTTACCGACGTTGGACCGGCGAGGGACACGTGGTTGTCGTCGTACAGGACGATGAGCTTTCCCAGTTCCAAGTGGCCGGCCAGTGACGCGGATTCACCGGAAACGCCTTCCATGAGATCGCCGTCGCTCGCGATCACGTAGGTCTGATGGTCGACGATCCGCTGCTCGCCATTGTAGGTGGCGGCCAAGTGTGCTTCCGCGATCGCGAAACCGACGGCGTTGGAAATCCCTTGTCCGAGCGGACCGGTCGTCGCCTCCACGCCAGGCGTGTGGTTGACTTCGGGGTGTCCCGGCGTCTTGCTCTCGAACTGACGGAACGCTTTGAGATCGTCGAGCGTCACGTCGTAGCCCGTCAAATAGAGCAGCGCGTACAACAGCATCGAGCCATGGCCGGCGCTGAGGATAAAGCGATCCCGGTCGAACCAGTGCGGATCGGCGGGATCGTAACGGAGATGTCGCGTCCACAGCGCGTACGCCATTGCTGCCGCGCCGAGCGGCAAACCGGGATGACCGGAGTTCGCTTTCTGGACGGCGTCGACCGCAAGAAAACGAATGGCGTTGATGCGCTTTTCTTGATCAGGAGAGTTCGGCACCGAGACCTCTTTCGTAGCCGGCGAGGCGGAGGAGTTCACCAAAGGTTATCCCCAAGACGAGCGACATGGAGTGGCGGCCCTTACAACAGCGCATCGAGGCGCTGATCCGAGATCCCGCGGGTATCCGGGACCAGCGGGGTACGGCGCTTGACGAGGTCATCGCCGCGCTCGACGAGGGAACTTTACGCGTTTGCGAGCCGAACGGCGCCACGTGGGTCACCCATGCTTGGGTGAAGCAGGCCATCCTCCTTTACTTTCAGCGCTGCGACAGCGTGCCGGTCGGAACGTCCGGTGGATCCGCGACTCTGAGCCGTGGATCACCACCCTCGTACTTCGATAAAGTTCCGACGAAGCGAAACTATGCCGCCTTAGGTGCACGCTGCGTGCCACCGGGCGTCGCCCGGTATGGCGCGTTTTTAGGGCGAGGCGTCATCATGATGCCGAGCTTCGTCAACATCGGGGCGTACGTCGACGAGGGAACGATGGTCGACACGTGGGCCACGGTTGGCTCGTGCGCGCAAATCGGCAAGCACGTGCACATTTCCGGGGGCGTCGGCATCGGTGGCGTGTTGGAACCGCCGCAAGCCCAACCGGTGATCGTGGAAGACGGAGCCTTCATCGGCTCGCGGTGCGTCGTGGTCGAGGGCGTACGAGTCGGCAAGGAAGCGGTACTCGGTGCGGGAGTCGTCCTTACCGCGTCAACGCCCATCGTGGATGTCCGGGGTGACTCGCCGGCAACGACCCGAGGCGCCGTCGAAGCGCGGAGCGTCGTGATCCCCGGCACCCTGCCGAAGCGCTTTGCCGCGGGCGAGTTCGGCACGCCGTGCGCGCTCGTGATTGGTGAACGAACGCTCTCTACCGACCGAAAGACATCGCTCGAACGTGCCCTGCGCGATTACGGGGTAGCGGTATGACGCGCCGCGTTTCGATAAACCCTCGGGTTTCGGCCGTCGGGGGTTCGACGATTCGCGCTCTGCACGCGCGGCGCGGCCAACGTTCGATCGACCTCGGCATGGGTGAGCCCACGCTGCGTCCCGACGTCGCCCACTTCGAAGCCGCCAGCCGCTGGGTCGCGCAGCACGGTTGCCGGTATTCGTCGAATGCAGGCGAGCCGGAGTTGCGTGCTGCGATCGCGGAGCACTATGCGTATCCGGCGCTGAACCGCGCCGAAAACGTGTGCATCACGACGGGCTCGCAAGAAGCGGTGTACGTCGCCATGAAAACGCTGCTCGATCCCGCGCACGACGAAGTACTGCTCGTCGAACCGGCGTTTCCCGTGTACGGCAAGATCGCGGAGATCGAAGGGATCCCGGTGCGGCGCGTCGTGCTCGAGCCGGAAGACGATTTTGCGTTCGATGCTGAGCGTATCATCGCGTCGATTGGACCCAAAACGCGGATGCTGGTGTTGTGTTCCCCTTGCAACCCGACGGGACGAATCATCGGCACCGAGTCGGTGCGGCGCATCGCCGGCGACCTGGGACGCCGGAGTGGTCCGCCGGTCTACGTCTTGCACGACGAAATCTATCGCGAGCAACGCTACGTGGACGACCTCGGCGCATTCGGCAACGTGTACCCGTGGACGATCGCCGTCAACTCGCTTTCGAAAAGCAACGCGCTCACGGGGCTGCGCTTGGGGTGGGCGATCGGGCCGGCCGAGGTGATGCCGGCGATCGTCAAGATGCACGGCTGGACAACGTCGTGCGCGAGCACGTTTGCGCAACGTGTCGCGATCGAGATTTTCCGGACCGGTGCGCTCCCGGCGCAGCGGGAGTGGTACGCAGCACAGCGCGAGGCCGTCGTCGAGCTGGCGCGCGAGGCCCGCTTCGACTTCGTTGTACCGGAGGGCGCCTTTTATCTGTGCCTGAACGTGCACGCAGCCGACTCGCTCGCCTTTTGCCATGACCTCATCGACGAGCACGACGTCATCGCCGTTCCAGGCAGCGTCTTCGCCGCGTCGATGGAGGGCTGGATCCGAACCAGTTTCGTCTCACCGCTGGACCAGATTTCCGAAGGGTATCGCCGCATCGCCTCACTCGCCGCGCTCGTTGCACCGGCGTGAAACGCTGCATCGCCTCAGTTTCGTAGTACCGGTCGATGGATGAGCTGCGTATCGGTGCAACGACCATCGCGCTGGAGCCCGGCGACATCACGCGAGTCCACGCCGAGGCCATCGTCAACGCTGCAAACGCCCATCTGGCAGGCGGTGGAGGCGTCGACGGAGCGATCCATCGCGCGGGCGGCCCCAGTATCATGGAGGAATGCCGGCGCATCGGCGCCTGCAAGACCGGAGGCGCCGTCCTTACCGGCGCAGGGAACTTACCGTCACGCTACGTCATTCACGCGGTCGCGCCACGCTATGCCGGGCGGCCGCGCGACGGCGAATTGTTGCGTTCCGCGTACGGGACGGCGCTCGACGTTGCGTGCAAGCTGGGCTTGCGGACCATCGCGTTTCCTTCGCTCGGGACCGGCGCATACGGTTATCCGATCGACGAAGCCGCCGACATCGCCCTGTCGACGGCGCGCGGTCACGCGCTCGGTGAGACGACGCTCGAACGGATCACCTTTGTGCTCTTCAGCGAGCGTGACTTGGCCGCGTTTCGCGCGGCGCTCGGACGGGCGAGCGTCCATAAAGGCTAACGTCGGACAAGGACGCTCGCAGATCGCTGCCTATTCGACCGCGGCACCGCCCTGAGCAGTTTTCGGCGGACCGATCCACACCGTTTGAATGTTGACGAATTCCCGGATCCCAAACGACGACAGTTCGCGGCCGTAGCCGCTGTGCTTCACGCCGCCGAACGGCAGCCGCGGGTCGGAGGCCGTCATCCCGTTGATGAAGACGTTTCCGGATTCGAGGCGCGACGCAAGCTCGCGCGCCAGCTCGATGTTCTGCGTCCACACGTTGCCGCCGAGCCCGAACTCCGAGTCATTCGCCAACTCGACCGCATGCTCGACGTCGCGTGCCCGAACGACGGCCGCGACGGGGCCGAACGTTTCTTCACGAAACAGCGGCATCGCGGCAGTCACCTCCGTGACGATCGTTGGCGCATAATACGCTCCCGGTCCGTCGATCGCGGCGCCACCGAGCGCGACGCGCGCCCCTTGCGCCACCGACTCGCGGACTTGGCGCTCGAGCGCATCGCGCAAATCCCGACGTGCGAGCGGGCCGATCTGCGTTTCTCGATCCAGCGGATCACCGATCCGGAGCGCCTGCGTTCCATGCACGAACGCCTGCACGAAAGCGTCGTGCACGCGATCGACCACGATGAACCGCTTGGCCGCGATGCAGCTTTGTCCGGCGTTCTGAAAACGCGCTTTGACCGCCATCGCGGCGGCCGCGTCGACGTCCGCGTCCGCGAGGACGATGAATGCATCCGAACCGCCGAGCTCGAGTACCGTTTTCTTCAGATGTTTGCCCGCCGTTGCGGCGACCGACGAACCGGCGGGGCCGCTGCCGGTGAGGGTGACCGCAGCGACGCGCGGATCGGCAACGATCTCTTCCATCTCGCGACTCGGCACGAGCAACGTCGCGAAGGCGCCTTCCGGGAAGCCTGCGGCATAAAAAGCGCGCTCGATCTCGAGCGCGCACTCCGTGACGTTGGCGGCGTGCTTCAACACCGCGACGTTTCCGGCCATGAGGGCGGGCGCCGCAAACCGGAACACCTGCCAAAACGGGAAGTTCCAGGGCATGATCGCGAGGACGACGCCGAGTGGGCGGAAGGCGACGTAACTGTGCGTTGCGGTACTCGTAACGCGCTCGTCGGCGAGGAACCGCCCCGCATGCTCGGCATAATAGTCACAGTTCCACGCACATTTTTCGACCTCGGCCTCGGCTTCCGTAACCGGCTTCCCCATTTCAACGCTGGCGAGGGGAGCGATGCGGTCGCGATTCGTTCGCAAATGTTCAGCGAGGCGCCGCATCTTTTCCGCACGTGCCGCGATGGGCCGTTCGCGCCAATGCGTGAAGGTTTCGTCTGCCGAGTTGAGCAGCGCGTCGACCTGCACGCGATCGTGCGCGTCGTAGCGGGCGAGCCGTTCGCCGGTTGCGGGATTCGTCGTTTCAATGGAGGACGTCGTGCTGGCGGCCATAGCAGGTCGCGCTACGGCGGCGGCGCGATGCTCCCCTCGCGCATGCCGAACCTGCGCGCGACGACGCGCGCGGCGGCTTGCCTTGGCAGTAGACCGATGAGCTCGCTTTCAATCACCGCGACTCCGAACCGTTGCGCGAGCCTCTGAACGAGGTCGAAGAGCCGGTCGAGCGGCAGCGCGTCCGCGTCGGTGATGTTGCACGAGACTTGCGAGCGTTCGCTGCCGAGCGCAATGCCGAGCGCACGCAGGCTTCGTAAACCGCCGGTCGACTCGCGAATCACCCGTGCAATCTTGCGCGCGACCGCAACCTCGCCGGTGCCTAGGACGACATTGAACGCGATCAGCAAAGGCCGCGCACCGATCGCGATCGCGCCTGCACCCGGATGGAACTCGATGTCCCCAACGTCAGGCCGTACTCCACGCTGAGCGCGCGTCGCGAGTCCTTCGAACCCGCCGCTGCGCACGCCCGGCAACTGCCGATGTTCCTCGCGCGTCGCGGCGGCGCCATAAAAATACGATGGGACTCCGGTTTCCTGCCAGATGCGCGCCGCTGCGTCGCGTGCGACGGCGACGGCGTCGTCCATCGTTGCCGTTCCAAGCGGCACGAAGGGCAACACGTCGAGTGCGCCGATCCGAGGATGTTCGCCGGCGTGCGAGCGCAGGTCGATCCGCGTTGCGGTTATCCGCGCCAGCGCAAGCGCGGCGTTTACGGCCGTCGTTGCATCGCCGAAATAGGTCAGCACGCTACGATGGTGATCGGGATCGCTGGTGCGGTGCGCCAGTACCGCCCCGGCCGCCACAATCGCCGCGGCGCAGGCGTCGACGATCGCGACGTCGCGGCCCTCGGAAATGTTCGGCACGCATTCGAAGAGCTTCATGCGCTTACATCCAGCGCGGCGAGCCGTGGAACGGCGGTTTCTGCCAGACGGAAATAGTGGCCGTCGATCTCGATCCCGATACCCTCCACGCCAAGCGCTTCGCAGGCCGCAAGGGTCGTGCCGCAGCCGGCAAAAGGATCGAGCACGATACCCTTCCCGAGCGGCAACATGGCCGTTACCATGCGGCGCAAGAACGCCTGCGGCTTCAGGCTCGGATGTGGTGCCACGGCGCGTTCGCGCTCTGGAGTCGTGCTGCTCTCGACCACGTCGAGAAACGGCGTCTCTTCGGAAAGCCGCCGCAATCCGCCGACACCCCATGCCCGCAAGTTTTCTGCTACGGTCCGAAAGGCGAGCGGCTTGCGAAACAGCCCCCATGGCTCCCAACATGCGCGCGGCATCGTGCAGACCATGGGAAATTCCGCATCGGCACCCTTGGGGCGGTCACCACCGCGAAAGGTCCGAACGAGACGAACGATCTCGCCGCGCCGCTCGAACCCCGCGCTTTCCATCGCCATGGCGACGAGCGGCGAGACGAGTGGGTTCCCGGCGATCATCACGTGCGCTCCGGGTTTCAACACCGGATGCAGCGCGCATCCCCACGCGCGAAAGAATGTGCGGATGGCTTCGCGCTGACCATCGGAGAGAATGGTGAAGCGCGGCAGCGCGCGTCGTTTTGCGCCGTCAAAGGACGGCGGAATCCGCCAGACGCCGCCCTTTCCATCGCGGAGTTTTTGCTGCTCTTGCGCGCTGTACTCGAGCAGCCCGTATGGCGGATCGGTGAGCACCGCGGCGATGTGGTCGGCCGTGCATGACTCCAACCACCGGTGGCAGTCCGCCAAAACGAGACGCTGATGGCCATAGACGAATTCCGTGCGGGACCGACGGCGGACCATGTCTCGTCGTTACTCGTCCAGCGCCGCGCTGATGGCGGTAAAGACATCCCGCACGCCAGTCACGCGCAGCCCCGCAGGCGACGGAGCGTCGCTCGCCGAGGTGACGGCGGCGCGAAAACCGAGACGCTGTGCTTCCGCAAGGCGCCGAGCGCGCTGCGTCGCGGGCCGAACTTCACCAGACAGACCGAGTTCGCCGAAGGCGACGATCTCCGCGCTGACGGGGCGGTTACGAAACGCCGACGCAATCGCGAGCGCGATGCCGAGATCCGCCGCGGGCTCGGTGATGCGCAGTCCGCCCGCGACGGACGCGTAGACGTCTTGCGTGCCAAGGTTCATTCCGGCGCGCCGTTCGAGAACCGCCAGGACCATCGCCAGTCGCGCGGGATCGAGGTTTGCAGCGAGGCGCCGAGGCGTTCCATAACCAGTATCCCCGACGAGTGCCTGAACTTCCACGAGAACGGGCCGTTGACCGACGACGCTTGCAACGACGCACGACCCACTGGGCCGTTTGTCGCGCGCGTTCGCTGCGCCTAAGAACAGTTGCGACGGATTGCGGACTTCGTGCAGGCCGTTTCCGTCCATCCGGAACACACAAATCTCCTCGGCGCTCCCGAAGCGATTTTTATGGGCACGCACGATCCGGTGCTCGCCCGTTCCATCGCCCTCAAAGTAGAGAACCGTGTCGACCAAATGCTCGAGGAGCCGGGGTCCCGCAATTGTGCCATCCTTGGTGACGTGACCAACGATAAAGGTTGCGCAGTTCGTTCGTTTTGCGTACGCCATGAGGGCGCCCGCGCACTCCCGCACTTGCGCGACACTGCCGGCGTACGACTCCACGTCGGGCATCATCATCGTTTGAATCGAATCGATGACGAGCACCCGCGGGTGCCGCTCTTCGAGCGTCTCGAGGACCGCGCGAAGGTTGGTTTCCGCAAACAACAGGATGCCGTCGTCGATGCCAAGGCGCAGCGCCCGGAGCTTCGTTTGCGCCGGCGACTCTTCGCCGCATACGTAGACGACGCGCCCAAGTACGGCGAGCGCACCCGCCATCTGCAGCACCATCGTCGACTTTCCCGTCCCCGGCGGACCTCCGATGAGAACGAGACTCCCGGGGACGACCCCGCCTCCCAGAACGGCGTCGAGTTCCGCGAAGCCGCTCGGTAGGCGCTCGACCGCAACGGTGTCGACGTCGGCGATGCGGGTCGGCTGCAGAGCGGTTCTCATACCGGTGCCGGGCGTGGCCGCGCGCGACGCGGCGAAGACCGGTGCTTCTGCAAAGGTGTTCCAGGCCTCGCAACCAGGACAGCGGCCGAGCCACCGAGCCGCCTCGTAACCACAGGCAGAACAGAAAAATGCCGAGCGCGGCTTTGCCACGCTTTGTCGTTCGCGACGTGACGCTCGCTTTGCTATCGCGCCGGATTCCGGGAGCCGTCGCTGCGCTGCCGAACGAGCGAGGCCGACATGCCGAACAGGAGCGTCGCCATCGACGGTCCCGTCGCGAGCGGCAAGAGCACTGCTGCACGCGCCGTTGCGGAACGCCTGGACTTGGCCTACATCGACACGGGCGCGATGTACCGAGCGGTCACTCTGGCGGCGCTGCAGGCGGGAGTCGACCCTTTCAATGAAGCCGGAGTTGTGGCTTTGCTGGCCGCGGCGCCGATCGCCGTGCATCCGGATGCCCGCGCACCGTTGGGTTATCGGATTTATCGCGACGGTGCGGAGCTCGGATCGCTATTGTTCGGAGAGGACGTTGCGAGCGCGGTTTCCGTCGTCGCTGCGCATCCGCGCGTGCGGACCGCGATGGTCGAAGAGCAGCAACGTCTGGCAGCGCGTTCCCCCGTCGTCATGGCTGGACGTGACATCGGGACCGTCGTGCTGCCCGACGCACGCTTCAAGGTCTTTCTCACCGCTTCGCTCGAGGCGCGAGTCGCGCGCCGCTGCGCCGAGCTTTGGGACAGGGGCGTCAATTGCGACCAAACGCAGTTACGCCGGCAAATCCAGGAGCGGGACCGGCTCGATTCCACCCGCTTGGTCGCGCCGCTGCGGCCGGCGCTCGGAGCAGTCGTGATCGATTCGAGCGAGTTGAACGCGGACGAGGTCGTCGAACGGATCGTCGCTTTGATTCGATCGTGACGTTTTACGGCTTCGCCAAAGCGATGTGCGGCGCGCTCTTACGTACGGTGTGGCGCCTGAAAGTGCACGGCGCCGAACGCGTGCCGCTCGATGGACCGCTCATCGTCGCGAGCAATCACGTCTCGTATTTCGATCCGCCCGCGCTCGGGGTGGCGCTTCCACGACCGCTCTCCTACATGGCCAAACGGGAGTTGTTCGAGATTCCGGTCCTCGGGAGCGTCATTGCGCGCCTCCATGCCTTTCCTGTCGACCGCAGCCGCGGTGACGTTGCTGCCATCAAGCGCTGCGTGCGGATGCTCGGGGACGGCGCGGCGGTCGGGATTTTTCCGGAGGGGACCAGAAACCGGGACGGCAGCCTCCCGGCGCAGATGGGCGTATCTCTCCTTGCCGCACTGTCCGGGGCGCCGGTTCTTCCGGCCTTCATTTCCGGGACCGCGCACGCGAACCGGCTGGCGCGCATCGACGTTGCTTTCGGGGAGCCGTTCGTGCTTGTGGGCACGAGAAAAGCAGCGCGCGAAGACTTGGCGAAAGGGGCAGACGAGGTCATGGCGCGGGTGTTCGCCCTTCGGGAGACGGTACGGGAGACGAGTGGTGGAAATTAAACGGGCCAAGACCCAGGGCTTCTGCTTCGGCGTTGCCATTACGGTGAAGAAGGCCGAAGAAGCGGCTGCGTCGCGGTCAAGAGTCACGACGCTCGGCCACGTCGTGCACAATCCGCAGACGGTTCGCTCCCTCGAAGATCGGGGGCTGCGCAACGCGTCGAGCATCGACGAGGTCGATGACGGAACGCTCTTCGTGCGCGCGCACGGCTTGCCGACCGACGTCTTCGAAAAGGCGGCTGCGAAGGGGCTAGAGGTCATCGACGCGACGTGTCCGATGGTCACCAAAATCCACGTTCAAGCTGAGAAGCTCAAAGCCGAAGGTTACAAGATCGTCGTGGTCGGCGATGCCGCCCATCCCGAAGTCAAAGGGACGCTCAGCCACGTACCTGGCGCCTGGTGCATCAGCACGCCGGAAGACGTCGAGCGCCTTCCGCGCGCGAGCCGCGTCGGCGTCGTCGTGCAATCGACGTGGTCGGGGACCGGCTTCGCCGAGATCGTTCGTAAACTCACGGCGAAGTACTACGAGGTACGCGCCGTCAACACGATCTGCACGGACACGCACAATCGTCAGTCGGAGGCGACGGCGCTCGCAGAAGACGTCGAAGTGATGGTCATCGTCGGGGGTAAGGCCTCTGCCAATACGAAGCACCTCGCGGAGCTGGCGACGCATCACGGAGCGCGCGCGTATCACATCGAGGGCCCGGCAGAACTGCGGCCTGAATGGTTCGCCGGCGTTCAGCGTGCCGGCCTCATGTCCGGTGCATCGACACCTGGCTGGCTCGTGGATCAGGTAGCGGAACGGATGGAGGTGCTCAGTCGTCGATCTGCGTGAGCGCATCGAGACGCACCTCGCCGGCACGATCGAGCGGCATCGCGGATCATCGCAGATTTACGAGATGGTCCGCTATCATTTTGGCTACGACGATTCCATGGCCGCACAAAAGGGGAAGCGCTTGCGCCCGCTGCTGTTGTTACGGGTTGCGCTCGCGGAAGGCGGGACCGTGGAAGCGGCCTTGGACGCCGCCGTGGCCGTCGAGTTATTGCATAACTACTCCCTCGTTCACGACGATATCGAAGATGGCGACCGGTTGCGTCACGGCCGCCCGACATTATGGGCTCACTACGGCGTACCGCAAAGCATCAACGCGGGCGACGCGATGTGCTCGCTCAGTTACTTGACCTTATTGGAGGGAATGGGACCTTTGGGAGCGGTCCGAGCACGGATGGCCCACGCCTTACATGAGGCGCACCTCGCGATGTGCGAAGGACAAAGCCTCGACATCGGTTTCGAACGCAGCGATTTCGTGACGATGGAACAATACCGCGCCATGATCGCGGGGAAGACGGCGGCGCTGTTTGGTGCCGCATGTCAGCTCGGCGCGTTGTGCGCCGGGAGTTCCCACGAACGCGCTGATGCCTATGCTGCGTTTGGACGCGCCTACGGCATCGCGTTTGAGATTCGTGACGACGTCCTGGGCACGTGGGGCAGTACCGCGATCACGGGAAAGCCGAGCGGAGCCGACATCGCTCGCCGAAAATGGACGTTTCCCGTCGTATGGGCGCTCGGACGGGCGCCCTCCGCGGAACGCGAGACCGTGGCGCGGTCGTATGGTCGCCGGCAGCCACTCGCGCAAGAGGAAGTCAGCGCCGTCGTCTCAGCGCTCGAGCGGCTCGGCGCACGGGCGGCGGCCGATTCGGCCAGCGACGCCGGGTTGGAGGCGGCACAATCGGTTGCGCGCGAGGCGTCGCTCGACCGCCGCCATACAATTCGGCGTTTCA
>JAFAXE010000144.1 GCA_019241305.1 Vulcanimicrobiota bacterium
AATGGGGAGCGCGCGGAATGGCGCAAGACGGCGCGGATGCGACGCAAATCGTGCAGTTCTACTTTCCGCAAACAACGCTCGGAAAAGGCTAATCTGCACTCGCGACGCTGGCGCAACGTATTGTGTTAGAGCGTGGCAGTCAGTGTCATCGCTCGCGACGCTGGAGCAACGCATTGTGTTAGAGCGTGGCAGTCAGTGTCATCCTGAGCGGAGCGGCACTGGCGAGCGTAGCGAGTCCAGTGGAGCGGAGTCGAAGGACGGTCCTTCGTGGCTCACTGCAGCCTACGACTACGATCTTCCCAAAGAGCTGATTGCGCACAGCCCCGCGGAGCCTCGCGATGCTTCTCGGCTGTTGGTGCTCGAGAAAGACGGTCGCGTCAGCCATCTGCGCTTCTCCGACTTTCCTACGTTGCTGGAACCGGGCGACCTCGTCGTACTCAACGAGACGCGTGTCATTCGTGCGCGCCTCAACGGCAACCGGGAGCCCGCCGGCGGCGCTGCGGAGCTGCTCCTGCTGCGTCCAGTCGACTTTGCACGCTACGATTCGCGCGCTCGTCGCTGGTTTGCGCTCGTACGTCCAGGCCGCCGCCTCCGCACCGGTGCGCGGGTGCGCTTCGGCGACGATGGAAACGCGACGGTGAGCGGCGTTGCATCGGACGGCGTTCGCGAAATCGTCCTCGATCTGCGCATCTCGCTGGAGGAGCTGCTCGAGCGGTACGGTGAGATGCCGTTGCCGCCGTACGTCGGAAGTGGCGATGAAACGCGTGCTGCGCGCTATCAAACGATCTTTGCAAAGGTACCCGGAAGCGTCGCAGCGCCGACGGCGTCCCTCCACTTCACGGAAAAGACGTTTCGTGCACTTGAGGAGCGCGGTGTCTTGGTCGCTCCGATCGTCCTCGACATTTCGCTCGCTACGTTCAAGCCGATGACGGCGCCTCGCATCGAGGAACACAAAATGCATGCGGAGCGCTACACGATACCGGAGAGCACCGCCCAGGCGATCCGACGCGTCCGCGGCGGCGGCCGGCGCGTCATCGCCGCCGGAACGACGGTCGTGCGCGCCCTCGAGAGTTCGGCCCGCGACGACGGAACTGTCTCGCCCGGCGAGGCTGAAACGACGCTCTTCATCGCGCCTGGCTTCCATTTTCGCGTTGTCGACTCGCTGCTCACGAACTTTCACTTGCCCGCATCGACGTTGCTCGTGCTCGTGAGTGCATTTGCCGGCTACGATCGCATCCGCAGCGCATACGAGGCCGCGATCGCACAGCGCTATCGGTTTTATTCGTTCGGCGACGCGATGTTCGTCCACCGCACTCTCGAAGAGTCGTAGCCTCGTGTCATTCTGAGCGAAGCGAGCGGAGCGAGCGGAGTCGAAGAACGTGCCGGCCGTTACGCGTGCGGGCGGCCCGGCGTGCTGTTGGGTGTGACGTCGATCGTCTTCGCGTTCGAGTACCACACGAGTCCGGGGAGCGCGTTGCGCTGTTTGCGGACGTGTTTGCGGGCAGTGTAGTCGACGGGGACGATCCCTGACGTGCGCGCTTTGCTGTGGTAAGCAGCGAGCTCGGCGGCGCGTTCCAGCTCAGCGCTGGTCGGTGCCCGTGAGGAATCGATGCGCAACACGACGTGCGCTCCCGGAACGCCTCGCGCGTGAAACCACAAATCGTCCGGCCGCGCAATTTGGAATGTCAGCTCAGCGTTGTTTCGCGGCGAGCGCCCGACGAGCACGCGTGCGTCAGACGAAATGGGAAACTCCATCGCGCTGCGTCGCTTCTGACGCCGGTCCGAAGGCACCCCGGGCCGCCGCTCGATGCGGTCTGCATCGTCGGTCAGCTCTGCCAACGTCGCCGCATCTGCGCGCTCCAGTTCCCACGCGAGTTCTTCGGCAGCGGCAACCTCTGAAGCGAGGTGTTCGAGGCGCCGCTGCGCATGGTTCCTGCGGCCGAGGGTCTTCCGGTAACGTTTGAAAATCGCCGCCGCGTTTGCCTTGGCGTCCAACTCCGGATCGAGAGAAATCGTGATCGCCGGTTCGCTCGGAGGCACGAATTCCGAAGCTCCCCGCGGCACGTCGGATTCGTGCGCGTACAAGAGTTCGCCCTCGATGCGCAGCCGTTCGGGCAACTCCTCTGTCAGCGTCCGCTCGAGGCGCCGGCGCTCCTCCGCCAACGTGGTGAGCCGGCGTCGCACCCTTGCGAGGAGCGCGTCGCGCCGCGTCTCCGTTTCACGCGCCGCGTTCTGGAGTTGCCGCGCTGTAGAAATCGACGCCATGACCTCGAGCATGCTCTGCTGCACGTCGCTGGTGAGCTCGCGGTACTGAGCTAGCGGCACGACGTGCGCTTGCACGATACCGTCGTCGTTGCGATAGAGATGCACGGGTGCATCCGGGTTCGCACCTGCCGTTTCGACGAGGCTTTCTGCTTCAGCAAGGACGTGCTCGGCAAGCGCAGACGCTTCAGACCCGCTGCGCGCCATCGCGGCGGTGAAGAGCGAAACTGCGACGAGGTATGGTACGACGGGACGGTATCGGCGCAGGGCCTTGGCGGCAGAAGCCGCCGCATCAGACGAAGGACTCTCGAGCAGCGGTTGGAGCGCCTCGATAAATTGCTCGCGCGAAAACGCCGGCTGCGGGAGCGGCGGAGGGGTATATGATTCGCCAACGATGACGGGCCTGCGCGGATTTTGCTCCGGCGAAAAAGCCCGCGCGGCAGCGATGATGGCGTTTCCCTTCAAGAGCAAAATGTTCCCGAAGCGTGGCTCGAGCTCCACAACGAGACGGTAGCTGGAGAGCACGCCGAAGCGCGAGATCGTCGCGAGGTCGAAGCTGATCAAGCGGTCGCCGCGCCGCGCGCGTACGCGCTCGATCCGCATCCCCTCAACAGCGTCGGCAATGGTACGGGGCCATCCGTGCTCTCTCGACGATTCGATTCCGTGCTGCAGCGTGATCGCGGGCATGTCGCCGAACGCGTCGATGAGCACCGCGTCACCTCCGGCGCCGCGTGCTCGGACGCGTAGTGCAAAGCGCTCGTCGGATGTGACGCCCGCTTCGCGAATCCGCGCGCTCCCGACGGCGCCCTCCAATTCGGCGGCAAGACGGCGCACGATGAACCAGTCCGTGAACACTGCAGGTGTCGTTCGCCGCGCGCCGGAACCTTGCTTGTTTTTGCGCGTCTTGAGGCGGCGCGCCACACCGTAAGGAGGGTGTATCGCTGGGCCCAGGTCTGCTCTTCGTGGTTTCCGGTCCTTCGGGCGCCGGCAAAGACACGCTGGTAGAGGGATTGCTGAGGCGCAGGCCCGCTTTGAAGTATTCGGTGTCGGCAACGACGCGCACCCGGCGGCCGGACGACGTGGAAGGCGTGGACTACTTCTTTGTCAGCCGCGACGAGTTCGAGCGGCGGGCGCAACACGACGAGTTTTTGGAATGGCGACAGTACAACGGAAATCTGTATGGAACCCCCCGAGCCTTCGTGGAACGTACGCTGAACGACGGCTACGATCTCATCATGAAACCGGAGGTCAACGGCGCGCTTGCCGTCAAACGCACGTTCCCGCAAGCCACGCTGATCTTCATCGTGCCGGACCGCCTTTCGCACTTGGAGTCGCGGCTTGCGGGACGGCGCACGGAATCGACCGAGGAGATCGCTGGGCGTCTCTCCATCGCTCGAGAGGAAATGAAATCCATCCCGAACTTCGATTACTTGGTCATCAACGCCGAAAGGACGCTCGATGGGGGCGAACTTCCCGCCGTGGACGATCTCGAGGCTATCCTGAAAGCGGAACGCTTTCGCATCCATCACTTCGACGAGGGAACGTTTAAGAAATTGGAACAGTCATGAGCGAATCAGTTTTTGGAGATTTGGAATCACTGCTCGGTCACGTCGACACGAAATTCACGCTCGTCAACGTCGTGACGAAGCGTGCGAAACAACTCAACAACGGCGCACCGCCGCTGACGGAACGGGTCAATCCCAACAAGCCGGTCTCGACAGCCTTCAACGAGGTCGCTCTGGGCAAGATTGCCTACCGCCGCGTGAAGGAAGGCATCAAGTAGCGTTGATGCGTGGAGGAATAGGTTAGGTGTGTGGCATCGTCGGCTACGTGGGTGAGCGGGACAGTGTGCCCCTGATTCTCGACTCCCTGCGGCGGTTGGAGTACCGAGGCTACGACAGCGCCGGCATTGCCGTCATCGATGCGAACGGCGCGCTCATTGGGACGAAAGCGGAAGGCAAGCTAGGCCGGCTCGCCGAGCGGCTGTCGGCCGAACCGCTGCACGGGACGACAGGGATTGGCCACACCCGTTGGGCGACGCACGGCCGCCCCTCCGATCAAAACGCGCATCCGCACCTCGACTGCAGCGGCCGCATCGCCGTCGTCCATAACGGCATCATCGAGAATTACGCTGCCTTGCGTGCGCGCCTGCTTGCCGACGGCCATACCTTTGCCAGTGAGACGGACACGGAAGTGATCGCGCATCTCATCGAGCAACACTATCGAGGCGAGCTCGAGAGCGCGCTGCGACGAACGCTTCACGATGTCCGTGGAGCGTACGCACTGGGAGTGATCTGTGCCGATGAGCCGGAGCGGCTCGTTTTCGCGCGCAGTGGCGCGAGCCCACTCGTCGTCGGCTTGGGTCAAGGCGAGATGTTCGTCGCCTCAGATACGCCCGCGATTCTGCAGTATACAAAGAAAGAAGTGATCCTGCGCGAGGGCGACATGGTGGTCGTGGACCGCGACGGCTACCGCGTCACGGACTTTGCCGGTGACGCGGTCCACCGCGACGTCCAACAGGTTCCCTGGGACGCGTCGTCGGCGGAAAAGAGTGGCTTCAAACACTTCATGCTGAAGGAGATCTTCGTGCAGCCGAGCGTCGTCAAGGAGACGCTCGTCGGCCGGATCGACGAGTCGGGCGACGTGCAGCTCGCCGCGGAGCTGAAGATGGATGAAGCGCTGCTCCGCGCGGTCACGAAAATCTCGATTACCGGCTGCGGTACCGCGTACCACGCCGGTATGGTTGGAATGTACTTACTGCGCGCACTGTGCAAGTTGCCGGTCGAGATCGAGCTTGCGAGCGAGTTCCGCTACGGCGACCGTGTCCTCGATCCACGCACGTTGACCATCGCCATGTCGCAGTCCGGGGAAACCGCCGATACGATCGAAGCGGTGCGGGTCGCAAGCGCCGCCGGCTCACCGATTATCGGAATCTGTAACGTTCTCGGTTCGCACTTGACCCGGCTCGCCGACGGCGTGCTCTTCACCCGAGGCGGCCCCGAGATTGGCGTGGCCGCGACGAAGACCTACGTCTCACAAACGATCGCGATGGTTCTGCTTTCCTTGTATCTCGCGCGAGTACGGCAAACCGCGACGCAGGAGCGGCTTCGGGAAATCGCCCGCGCGACTCGCCTGCTGCCCGCGATGATCGACGTCATCCTCAATACGTCGGACGAGATCGCCCGCATTGCCCGCAAAATCCGTAAGTCTCGTACCGTCTTGTTTCTCGGCCGTTACGTGAACGTCCCGACCGCACTCGAAGGCGCACTCAAGTTAAAGGAGATCTCCTACATCCATGCTGAGGGCTACGCCGCCGGGGAAATGAAGCACGGGCCGATCGCGCTACTGGATGCGAAGGTCCCGGTTGTCGGAATCGTGACTGAAGGACGCGTGCGGGAGAAGATGCTTTCGAACCTGGCTGAGGCAAGGGCGCGTGAGGCGAAAATCATCGCGGTCGCGAATGGAAGCGACGAAGATGTGATGGAGTTGGCGGACCACGTGTTGTGGGTACCGCGCACCGATGAATTGCTGTCGCCCATCGTCAACGTCGTTCCGCTACAGCTCCTCGCCTACCATATCGCCGACATCGATGGCAAAGATGTCGATCAGCCGAGAAACTTGGCCAAGACCGTCACCGTTGAATAGTGCACGCGCCGACGGAAGGGCCGCGGACGCGCTCCGCCCGGTGCGGATCGAGCCGTACTATCTCTCCTTCGCGGAAGGGAGCGCACTGATCTCGGTCGGTGAGACGCGCGTATTGTGCGCCGCGACGTTGGAAGATCGCGTCCCGCAGTGGATGCGTGGGCGCGGAACTGGCTGGGTGACGGCCGAATACGCGATGCTCCCGCGCGCAACGCAAGAGCGCACGCCGCGCGAGTCGGCTCGAGGGCGCATCGGCGGCCGCACGCACGAGATTCAGCGTCTCATCGGCCGCGCACTCCGTGCCGTCGTCGATATGAAGCGTCTTGGCGAACGGACCGTCTTGCTGGACTGCGACGTCCTCCAAGCCGATGGCGGAACCCGCACGGCCGCCATCACGGGGGCTTACGTGGCACTCGCACTCGCGCTCGCTCGCAGATTCCAACCGAGTGGGCCAGATTGGCCCTTGAGCGCCGCACTGGCCGCGGTGAGCGTCGGCTACGTGGACGGCGAACCGCGTCTGGATTTGGCGTACGACGAGGACAGTCGAGCGGAAGTCGACATGAACGTCGCGATGACGGATTCCGGGACGTTCGTCGAGGTGCAAGGCACCGCAGAGGGCCGCCCATTCGAACGCGCGCAACTCGATGCGTTGCTTGCGCTTTCCGAAGCCGGGATACGCCATTTGTTCGAGATGCAGCGCAAAGCGATTGCGCAGGCCCATGCCGATTGACGACGGCCGCCTGTCGGCGCTGTTCGAAGAAGTTGGACGCTTTTACATCACCGATCGGGCGATGCGCCACGCACAAACGCGGTTCGCCGCCGCGCTGCAGCGAGGAACTCCTACGCACGAAGAGATCGAGGCGTACCTGCGGACGGCACGGCGGTACTTCACCGGCTTTGCGCGCGAGGCACGCGCGCATCTCGCCGATGTGGAAAAGCGGCTCGCGCGCGTAAGCCAGCTGCAGTTCAACCTCAGTGCCGAACGGGGCGTCGCCGCTCGCCGCGTCGCCGTCACGCAAGGCGTCCTTTCGAACCTCGCGGAACTCGAAGAACCATGAGGGTGCTCGACGACGTCGGTCGCGGCACGAGCGGTCTCTTTGAGTATGCCGGCGGCGTCGCTACGCTATCTGCGGAAAGCGGCAGATTCATTGGAAGCCTGCGCATCCGCGTCGCCGAGACGTTTACGCAAGCGTATTTTCTCGGCGTGCAATCGACGGCGATCGTGCTTCTCACCTCGCTCTTCACCGGGATGGTCATCTCGCTGGAATCCGCCGTGCAGGCCGTGCAGTTTGGCGTCGGCGATCTGGTCGGCGGCGGCGTCGCGTTTATCTCGGCGCGAGAACTTGGCCCGATGCTTTCCGCAGTCGTCGTCGCCGGGCGAACCGGTGCGGCCATTGCAGCCGAACTCGGCTCCATGGTGGTGACGGAGCAGATCGAAGCGCTCGAAGCATTGGGGCTTTCGCCGGTGCAGATGTTGGTGGTGCCTCGTCTGCTCGCGCTCGCGATCATGCTTCCGATTCTTACAAGCTTTGCTGACATCGTTTCGGTCGTGGGCGGAATGTATCTCGCGAACACGGTTGCACACATCAGCTTCGAGACCTTCATCAGCTCTGCACGACAGGCGGTGACCTTTACCGACGTGCTGAAAGGCTTACTGAAAGCAGGAGTCTTTGGCTGCATTATCGCGCTGATCGGGTCGTATCAGGGTCTCCAGACGCGAGGCGGGGCAGCCGGCGTCGGCCGCGCCACCACCGGCGCGGTCGTTACCTCCATCATCTTGATTTTCGCCGCCAACTTCATCATGTCGTTTTTGCTCTTCGGGTACAACGGTTGATCCTCGCTCGCATCGACAATGTCAGCGTCCGTTTCGGCGATAAGGTCGTCCTCCAAAACCTCTCCCTCGACATCGAAGAAGGGGCAATTACGTGCCTCATCGGTCTTTCGGGCGCGGGAAAGTCGACGATCCTGCGCCTTTTGAACGGTCTTCGGAAGCCGGACTCGGGACACGTCTACGTGAAGGGCACGGACATCTGTTGCATGCGGGAACGCGATCTCATCGATTTTCGGAGCAAGATCGGCTTCGCGTTTCAGTTCGCGGCGCTTTTCGATAGCATGACCGTGGCGGACAACGTCGCCTTGCCGTTGCGAGAGCATACCAGAATGCGGCCGGAGCAGATCGACGCGGTCGTGATGCGCACCCTCGAAATGGTAGGGATGGAGACGGCGCGGGAAAAGTATCCGGCCGAGCTCTCCGGCGGGATGCTGAAGCGCGCCGGGTTTGCCCGAGCGATCGTGACGAACCCGGACCTCGTGCTGTACGATGAACCAACGACCGGCCTCGACCCGATCATCACGCACGTCCTGACGGATACGATCGTGCGCCTGCGCCGCCAGTTGAGCGGGACCGCCGTGGTCATTTCGCATGACCTGGACAGCATCTACGTGATGGCGGACTACGTCGCGATGCTCTTCGAAGGGGCGATCATCGCCTACGGCAAGGTGGAGGACGTCCGCCGCTCGGGGAATCCCATCGTCCAGCAGTTCCTCCAAGGGAGCGAGATCGGACCCATCCCCATTTGATGATCAAGATTGAAGGGAGACCCAGTTGACGAGGCAAGCCCAGGTCGGCCTGTTCACGTTGGTCGGCATCGTGTCGCTGCTGGTGATCCTGTATGTCATTTCGGATATCGGTCAACGGGCAAGTGGCTACAAGCTCGCCGTCCACTTCCGGTCTGCGGCCGGTCTGCGCCCTGCTGCTCTGGTCAACATGGCCGGCGTCGGCGTCGGGGTGGTCGACCGCATCGATTTGCGCGGCGATTACACCACCGACGTCGTGATCGCCATCAAAAAGCACATCGATATCCCGGTGGGGTCAAAGTTTCTCATCAACGTGCCGCTGACCGGAGAACCTAGCTTACAGATCGTGCCGCCGCGCATCGTCGCCGGCGCAACCCCACCGCCAACGTATCCGCACGATCTGGGCGAGCAATCGTCGATCGAGCCGCAGGGGACGAACCCGGTCAGCCTTACGGATTTGCTCGAGCAAGGACAAGGCGAGATCGTTCGGCTCGATACGATGTTGGCCGAGTTCGAACGGGCAGAACCTCGGCTGATCGGGCAGTTGGAGTCGACGGTACGCAATGCCGACACCTTGACGATCAACGCAAATGCCTCCCTGAGCCGTTTGGCCTCACAGGCGTCTCAGCTAACGGACCAGCTCTCGACGACGATGGCAACGGCGGGAACGAATGTGGTTGACCTGACGACGACGCTCGAGGGTACGGCGAAGTCGGGGTCCGGGCGGGTGAACGCGTTGCTCGCAAAACTCGACACGACCGCGGTCGCGCTTTCGCAGGGTGTTGACTCACTTCGTGCCTTGGCGTCGAATCCGCAGATTCACGAGAACTTGATCGCGACGACCCGCTCCGTGGCCTTGACCGCCAAAACATTTGCCGATCTGACCAACGATCTGCGGCGCGTTACGGGCGATCCGCAGACGCAGTACCAATTACGCGATACTGTCGCCCACATCGATGCCGCCTCGCAAAAGGCGAACTCGCTGCTTGCGCAGTTGGGTGGCCGGAGCAGTGTGTACGGCGTCGACGCCGGCGCCACCCCGGCGCCGGTTGGGCCGGTGCCCTCGGGGCACGCTCCCCCCGGCGGCTTGGCGCCTGCGCAAACCAACGAAACGACGAGCCTGCAGTCGCGCATGAGCTCCTTCGTTCGTAACCTCGCGCAGGTTCAGGTACGCGTGAGTCAATTGGCGCCGCAACGGGCGGGGTCCGCAGGCGTCGGTTCGCCGCTCTTGACCGCCGATCGCGGACCGAAGAGCGACGTGAATCTGGTGCTGTTCCCGACAGCGCAAGTCAACGGTTTCGTCGGTGTGAACGATCTTGGCGAGCGCCAGACGCAAACGTACAACGCGGCGGCGATCACGCGGGTGGGCTACCTTCGAGCCGGTGGCGGGATCCTGTACTCACGGCTCGGCGTGCTCGGCAGCTATCAGTTGAAAAACATCGGCGTGGAAACGCGTTTCTACGATCTGCGCCATCCAACGCTGGACCTTTACGGCAGCCTCATCGCCTCACCGCATTTCCAAGTCTTCGGCGG
>JAFAXE010000160.1 GCA_019241305.1 Vulcanimicrobiota bacterium
AGCGGCTGCATGGCACGTAACTCCGGCAACGTGAAGGCACCGCGTCTTTCGACTTCGCCATCGACGACGAGGCGGTAAGAGCGAAAGCCGTCGGCCACCATGCGCCGATATGCGGAATCGCTCGGCGTATCGAAGCCGTTCGTGCGAAAGTTCCAGTCGATGTCCGCCTTCGTATACAGCTTCGCGCGACCGCGCGTCCCGATCACAACGTCGTCGAGCGGCTCGGCCGCCTCGAGGACGCGATGGAAACCGCCTTCGTTCACTTTGTTATTGAGACCGCAGCCGGCCAGGCCGCCGAACGCCGTGGCCAAGAACAAGCGCCGCTTCACGGCCCGACTCCGTCGTGTTTGCCGAGCCGGTAGGTTCCCAGAATCATCGAGCGCATGTTGTTGATGACGCCCGTACTGGTGACGAGCGCGAGATGGACCGCGAAAAAGCCGAGCAGCGCCAACATGAAGACGAAGTGCCACAAGCGCGCAAATTGCCGTCCGCCGAAAGCCGTGGTCAGCGGTCCGGCGATGGCATCGATACCCGGTGAAAGCGCCAAGCCCGAAATGACGACCAGCGGTGCAAAGACGAAAATGATGAGCGTGTACGCGAGCTTCTGCAGCGGGTTGTATTTGCCGTGAGACGGCGGATCAGACCGTAAGCGCAGATAGTACGCCTGCATCGGCCACAACTTCGGCAAGTCGCTGCGCCGTAAGACGAGCTCTTGAAGATCCCGGCGCAACAAACCGACGATGATGTAGATTGCGCCGCACAGTGTGAAAATCCACGCGAAGAAGAAATGCCAGCGCCGGCCGTCGGCTAGCGCTTGATAGCCGGGAAGCGTTAGCCAGCCCGGAAAGGCTCGGTTCGTTTCGCCGCCCTGACCGTCGTCGGTGTAGCCCAACAGGTGCGTCGTCCGAAGGGCGTGGCCGAAGAGGATCGTGACACCCTCTGTCGCCCCTCCTGGAAGTGAACGTGCCGTGAACTCCAGGACGCGGTGATGAGGATCGCTCTTGTCGGACGCGTCGAGGTACGGCGCGGCATTGAAGATTTGCAGGCCGCTCATCACGAGAACGACGAGCGCGAGCGCCGAGAGCCAATGCGTCACCCGTACCGTCAACGAGTGCCGGTAGACGAGCGGACGCCGCTCCTCGGAGGACGTTTCTGCGAGCGCTCTCGGTAGCGCTGTATCCATCTGCCGCCAGTGTACCATGCCGGCTCGCCGGCCTCCGTAAGGGAGCCGACAGTGCTCCGCGAACCTGGCGGAGTGACTTCCGAGTTGCTGAGGGTGCGTTCGAGTGGTCCCGTTTGCAGCGTGACGATGGCGCGCGCGGACGCCCGCAACGCATTCAACGCCGAGCTCATCGCCGAACTTCATCGTACGTTTGACGCGCTGGCCGCCGACGAGCAGGTACGCGTCGTGGTGTTATCGGGTGAAGGAAAAGTCTTTAGCGCCGGCGCCGACATCAACTGGATGCGTGCCTCGCTCGACTTGAGCGAAGCGGACAACGTCGAAGACGCGCGGCGGCTTTCACGGATGTACCGCGCGATCGACAGTCTGCCGAAAGTCGTCATCGGCCGAATTCACGGCGCCGCGCTCGGTGGCGGCTCCGGACTCGTCGCGGTGTGCGATGTGGCTATCGCGGCGCGTGGGACGATCTTCGGTTTTACCGAGACGAAGCTGGGCATCATGCCGGCCGTCATCTCTCCGTTCGTCCTGAGAAAGATCGGCGTCTCGCACGTGCGCGCGCTCGCGCTGACGGCGGAACGCTTCGATGCGGAGCGCGCCCTTGCGATCGGCCTCGTTCACGAAGTCGCCGGTGAGGATCAACTCGACGCCGCCGTTGAGCGAGTCGTCTCCGAGGCGCTATCGGCGGCGCCTTCCGGCGTAGCCGCCACGAAAGCGCTGTTTGCGCGCGTCGCTGAGATGCCGCACGATGACACGCTCGACGTCACTGCCCGAGCGATCGCGCGGCAGCGAACCAGCGCGGACGGGCAGGCGGGCTTGCGCGCCTTCTTGGAGCGACGCAATGCGCCGTGGGTTCCGGAGGTTCGAAAAGCGCCGTGAAAGTCGCGCGTCGCATCACGCGGCTGCTCATCGCGAATCGGGGAGAGATCGCAGTCCGCATTGCGAAAGCCGCGCGTGCCAACGGGATCGTGGCGCTGGGCGTCTATTCCGATGCCGACGCGCACGCAGCATTTCTCGACGCCATGGACGACGCGCTGCGCATCGGCGGCGCACCGGCTTCCGAGTCGTACCTCGATGGGGCGCACATTTTGGAAGCGGCGCGCACGCTCAACGCCGATGCCGTTCATCCGGGCTACGGATTTCTTTCCGAGCGCGGCACCTTTGCCCGCAGCGTGGAAGCCGCGGGACTCATCTTTGTCGGTCCGAGCCCAGACGCGCTCGAAGCGATGGGCGACAAGATCGAAGCGAAACGACGCGTCCGCGACTATGGCGTCCCGGTCGTCCCGGGATACGACGGAGAGGACCAATCGGCCAAAAGTCTGCGCCACGAAGCGAAGCGCATTGGACTACCCGTGCTCATTAAAGCAAGCGCCGGCGGTGGCGGTCGCGGAATGAGGGTCGTGGAGGATTTCTCGACCTTTGAGGAGGCGCTCGAGGCGGCGAAGCGTGAAGCCCTCGCCGCGTTTGGCGATGCGACGGTGCTGCTGGAACGTTACGTGCAGCGGCCAAGGCACATCGAGTTTCAGATTCTCGCGGATGCGTTCGGGAACACGATTCACCTGGGTGAGCGGGAATGCTCCATCCAACGGCGGCATCAAAAAGTCGTTGAAGAAGCGCCTTCCGTCGCCCTCAACCGTGAGCTTCGCGCTGAGATGGGGAATGCGGCGGTTCGCGCGGCACGCTCGGTCGGATATACCAATGCCGGGACCGTCGAGTTCCTACTCGATGAAGACGGAGCGTTTTACTTTCTCGAGATGAATGCGCGGTTGCAGGTCGAGCACCCCGTAACGGAAGCCGTCTATGGACTCGACCTGGTGCAGTGGCAGTTGCGCATCGCTTCCGGTGAGCCGCTCACGATCGCGCAAACTTCAGTGCGCCCGAACGGATGGGCGATCGAAGCGCGGATCACCGCCGAGAATCCACAGACGGGATATCTACCGGCCAGCGGAACGATCACCGTGTGGGAGCCGCCCGATGGTCCTGGGATCCGGCTGGATACGGGCGTGCGCGCGGGCAGCAACATCTCGATCTATTACGATTCGATGATCGCCAAGCTCATCGTTTGGGATGACGACCGGGCGAGCGCCGTCGCGCGCCTCACCCATGCACTCGAGCGTTTTCGTATCGACGGAGTTCCCACGAACCTTCCGTTATTGTTGCGGATCGCGCGCGATCCGGCATTTCGAGACGGGGCGCTCACGACGCGCTTCCTTGAGGAACGCCCCGAGTTCATGCGGCCCACTCCGGCGGAAGAACCGGACGGCGCATTTCTGCTGGCCATCGGCGCGGCGCTCGCAACGCCACGTGCGTGGCGCATCGGCGGCGTGGGAATTCCTATTACGCTACGCGGCCAGCAACGTACCGTGCAGGTCGTCGCATCGCATCGCGGCTCCGGCAACGAATGGAACGTCGACGGAAACCTGCAGGCGGACGTGGCGTTCACGGTCGACGGAGGACGCGTCGTTGCAACGGGCGCCTCGCGGTATGCCGGTCGCGCGTCGCTCCACGACGACGAAGTTGACGTGTCGCTGGAGGGCAATACCTTCCGGTTTGCGCTCGGAGATCCGCCGCGGCTCGGCACGGTGACGCATTCCAAGTCGCGCCGCGGCCACGAGGCAGTGATCGCTCCGATGCCGGGGAAGATCGTGAAGGTCATGGTGCGCGAAGGAGATGACGTTGCCGAACGAGACTTGCTCGTCGTGCTCGAAGCGATGAAGATGGAACACCGCATCGAGGCGCCACATGCCGGCAAGGTCCGTCGCGTCGAGGTTGCTCCCGGTGCGCTCGTTTCCAGCGGCGCGATGCTCGTGGAGATCGGATGAAGTCACAGCTCGGGCCGCTCCCCGCTCGCGTTACCATCTGTGAAGTCGGTCCGCGCGACGGATTACAAAACGAATCCCAACTAGTATCGGCAGACGATAAGGTTCACTATATCGATCTGCTATCCGAATCGGGCCTGTCGCTGATCGAGACGACGTCATTCGTGTCACCGAAAGCCGTTCCACAGATAGGCGACGCCGCCGAAGTTATGGCCCGCATCCGCCGCCGTCCCGGCGTGCGCTATCTCGTCCTCGTGCCGAACGTCCGCGGCCTCGAACGGGCGCAGCAGGCTGGTGCAGATGCGGTTGCGGTCTTCACCGCGGCAACCGAATCGTTCGCGAAACGCAACATCAACATGACGATCGCCCAGTCGCTCGAAACTTTCGGCGAGGTGGTCGCTTCCGCGAAGCGAGCGGGCATGTGGGTCCGCGGTTACATCTCGACCGCGTTCGGTTGCCCGTACGAAGGAACGACGCCGGTCGCGTCGGTGATACGGGTAGCGCGAGCACTCGTCGCGATGGGCTGCGACGAAATCTCGGTCGGCGATACGATCGGTGTTGCCACTCCTTTACAGGTGGCCGATGTCGTTGCGCGGCTGCGCGATGAGGTCCCGCTCGAGAGGCTCGCACTCCATCTCCACGACACGAGGGGTACGGCACTCGCAAACATCGTTGCCGGGTTGCAGCAGGGTGTGGCGATCTTCGATTCGTCCAGCGGCGGCTTGGGAGGATGTCCCTTCGCGCCCGGCGCGACCGGAAACGTCGCAACGGAAGACGTGCTGTATCTGCTCGATGGTATGGGGATTGAAACGAGAGTCGATCTGGCGAAAGTTCGGGCCGCTTCGCGTTTTATCGCCGGCGTACTGCGCCGCGACCAGCTTCCCTCACGCGCGTTCAACGCACTGGAAGCGGCGGCGGCGCGATGAGGGAACCGCTTGAGACTGCGGCGCGGTTTTCCGGCCGTGTCGCAGATTACGCGAAGTATCGTCCGAGCTATCCCGTCGAAGCGATCGATGCGATTCTCGATGGAGCCGGCGACCCACGTTCGCTCACCATCGCCGATATCGGGGCGGGAACAGGAATCTCGGCCCGGCTATTCGCGGAGCGCGGCGCGACGGTCATCGCGATTGAGCCGAATCCTGAGATGCGAGCCGCGGCGAGTCACGTAGGGTTAGACGCGCGCGACGCCGACGCCGAACACACGGGACTCGACGATCAAAGTGTCGACGTCGTCACCTCGTTTCAAGCGTTTCACTGGTTCGCGACCGATACGGCCGTTCGCGAATTCGTCCGGATCCTGCGGCGGGGCGGCCGTGTCGCGCTCGTATGGAATGTCCGTGACGCTGAGCATCCGGTCACGGCGGAATACAGTCGCATCGCCGATCTCGATAGCGCGGCGGCGCAGCGAGCCGGACAGGTTGCCGACGATTCCGATCTTTCCGCACTGTTGCGTAACGGTGGCCTCGCCGATTTTCGCAGCTACGTGTTTCGGAACAGGCAGCGTCTCACACTGGACGCGCTGCTCGGACGAGCCCGCAGCGCCTCGTACGTGCCGAAGTCCGGTCCCGAACACGACGTGATCATGCGCGATCTGCGCGCGCTGCATCGACGCTCTGCCGGCGCCGACGGCTGCCTCGAGCTTGCGTATCGCACGACGGTCCATCTCGCAGCAAAAGCGTGATGGCCCGCACGATCGCGGTCCGCTTCGGGACGCTGCACCACAATGACGGCGGCGAACCCAAGAGGAACGGCACGTTGTTGATTGCAGATGGCCGCATCGCGGCGATCGGCGATGACGTTACGGTTCCCGACGATGCACTGCGACGCGAAGCCGCTTGCGTGGTGCCAGGGCTCATCAACGCGCACGCGCATCTCGAGATGAGCGGAGAAGCGCATACGACGCAAACGTTGCAGCTCACCACGGTAACGCAGCGTGCGTTGGCGTGTGCAGCGAATGCCCGCAAGTCGCTCGAAGCTGGCGTGACGACGATCCGTGAGCTGGGTTCCTCGGAGACACTGGGAATCGATACGCGCGATGCCGTAGCTTGTGGGACGCTGGCAGGACCGAATATCATCTGCGCCGGCCGGGTCATCTGCATGACAGGCGGACACGGTTGGTGGATTGGCCGCGAAGCGGATGGTCCGAGCGATGTACGCAAAGCCGTGCGAGAACAGCGCAAGGCGGGCGCTGACTGCATCAAATTCATCGCCACCGGAGGAGTCCTCACGAAAGGCGCCGTGCCGGCGATTGCGCAGCTCGATGAAGAGGAGCTCGGCGCCGGCGTCGAGGAGGCGCACGCGCACGGGATGCGTTGCGCTGCACACGCGATCGGCGCTGACGGCATCAAGAATGCGCTTCGCGCCGGCGTCGATTCAATCGAACACGGGCACCTTTTGGACGACGAGGCGATCGCACTGTTCCTGGAACGCGAAGCGTACCTCGTTCCGACGCTTTCTGCGATTGCATGCATCGTCGAAGCCGGCGCGGACGCCGGGATGCCGGACTGGGCTTTGCAAAAGGCGCAAGCCATCGAACGGTTCGCACGCGTGAATCTGACCAAAGCCCGTGCGGCGGGCGTCAAGTTCGCAGGCGGTTCAGACGCCGGCACACCGTTCAACCGCCATGAAGCGTATTGGCGGGAAGTCGAATTGATGCACAGCGAGCTTGGTATGTCGGCGCGTGAAGCGCTCGCCACCGCAACCACTGCCGCGGCGGATTTGCTCGGCCTCGACCGCGGGCGGCTACGCCCCGGTGCGGCGGCCGATGTCCTTCTGCTGCGGCGCGATCTGGACGAGGATCTCCATGCGCTGCGGGAACCCCTCGCCGTCGTGAAAGACGG
>JAFAXE010000178.1 GCA_019241305.1 Vulcanimicrobiota bacterium
CGATGACGGCCGCGGCATTGATCTTCGCACTCATTCAGGTTCGGCCGTCACCCTTCTATCTTCTCGACGAAGTCGATGCGGCGCTCGACGACGCCAACATCGAACGTTTTTCCTCGGTCGTTCGCGAACTCGCCGATGCGGCTCAGCTCGTCCTCGTGACGCACAACAAAAAGACGATGGAACTCGCGCAGCGCCTCATCGGCGTCACGATGGCTGAGCCCGGCGTGAGCAGCATCGTCGCTGCCGACTTGGATCGGGCGCAGACCGAGGCGCCAGCCCTTGCCGGGTGAGAGCCAGCAGCATGCTGCGGCACTGTTTTCCGTCTACGACCGCACCGGCGTGGTTGAGCTGGCAAAAGATTTCGCCTCCGCGGGAGTCGCGATCTATGCGACTTCCGGTACGCGCGCACATCTGCGCGGCGCCGGAATCGACGCCCGCGACGTCGACGAGCTCACCGGGTTTCCCGCATTGTTCGAAGGCCGCGTCAAAACGTTGCATCCCAAGATCTTCGGCGGGATTCTCGGCGACTTCGGAAGCGCGGCGCATCGCGAAGAAGCACAGCGGTACGGGTTCGGCCCGATCGCCGCGGTGGTCGTCAACCTGTATCCGTTCGAACAAACGGTCGCACGTGGCGCAACGCTCGAGGAGGCGATCGAGCAGATCGATATCGGCGGCGTTGCGCTGATTCGAGCCGCCGCTAAAAATTTCGAAAACGTCACGGTGCTCGTCGATCCGCAGCAATACCCGGCAGTGCGCGCCGCGTTACCGGGAGGCGTCGATGAGTCGGCACGACGCAAGCTGGCGACGCGTGCCTTCGAACGAACCGCCGAGTACGATGCCGCGATCGCGCGGTACCTCGAAGCCGGCCTGCTCCCGAGTGAACTGCCCGGATCGCTCGCGCTGACGCTGCCACTTGCCGAGAAGCTTCGTTACGGCGAGAATCCGCAGTCGAGGGCAGCGTTTTATCTTTCGTCCACCGATGCGTTCCCGGAGCAACTTTGGGGAAAGGCGTTGTCCTACAACAACATGCTGGACCTCGACGCCACCTTGCGACTGCTCGTTCGAGCGCCTTCACCCGAAAGGGGCGAGAGCGAACATGCACAGGACCCCCCACCGGTGCGCGCTGCGGTCGTGAAGCACACCGTCCCCTGCGGTGTGGCGGAACGGCGAGAGACGGCGTCGGCGCTACGCGAGGCGCTCGAGAGCGACCCGATCTCTGCGTTCGGCGGAATCGTTGCGGTCGACGGCCACCTCGATGCCGCTTCGGCGGAAATCTTGAGCGCGTATTTTCTCGAGATCGTCGCAGCACCGCACTTTTCCGACGACGCGCTGGAACGGTTGCGAAGGAAACGCAATCTGCGGATTATCCGCTACGAGGCGTCCTTGCCAGGGCGCCTCGCGCGCGAGTTACGGGTTCGGAGTGCTCTGGGTGGAGTGCTCGCGGAAGACGACGATCCAGGCTCTCCTCCCGAGCGGTGGCGAATCGTTTCGCAGCGCGCGCCGAGTCCGTCCGAGTGGGCGGATTTGCGCTTTGCGTGGGACGTTGTCCGGCATGTGAAAAGCAACGGGGTCGTCGTCGTCAAGGATGGCGCGACGCGTGGCATCTGTGCCGGTCAAACGAATCGCGTCAGCGCCGTCCGTATCGCCACGAAGCGCGCCGGTCAGTGGTCGCGCGGCGCGGCGTGTGCGAGCGATGGTTTTTTCCCGTTTTCGGACGGGCTCGAAGCGGCCGCGGCAGCGGGGTGTTCCGCCGTGATCGCACCCGAAGGCTCGATCCGCGACGCAGAAGTCATCGCCAGCGCGGACGCTCAGGCGATTTCGCTCGTCTTCTCGACGTACCGGTATTTCTTACACTAGTGCGCACGAGGATGCGAACAGGAGTTGGCGTCATCGTTCGCTTCGTTCTCTACGTCGTGCTCATCGCCATCGCGTTCGTCGTTGCCCGCGCGGAGTGGAGCGCCTTGGGCATCGACGCGCTGACCGCCGGCAGCGATGAAGCGGTCGCGCGCATCGCGCGTTGGCACGATCGCTTGCCGGTTGCGCTGCCCTTTGCGACGTTCGTCATCGCGCTGGTTGGAGAGGCGTCGCGGATGCTCGCGTTGTTTTTGCTGTGGGTTCTCATCGGGGCGATCTTGACGGCCCCGATTGCAATCGCGCACGCCACGGCGTCGTAGCGCACGCGGAGAGCGGCGCGCCCTTCGAGAAGAGAACGGCATGCCGCGCTATCTCCATACGTCGATCTTCGTGAACGACATGGCCGAGTCGATCGACTTCTACACGAATAAACTCGGGCTGAAGCTGCTGGACGGGCCGTTGCACTATCCCGGAAACGCCGACATGGCGTTCGTTGGGGCAGACTGGAACTCGTACGTCGAACTCGTCTTCGATCTGGAAGATCATCCTCCGCACGAGCTGGGTAACCGTTACGAACATCTCGCCTTGGAGGTCGACGGCGATTTGCCGGGAGTGATCGCACGGCTGCGCTCGCAGGGCGTCAAGATTCTCAAAGAGCCGAGGAAGTCGCCCGGCGGCTCACGTTCTATCGCCTTCGTCGAAGACCCGAACGGCATCCCGGTTGAATTACTCGAGCCGAAGAGCGGGCCAATCACCTAACCGGAGGAAGCCAGGTGTCGATTCGATCGCTGTGTTGTCTGTGCGCATTCCAGAGCATCGCAGCCTTCCTATCCGGCTGTCAAAGCTCCGCACGCGGCGGCGATGCGGCGCTGGTTCCGGCCGAGTTGCACGGTGCTGGAGCCCATCGTTTCTCGATGGCGTCCGTGCGCGGGCCGCTCTCCGTGGTCGATCCGGCGCCCAGCGCTGCAATGCTCGAATCAGCCGCACCACATCCGCGCTGGATGCGGTTTGCGGCTGAGGGACTCCCCGCTTACGCCTGGGTGAGTCAATTCAATCTTTCCTCTGTCAGCGAGTATCATAAAAATAACCGGCGCAACGCGCCGCCCGTCTGCAACATCGCCGGGCAACCCTACGTCAATGGCCTCGGCGT
>JAFAXE010000224.1 GCA_019241305.1 Vulcanimicrobiota bacterium
AGGCACCACTTCGCGAGGATCGAGCCCCCGCGCGAGACGATTCCGGTTACGCGCTTTGCCGTCAAAGGGACGTAGCGCAGCAGCACGCCCGCGTGAACGGTAAAGTAGTCGACACCTTGTTCCGCCTGTTCGATGAGGGTGTCACGATAGAGCTCCCAAGTCAGCTCTTCGGCCTTGCCGCCCACCTTCTCCAGGGCCTGATATATCGGAACGGTTCCGATTGGCACGGGCGCGTTGCGCAGAATCCACTCACGCGTTTCATGAATATTCTTGCCGGTGGAAAGATCCATCACCGTGTCGGCGCCCCAGCGGGTCGCCCACGTCATCTTTTCCACTTCTTCCTCAATGGTGGATGTGACCGCCGAGTTCCCGATGTTCGCGTTGATCTTCACGAGGAAGTTTCGGCCGATGATCATCGGCTCGCTTTCGGGGTGGTTGATGTTCGCGGGAAGCACGGCACGTCCGCGCGCGATCTCGTCGCGGACGAACGCCGCCTCCGTGCCCTCACGAACCGCAACGAACTGCATCTCGGGCGTCACGATGCCACGGCGGGCGTAGTGCATCTGGGTGACGTTTGACCCGCTTTTGGCGCGGCGCGACTTGCGGCTTTGATGAAAGCGGATCGCATCCAGTTCGTGCAACGCGTCGCGACCGGCACGGTACACCGACGTGGGTCTCTGGAGTTCGACGGTGTCGTCGCGGTCGACGATCCATTGCAGCCGTCGTGGCTCGAGACCGGCACGTACGTCAGTGCCGATATCGGGATCACCTGCGGGTCCGCTCGTATCGTAGAAACGATGGGTGTCGCCGTTCGTGAGCGTGACGGCGCGAAATGGAACCCGTATCGTCGGATCAACACCGGCGACATACGAGCGCCGCGTCATTGCCTGTTTCGCTGGGGCGGGTTTTGCTGCGATCGCCATCGTGTCTCTCCTCGTGTAACGGAGGACGGCGCCGCGCTGCCTCCCTCCGCCGGCATGACCCGGATCAGGTTCGACGGTCGGCGACGAACATCGCCCTCTCAGCCCATCGCGCGGGCTCCCGTGGTGACTCCAGCGTAGGACGGGAGGCGCGCGATGTCAACGCCTCGCTCACAGGAGCGCCGGTTCTACCGGGCAAGCATGCGCCGTGGCGTACCTTCGCTTGCTTGTCGCGCAAGTCGCGATCGGCGCCGCCGCGATCTTTGCACGTTTTGCGCTGACAGGCACAGGGCCGCTCGCCGCTTCGGCACTGCGCCTCGCCATTGCCGCGGCGGTGGTCGCCGGCTTTTCCGCTGTGACGGGGCGGTTACGCCGAATCGGGCGACGCGCTGAAACGCTGCTCTCGCTTGCGGGCGTTCTGCTCGCCATACATTTCGCAGCATGGCTAACATCGCTGCAATACATCTCGATCGGCGTCTCGACGTTGCTCGTTTGCACGTCGCCGATATGGACGGAACTCTACGCATGGGCGATTCAGCGCCGACCGATTCGTCGATCGTTCGTCATTGCGCTCGTTCTCGGTGCGCTTGGGCTTGCTCTCGTCGTGACGCGCCGCGACGTTCCCGCGCCAATCGCTGGGCACGCGCTTGCCGGCGATATGCTCGCACTCCTCGGCGGCATGGCATTGGCGGGCTATCTCCTCATCGTGCGTGGTACGCGCGCGTCCGTCGTGGCGTATCGCGTTCGCATCGTCGAGATCGTCACGCGCACCTACTCGTGGGCGTTCGCCGCACTGGCGATTGCGGCGCTCTTCTGGCACGAATCTCCGCCGCCGCTGGGGGACGGCGTTGCATGGTTCGGGATACTGGCGATGGCGCTCGTATCGCAACTCATCGGTCACACGGCGCTCAATGCGGCACTCACCGATTTCTCGCCAAGCACCGTCGCGATGTCCACTCTACTCGAGCCCGTTGCTGCCGCCGTGTTGGCGGCCCTCATCTTCCATGAGAGCGCAACGCCAGTGACGGCATTGGGAGGGCTCTGCATCCTGGCCGCTATCGGCTTTGCAGCCACGCAGACGCCAGAAGTTCCTCCAACCACCTATGCCGATTCTTTTTCCGGCGAAGGAACATCTGCCCCCGGTGTCATGAAACAGCGATAACACACGAGGCATCGGACGAGGAGGTCACATGCCGCTTCGCATCAACCATCTCGCCGTCTGGGTTGCGGCGATCGCCTACTGGATTTTCGGATCGATTTGGTACGGCTTCATTTTTGGTGGAGCGTGGCTGTCGCTCATCGGAAAGACCGTTCCATCGGCCACCGTTACGACGTACATCGTTTCCTTTATCCTTGGCCTGATTCTGGCGTACGCCACCGCCGTTGCACTCTCACGCCGGCCCGAAGATCTGACCGTGCAACAGGGAATCAGCTTCGCGTTATTCATGGGCATCGCACTGTACGCAACGCAGACCTTGAACCAGGCGCTCTACGAAAGCCGGCCCATTGCGCTGTGGTTGATCGATGCCGGCTACGTCGTTATTGGTTTCGCTATCATCGGCGCCATCGTGGGCGGTTGGAAACCCCGCCGCGCTGCCGTTACGCCCCCGACCACGACGACAACGATGCCGTAAGAGCAGCTCCTCCGCTTCAGGGAAGGGCCGTCGCGGTCACGATGGCCGCAGCCATTGCGAGCTTGTGGTCCTTGTTCCATGGCGGCCCGATTGCCGTCCGTAGCGCCAGAAAGTGAGCGTCGAAGTCCTCGACGCGCAGCGCTTGGCTCGCCAAACCAAGCACGTTCTTTACGTCGTACCAACCGATGAGCCAACCGCGCGCCTCGGCGGCGGAGGCAAGCGCTTTGCGGTACATCACCCAGTCGGCAACGTTCCGTGCACGGTAGTCCTTGATTCGCTCGGCAACGGTGGGCGGCAGCTGCGGACAATTGCGAAGGGCGATGCCCACAATGTGCGGCACCGCAGTCGCGATAGCGTCCAGCGCACGTACCGCATGTCTCTCCGCTGAAACGCGCACCTGTTCGACCAAAGTCACGGCACGATCCATTGGGAGTCGTTGGCCTTCGTGGTGATGAGGAAGACCCGGCAGGCTCTCGTCCACGAGTTCTACGCGGCGACGGTCGACGAGCGTCCCATCGCGCGCCACGGTCACGAACACCGCCCAACCGCCGTGATCCGAAACCCCGACGATGCACCCCAACGCGGGTGATCCGCTCGTTATCGCTCGCCGCCCTTTGGTCCGTAGAAGGCGACCCACGTTCGGAAGTCGTGCGACATTCGTTCAAAACGGTGCGCCCGATGCGCAGCCACAAAAAGCGCGTCGCCGGCGTAGACTTCGCGCCGCTCCTCGCCCTCCACCCAAAAGTGCGCTCGGCCGCGTGAAATGAAGTAAAGTTCGTCGCGGTCGTGGGGTTGCTGGTCATCGACGTCCTCAGGCGCATACCAACCGAGTTCAAGCGTGCCATGCTCGAACAGCACCGCATAGGGTTCTCCCTCCGCGGGCAGCGCTTTATCGGCTTCGGTCGGTGGGACGAACGCGAACAGCGGCGCGGTCGCTGGAGTACGCAACGTTACGCGGCCTGCCGCAATTGCCGTAACACATATTGGAGAATACCGCCGTGACGGTAGTAATCTGCCTCATCCGGCGTGTCGATGCGGATGACGGCTTGAAAGCGGATGTCTTGACCGTCGAGTTTGTGGGCGACGACCCCAAGCGTGGCACCCGGTGTCAGTTGCTCTGAGAGCCCCGCAATGTCGTACGTTTCTTCCCCAGTGAGTCCGAGCGACGCGCCCGTATCGGGTGCTCGGTACTCGAGCGGCAGAATCCCCATCCCGATCAAATTACTACGATGAATTCGCTCAAACGACTCGGCGATGACGGCACGGATGCCGAGCAGCGCTGGACCTTTGGCGGCCCAGTCGCGCGATGACCCTGAACCGTATTCTTTGCCGGCGAGCACGATCAGGGGCGTTCCTTCGGCCTTGTATCGCATCGCGGCATCGAAGATCGAGAGTCGCTCACCGTCGGTCAGATGTCGGGTTCCGCCGCCTTCAACGCCCGGCACTAAGGCATTCCGCAGCCGAATGTTCGCAAAGGTTCCCCGCATCATCACCTCGTGATTGCCGCGCCGCGCGCCATA
>JAFAXE010000227.1 GCA_019241305.1 Vulcanimicrobiota bacterium
CACTTGCTTGCGCAAGAGCGGCGGAAGCGCAATCCGGTTGTAGAGACAGTACGGCTCGTCGGTGAAAAGCGTGATCGAACACGCGGCGTCGGCCTTGCGCAGTTGTTCGGCACACGTCGTGCCGGCGAAGCCGTTTCCGACGATGACGTAGCGGCGCGGTTGCTCCACGCCACCCCGTATCGCGGGAGCGGGCGGACAACTCCTGTTTGCCGGGGGGCAGAGCAGGCGCGCCGCGAACCATCGAGCCCATGAACTGGAACGATCACTTTGAAAAAGCGCTCGCCTCGGCCCGTGAACTTCAGCGCACGGTGGGCGAGGCGGCGCTCAAGGCCAACGAGCAGCTCCAGCCGCTGATCGCGGAGTCGGTCAAGCATGCTGCGGACCTCCAGGCGACACTCGCCAAGCACGCCACCGAGACGGGGACGATCGCGCAACAGCAGACGCAAGTGGCGATGCAGCGCGTCGGTGAGTTTATCAAGACAGGATCGGACGCCATGCGGCAGTCTGCCGACCAAGCGCGGGCCACAGCACAACGGATGACCGAGCAATCGCGCCAAGTGATGCAAGCGACGACCGACGCGATGACCAAAGCCGCGCGCGACTCACAGCAAACCCCACCAGGAGAGAAGCCGCAAACCTAGCCCCTCGGTAAAACGATGGTCTTTCACGCGCGGGGTCGAAGCGCGACGTTGCCGGCGTTTCGCTCATTGAAACGCGGGGCTTAGCCTTTGCGGGCTAGATAGGAGGGTTCCGATGCGTCGCTTTCTCATCGTCGCCGCATCCGCAGTGGCGCTGCTGTGGACGGCCGTTCCTGCCACCCCTCAAACGGAGTCGCAAAACGAGCGATTTGCGCAGACCGTCGTGCGCCAACTGCTGAACGTGCAAGGCGGCAA
Source organism: Vulcanimicrobiota bacterium (assembly GCA_019241305.1). Taxonomy (GTDB): domain Bacteria; phylum Vulcanimicrobiota; class Vulcanimicrobiia; order Vulcanimicrobiales; family Vulcanimicrobiaceae; genus JAFAXE01. The sequence goes on from JAFAXE010000227.1 coordinate 894, forward strand.
GGTGCTCGTCGTCTTCGGTAATCCCGAACACGTGACGCTCGCCGAAGACATCGCTACCGAGGCTTTTGCGATAGGAGCCAATGCAGTCGTAACGCTCGCTAGCAATCGCATGAATAAAATGTACTACCAAAAGGTTCCGTCCCGCTACGATAGTCTGCCGCCGACTGGCGGCCTACGCGTTCTGGGCATCGCGGATGACATCGTTTCCATCGACCTTCCCTTCGATCCAAGCGTCGTCGCCGGCGTACCGGCCTCGCGCATCGCCGCCGTGTCGAAAGCAGGAAACGCGTTCACAAGCGAAACGCTGAAGCGCAGCATTCCGACGGTCAGCATCGGAAACGGAATCCTCCCATCCGCGGCTAACGCTCGCCAGTACGGCGTTTCGGAACGCGTGCTTTCAGACGTTTTTTGGAGCGGCCTCAACACCAACTATTCACAGCTGAGCCGTGACGTGAACGCCGTAGCGGCGGCGATCCAAGGAGCACGGGTGCGCGTCACCGCTCGCAACGGCACCGACCTGTCCTTTACCGCGGGCAGCAGCCCTGCAGAAACGAACGACGGCATCGTGTCGGCCGCTGACCGTTCAAAGGGGGGAACGGCCGTGCAAAAACAGCTTCCCGCCGGAGACGTGTACTTTCGGCCGCAGGAAGGGACGACGAACGGTACGTTGGTGTTCGGTGACGCCAGATTCAACGGCGTTGTCGTCTCGGGACTCACCCTGCACATGAGCGCAGGGCGAGTCACATCGCAAACAGTGCGAACGGGCTCGTCCGAGTTCGAGCGCATGTACGGCGCGGGCGGAGCAGGCAGAGATCAACTTGCGTTCTTTGACATCGGCTCGAACCGCTCGATGCACGTTCCGGCGGCTGGACAATGGGGCCCCGGACCGTCGATGGCTGCGGGATACGTCACCATCGGAATCGGCAACGATCTATTCCTTGGCGGCAGCAATGGGTCGGCGTTTGCTTTTTCGTCGAACGTGCCGAATGCGACGGTGACAGTCAACGGCAAGACGATCGTTTCGAATGGAACGCTTCGCCTCTAACAAGGGGTTCAGGCGATAAAAGAAGGGCGGCCTCGTGCCGTCCTTCTTTATCTCGCTGCAAGCGGTGGGTTACTGCACCGTCACCGGCACCAGGACGGAGTTGCCGACTTTGTCGGACACCGTTACGCTGGTGCTTCCCACACCGGTTGCCTTCACCGTGAACACGCCCGCCGTTTTAGTCTTGCTGACCGTCGCAATGCTCGTGTTCTGTGACGTCGCCGTCCAGTTCGTCGTGCCGTTTTCGCTCGCGGTGATCTGCTGCTTCGCACCGACCTTCGGCAGCGTCACGGACGCCGGCGTCACGGTCAGAGGATTTGGAATGTACACGAGGATGTCGCCGTACCCCGAAAATGGGCTCACGGTCATCCACAGGTTGCCGTCGGGGCCGACGGTCACGTTCTGGGGCGGAGCTTGTACCGGCAGGGGATAGAGCGTCACATTGCCGTTCGATGGGTCCAGCGTACCGAGGACTTCTTGATTTCCCTTATTGAGTTGCGTGACGAACCACGGTTTGCCGTCGGGTCCCTGCGTCAGCCCGTGGTTGGCGCCGCCGTACTGGCTCGCTCCACCCGGATCGACCTGATACGTTGTGAACGTGCCGTCGCGCGTCACCGAGTAAATGCAGTTCCCTGCGAGTCCCCACACCAAGCGCCCGATGACCGCAAGCGAAAGTGCGCCTGTGCAATTGCTTGGGGCCTTGTAGGTGTTCAGGACCTTTCCGTTGTTCGGATCGATGCGAAGAAGGTTCGACGCGTTCTGGATCGCCCACATAACGCCGTCTGGCCCTTCGATGATGGGCTTGAGGTTGAAACTGGCTTGCAGCTTGATGATGGGTTTCGCGTCCCCGTTTTTCGAAAACCGCCAAACGTACTGACTGCCCACGGCCCAAATCGTGTCGTTCGGCCCGAGCGCCATGGGAAAGTAGCCTGAGGCGCCATCCGTTCCACCAACCAGCGTATGGCACGCACCTTCTACACCATCCGCGCTCACGAACGCCCACAGCATCGCATTCGTGCTCTTGTTCAAGCCGACGGTGCTCATGATGGTGTTGCCTTGCCGATTGAACACGAAGTCTTGGTAAGACAGCCGCTCCGTGTAGGGACCGTACTGGCAGGTGGGCGTCGCGTCGTACGTCTCGGTCGGCACACCGTCCATCGTCATCGTGCCGATGGTGTTGGGGTCGACATCCGAGCCTTGAGAGAAGTTTGCAGAGTAGTAGATCTCCGCCTTGCCGGCGACGATCGGCCAAACGGGTGTGCCCACCATGTAGGTCTGACTCAACGTCACCCAGTTACTCCCGTCGTTGTGCTGAATGATATCGTGCATCACCCGCATCGAACGGTGCGGCGGAGAACCGCCGGCTTCCGGATGCGCCTGACCTGCGCCCAGCACGCCGCGCGGAATGGTGGCCGCGCCGGCAAAGCCAACGCGCCCACAGAACAGAACGGAGATCGTTAGCGACCAAAATGGCATCTTCATGAAACGCTCCTCTTGGGAAATCCGACTGAGCCAAGAGTAGAGCGGTCTGCACCGTGCAGGTAGTAGAGGAAACCCCACAATTCTTGCGCCCGGCGCGGGCCAGAGAGTGCGCCGACGCGAATGAGACGGCTACCCCAAGGATGGTCTCCGAGCGCGTCGTTTCACGGTCGTTCATTGGCCGGCTCATCGAGCTGGAGCATCTCGTTGCGCGTAGACGCGCCGCTGCCGAAGGCCGCGGAGGTGCCGTCCTCGTTGCGGGCGAGGCCGGCATCGGGAAGTCTCGGCTGCTCGGCGAGTACCGCTCTCGCTATGCCGGCGCTGCTGCGGGAAGCATTGTGGCGGCCGCCTGCCGGCCATTCGCGCAGCGTCCCTTGAGCCCGATCGCGGACGTGCTCTCGCAACTAACCGGCGCTCGTTTCACGCTGCACGACGATACCAAGCGCTCTAAAGAAGAATTACTCGACGCGATTGTGAGTGCGTTCGGCGCCGCGGCGGCGCGCAGAACGCGTACGGTGGTTATCGAGGATCTGCACTGGGCTGACGTCGAGCTCGTTCAAGTCCTCACGGCGTTAGCGGAGCATGCCGCGCATCGGCGCCTCCTCTTCATCGCCACCTACCGTGAGAACGAGATTGTGCCGACAAGCGCCAACTTCACATCGTTCGGGCGCCTCGTTCGCGTGCCGGCGGTCAGTTTGGTGCGACTGGAGGCGCTTTCCGCACCCGAAGTCTCGGAATTGCTGAGCGGTATGCTGGCGTATGTCGACGTCGAGGTTCCCCCGAGCATGCTCGAGGACGTGCGGCGCAAGTCGGCGGGTAATCCGCTGTTTGCTGAAGAGCTGATGCGCCACGCTGTCGATTCGCAGCGCTCCGGCGCCGTGGTACCCGCATCGCTGCCAATTTCGCTCCACGGGGTCATCCGAGAACGGCTGGACCGCTGCACGACCGCCCAACGCGAACTGCTTTCTCAGGCCTCGTTGTTTGGACGGCGATTCTCACTGGATCTCTTGTGCGACGTTTTTACGCGCGACCGTGAGCGCGCCTTTCCGCTCCTGAAAGAGCTTCGGGAGCTTCAACTCATCGAGACCAGCGAAGGCGACGCGGATGCATACCAGTTCCGGCACGCGCTAACGCGCGACGCCGTGTATGCAGAGCTGCTCCCTGCGGAAGCACGGCGGCTGCACCAGGAATTGGCAGAGACCATCGCCGCTCGCCCGGATGCATCGGAACATATCGAATTGCTGGCCCACAGTTTTTGGGAAGCCCAGTTGTTTTCGCAGGCAGCGCCGTACTGTGAGGCCGCTGCCAACGCAGCACGAGACGTCCACGCGCACGAAGACGCCCTCTTGTGGTACGAGCGCGCGGCACGCGCTTATGGCGATGATTCGATGGCCGCCGCTCGCGTCTTGGAGATGGCGGCCACCGCAGCCGTTCGCCTCGACGATACGAAGCGGAGCGCTGCATTGCACGAACGGGCCATTGACCTGTGTGAAGCGGCTGGACAGTATGACGAAGCGGCGCGTATGTGCAGGGGCCTCGCTGGGACCTACTTTAACGATGGCTCCAGCGATCGCGCACTGGCGGTATTTGACAAGGCGCGTGAGTTCGCCGAACGTGGCGGCGATGCGCGCGTTCGGAACGGCGTTCTCGTTCGGTTGTTCTCGGCATATGCCGGTCTGCGGCGTCTTTCTGAAGCGCAGCGCTGCGCCGGGCAAATCGACGAGCGCACGCTGGCGGAAAACCGCGTCGATACGGTCGTGTTCTCTTTGACTCGCAGTTCCGTTCATGCGCAGCTCGGAAACCTCGAAGCGTGGCGGGCGGACTTCCAGCGCGGCTTGGACGCTTTGCCGTCTGACCAGAACTTTCAGTGGCTCGCGCGCTACGCGCACGGAACGATCACGCGGCAGGCGCTAGAGCTCGGCGAGATGGACGTAGCTCGGGAGCAGATGCGCTTGGGAAGCGACGTCGCGCGGCACATCCGCGCAGACGAGTCTCACATGCGCATGTTCGAAACCGAGATCGATCTTCGCACCGGTCGACTGCCGCGTGTGCCGCAGAACCTTCGAAGCATGGCAGTTGCGCGCGAGTTCATCACGCGGCACAAGGTCGCAGCCATGGCTGTGACGGCGGGATACTATCTCGGAGATGACGACCTCGTCGCGTCATCACTCGACATAAGCCTCATCGACGAAGCGGAAGCAAAAGGGAACACGTTCGCGCTGGCGATTCTCTGCGCTCCGTTTAGCCGCGGCTTACGGCAACTCGGGCGCGAGGAGGACGCGGAGGTTCTTCTTCGGCGCGCTATGGAGACGATCTCCGTTCGATTCGGCATGACGCACGAAATTGCGATCGTGGTTACCGGTCGCCCCGAGTATGCGAGCACCCTGACGGCGCGACTAGAAAAGCCCGGGATGCCGAGCAAAGTGGACGTAGGCCTAACTTCCCTCATCGATGCTTGCATCGCGAAAGGCCGGCACGACGCACCCACGGCGCAGCGACTCGCGCGGGAGGCGGCTTCACGCTTTGGCGCTATTGGATGGCCCTTGTTGCAGGCAGAGTGCCTGGAAGTTGCGGAGGAAACGGCCGCCGCGCTGGAGATTTATCGCGCGGCCGGTGCCTTCGGTTGCATGCGCCGCTTGGAACGCACGGCGCTCTCGTCACGAACGGCAAAGGATCGTGGGATTTTGACCCCGCGGGAACGTGAAGTAGCGCAACTCGTCGCACGCGGTAAAGGCAATGCGGAAACGGCCCAAATCCTGAGCATTTCGCAGAAGGCGGTCGAGAAATATCTGACGTCGATCTATGAAAAGCTTGGCATCGGCTCGCGTGCCCAGTTGGCGGTGTATATCGCGTCGGCGACCGACGATACGCTCCAGCGCACATTGGCAACGCGCCGGTAGCAGCAATTTATAGTACGGCCTGGCGACGGAGACGAGATTTTGGAACCGCGAGGCCGGGTTACGCCCCCGCCAGGCCTAAGCCAACCATCATCCGATAGCCAACTTCGAGGGCGCGTTCGTCGATGTCAAAGCGCGCGTTGTGGTGCGGATAGGAGGTCGACTCTCCGCCTCGCGCGCCGACGATGAAGTACGCACCCGGCCGCTGCTCCTGCATAAACGACATGTCCTCGGCCCAGGTGACGATGTCGTGCGGGTCCACCATTTCGTGCTCGCCGACGACGTCGCGGCCGACGCGGCGAACGACGTCGTTCATCGCAGCGTCGTTGACGGTCGGCGGATACGCGAAAACGTAGTCGAGGTCGTACGAAACACGCATCGCTTCGCAAAGTCCCCGCAGAATGCGCTCCATTCGCTCCGGGATGCTGCGACGCACCTGCTCATCGAAGGCGCGCACGGTCCCCATGAGTTCCGCCTCATCGGGGATCGCATTGAACGTGGTCCCCGCGCTAATCTTGCCAATCGTGAAGACTGCCGGATCCTTTGGGGCGACTTCCCGGCTCACGATGGTCTGCACCATCGTCACGAAGTGCGCGCTGGCAACCACCGGATCGATCGAGGTCTGCGGCATCGCGCCGTGACCGCCCTTGCCTTTGATGCGAAGTGTGAAGCGGTCTGAAGAGGCGAAGAAAGGTCCGTCTCGTATGCCGATCTTGCCAACGTCGAGCCCGGTATAGAGATGGAGCGCAAAGGTGCGGTCGACGTGCGGATTTTCGAGCGCGCCATCGTCGATCATCAACTGCGCGCCGGCGTAACCTTCTTCAGCGGGCTGAAAACAGAAGACCAGTGTACCGGCAACCTCGGCACGCCGCTCCGCCAACGTTCGAGCCGCGGCAAGCAGGATGCTGACATGGCCATCGTGTCCACAAGCGTGCATCACGCCGGCACGATCGGATGCGTAGTCCACATCGTTCAGCTCCGCGATTGGTAGTGCATCCATGTCGGCTCGCAACAACGTCACCGGACCCGGTCTTCCGCCGGCGAGCGTACCGAGCACTCCCGTTTTCCCCACGTCGGTACGCAGCGCGTCGAGGCCCAGCGGCGCAAGCGCGTCCGCAACGTACTTGGCGGTTTCGTACTCGGCTAGCGATAGTTCCGGATGGCGGTGCAGGTGCCTCCGGGCACGGACGAGAGCCGAGGTTGGGACCGTATCGGGCGCAAGCATGGGGAACGATTCGCAAGGATTCTGTGGTGCGCCCTTGCAGTAGACCCTGTTTCGACTTGCCTTCCGGGAGCTTAGCGCAGTGGCCAAGACGATCACCACATCGAGGGAATTCGATCGGCATGACCTCAGTGACGACCAACTCAGGGCCATGCTGCGAAACATGCTCCTTCAGCGGCAACTCGACAACCGCGGATTTCAGCTCAACCGTCAGGGCAAGATTCCGTTCGCGCTCGGCAGCGAGGGGCACGAGGCGGCTCAAGCCGGCGCCGCCATGGCGTTCCAGCGCGGCAAGGACGTGCTTTCGCCGTACTACCGCGACCTCGGCCTCGTGCTGGGTGTGGGGTACACGCCACTCGAGATGCTGGAATCGATGTTCGCCCGCACCTCCGACCGTTCGCTCGGCCGGCAGTTTCCGAACCACTACACGAATCGCTCCATCGGTGTTCTTTCGTTTAGTTCCATCATTGCGGCCCATTGCACGCATGCCGTTGGAGTCGCGTACGCATTCGTCTACCGCGGCGAAACCGGTCGAGCGGTGCTTTGCAGCACCGGCGAAGGAGCGACGAGCGAAGGCGAATGGCACGAAGCGGTCAACTTCGCATCCGTTCATGCGCTGCCGATCGTCTTTTTCGTCGAAAACAACGAGTGGGCCATTTCGACGCCGCAGTCGCAGCAGATGGCGATTAGAAACGTGGCCGACAAGGCCGCGAGCTACGGTATTCCAGGTACGGTGTGTAATGGTTTCGATCCGATCTCAACGTACGCGGCGGTGAAAGCGGCGCTCGACCGCGCACGAACCGGCGGCGGACCGTCAATCGTCGAAGCGAAAGTGTACCGCTTCCTTTCGCACTCCACCGACGACGACGACAGAACGTATCGCTCACGCGAGATCATCGAGGAGCGGCGCAAAGACGATCCGGTCCCGCGCTTTGAGCGTGTGCTTGCCGACGCTGGGATCGTGGACGAGGCGACGCTGCGCACCATGCGCGCTGAGGTCCTTCGGGAGACCAACGAAGCTACGGACACCGCTGAAGCGGCGCCGCTGCCCAACGCCGAAACGCTGTACCAGAACGTCTACGAAGGACCATACGAACCATGGCTGTGACGACGAAGCCGCAACTGATGAATAACGTCGAAGCGGTGCGCGCGGCGTTACACGACGCGCTCGTTCGCGATGATCGCGTGCTGATTATGGGCGAGGACGTTGGCGCGCGCGGCAACGTGTTCTTGATCACGAAGGGATTCCTCGACGAGTTCGGACCGAAGCGCATCATCGATACGCCGCTGGCGGAAGCTTCCATCGTCGGAGTCGCAGTCGGGATGGCGATGGAGGGCCTTCGGCCCATCGCCGAAATCCAATTCGCCGACTTCATCTATCCGGCGTTCAACCAGATCGTCGGCGAAGCGGCGAAAACGCGCTACCGGAGCAACGGCGACTACACGTGTCCGCTCGTGATTCGCACGCCCTACGGCGGCGGAGTCCGCGGAGCGCTATCACATTCCGTTTCGATCGAAGCGTTGTTCTATCACGTTCCCGGTCTGAAGATTCTTGCGCCCTCGACACCGGCCGATATCAAAGGCTTGCTCACCGCCGCAATCGAGGACCCCGATCCGGTGCTGTTCCTCGAACACAAGAAAACGTATCGCTCGGTGAAGGGCGAAGTGCCGGACGGGTATTACACGATTCCGATCGGCAAAGCCGACGTCAAGAAGATCGGCTCGCAGCTCACCGTCGTTTCGTACGGGTACAACCTTCATCAAGCACTCGATGCAGCGAACCGCCTCCAGGCGGAGGGTTTGTCCGTCGAGGTCATCGATCTGCGTTCGATCCGCCCGATGGATCGCACGACGATTCTCGAAAGCCTCAAGAAAACGCGCAAGCTGCTCATCATCCACGAAGACAACAAGTTCGGCGGCATCGGCGCTGAAATCAGTGCGATGGTCGTGGAAGAGGCGTTCTTCGATCTCGACGCGCCGATACGCCGCCTGTGCGGCCCCGATGTTCCGGCGATGGGCTACGCGCATCCGCTGGAGGAAGAGTTCATGATCTCGACTGACCGGATGGCGCAAGCCATGCGCGAGCTGATCGCGTTCTGATGCATATCGCCGCTCAGCACCGTCCGACATTGCGCTTCAGAGACGTCACACGCTTTTTCATCCATGAAAAAGCTGGACTCGACTGCTCCTCACTCCCAACCTCCTGTTTTCGCTCGTCGCAACGCTCTTCAGCACAACGTCGGACGGCGCTTCGC
>JAFAXE010000209.1 GCA_019241305.1 Vulcanimicrobiota bacterium
TTCCATGTCGTGAGCATGATAGCACCTCGCTCGCCTTGGGCGCCGGCGTGTATCCGCAGGCACATTGTGACGCCGTCACAGACACCTAATGGTCGTGCAACACGATCATGAACGCGTTTTAGTGGCGCCGCTCGCCCACGCACAGACGTTCCTCATGGCGAATCTATCGCTCGACTCGTAAAGCGCAGACCGTCGGAGGGTGTACGAAGGGGCGCACGGAAGCGGGACGGGCGCGATTCGGGCCCGCGAATACTGAGGTTTCCGGGAGGACTGGCATGAGGTATCGGTGGGTCGGTTTATTGATTGCCGTTGTCGTATTTGGCGGCGCAGCGTCGGCATTGCGTACAGCGGCTGCGTCCGTCGGCAACGTCGGGAATGCTGGCGCTTCGCATGGCATTCATCGTGGTGCAAGCCGACCGTCGTCGGTCTTCAAACATATCGTCGTGATCATTCAAGAAGATCGGACGACGGACTACCTCTACAACGGTTTTTGCGTCAGCTCATCCGTCTGCGCTGACACGGTGAAGGTCGATCCGGTGAGCCACCGCAACTTGAAACCACTTTCGCTTGCTGCGCCGGCCCAATTCGTCAACACGCATTTCTCGTTCTTGACCGAGGTCCACAACGGTTTTTCCGATTGGGACGTCGTCTGCAAGACGCATAAACCGTGTCCGGTCTTCTCGTACGCGCCTCCGTCCGAGACATCGATCTACCAACAGCTGGCGACGACCGACGGGGTGCTCGCGGACGAAAATTTTAGCCCGGCAGAAGGACCCAGCGTGCCGAACCATCTTTACGCGATCGCCGGACAATCAGGATATCCCTGGGCGTTTGTAAGCGGTGAAAGTGGCAACTGCGGGATCACTAAGCCGATCGAGCACCAAATCAACATGAAGACGGGAAAAATCGACCACCCGGTACCGCCTTGCACGGACTTGCCAAACATTTTCGATCTGCTCGTCAACACCGGCCATACGTGGCGGTATTACGGGACCAGTGCCAGTGGGCTATGGTCGCCGACGCAGATGCTCAAGGGACTATACAATTCGTCTGGCTTCGTGCTTCCTGCGAGCACGATCCTGAAGGACATTCAGGCGAATACGCTGGCGGACGTGTCGTTCGTGAGTCCGAATAGCCGATCGGTTTCGGATCATCCCGGGTACATGCGCGATCCGCATGCGGGTCAAAAATGGGTTGCCTCAATCGTTAACGGTATCGGTGAATCGCCGTACTGGGACAATACCGCAGTCATCGTTACCTGGGATGATTGGGGCGGGCTGTTCGATCATGTCTCTCCACCGTTCAAAGATCCGCTGTCGTACAGTTTCCGCGTGCCCTTGGTAGCGGCGTCGGCCTACGCCCGGCTCGGAGCGATCGACCATACCAAGCGGTCCTACGTTTCGGCGTTGAATCTGATCGAAGAAACGTTTGGTCTTCCGTCACTTGGGACGCTCGACCAGTTCGAGCCCGGGCTCGACTCGATGTTCGACTTTAACGCGCAACCGCACAAGTACGTGCCGCTCCGCTAGCGGTCGATCATCGCCATCTGCTGCTCGCTATAGCGCGGTCCCGCAACTTTTTCCGCTGCCAGCGTGGCATCTAATTCCGCCATCTCGTGGGCGTTCAGCGATACATGCGCCGCGCCCACGTTTTCTTCCAGATACCGCCGGCGCTTCGTCCCTGGAATGGGAACGATGTCCTCGCCTTTGTGCAGCAGCCACGCAAGGGCGATCTGCCCCGCCGTTGCACCCTTGCGCGTGGCCAGGTCGTGCACCGTCGACGCAGCGCGCATATTCGCGTCGAAGTTTTCGCCTTGGTAGCGGGGATCGTTGCGGCGAAAGTCGCCTTCCGAATACTCCTCGGCGCGCTTGACTGAACCGGTCAGAAATCCGCGGCCCAGCGGCGCAAAAGGAACGAGGCCGATACCGAGTTCACGCAACAGCGGAATGATGCGTGCCTCGAGGTTGCGTTCCCATAGTGAATACTCACTTTGTAGTGCGGCGATTGGATGAGCCGCCTGGGCACGCCGAATCGTCGCTTCGCCTGCCTCCGATAAGCCCAGAAACCGCACCTTGCCCTCATGCACCAGTTCCGCCATAGCGCCGACCGTCTCTTCGATTGGAACCCGCCGGTCGACGCGGTGCTGATAGAGCAAGTCGATCCGATCGGTATTGAGCCTTCGAAGTGAACCTTCCACCGCTTCACGGACGTGCTCGGGCCGGCTGTCTACGCCGCTGATCCGGCCGTTCTCAAAACGAAAGCCAAACTTCGTTGCAATGACGACGGAGTCGCGCCGGCCCTGCAGCGCGCGAGACAGTAGCTCCTCGTTCGTGTACGGTCCGTACGCCTCAGCCGTATCGAAAAAGGTGAGGCCAAGTTCGATGGCGCGGTGAATCGTTGCGATCGATTCGCGCTCATCGCGCTCTTCGGGGCCTCCGTAGGACTGGCTCATCCCCATGCAACCTAAGCCGAGTTCTGAGACGGTGAGGTCGTGCGTACCAAGTCTGCGGCTTGTCAGCATGTGGGCTACGACCGTGGTGCGTGCCCTGAAGTTTCACGCGATCGCCGCGAATGGTGGCGAGGCGTCCTTCGACTCCGCTCACTGAGCGTGCCGCTCAGTTCGCTTCGCTCAGGATGACACGCGGGGCCGGCGTGCTGAGCACTTCACGTCAGGATGACACGCGCATTTTCATGCGCTGCTGCTGGAGGATGCGTAGCAGTCGATTACGGAAGTTCGCCGAGGCGTAGCAAAAGGCGTTCCAAACTGTAATCCCATTGCTGGCCCAATACCTCAAGGGCGGCCTCGAGGTCGTTCGTTCGAAGCGCACGCACGATGCGGCTATGTTGCGCCGCCGAATGCTCCACGTCGTGCTGGTCGCCCATATAGGCGCGTTCGTACCGTTCCATTGAAGCTTGCACATTTTCGAGGAGGACGAGTAGCCGACGATTGGGGCAATCTGAAACCAGCGTCCGATGAAAGTCACGGTCGAGGCGGCGCGCGCGTTCCGCGTGCCTCCGCGCCGAAAGAAAGCGCTCATTGAGTGAGGCGAGGCCGTCGCACGTTACCTTTGAGAAACGTGCCGTGCTGCGAACCGCTAACAAATCTAGCGCGCGGCCAATGGGATAGAGTTCGCGCACCTCGCGGGCCGACAGCGGCGCGACGAAAAAGCCGCGACGGGGATCCGCCTCGACAAGCCCGAGGCTTTCCAGCGAAAACAGCGCCTCGCGCAGTGGCGTGCGGCTCACGCCCAGCATGGCGCTCAATTGTGACTCGTTGATCCGGGAACGCGGCGCTAACTTGCCGTTAACGATGTCACGTAGTATGTCGGTGGCGATGGACCGGCGTAGATTGCCCTCCTGCCTGCTCACCGCGAGATTGCTTCTATGATGCTTTTCACGATGTCATCTCGCATCGGACCCCACGTCTCGTAGTTTTGATAGTTGCCTGCCGTGATCATGATGGTGAGGTCGAGCTGCGGAAGCACCTCCAAAATCTGACCGCCGTTTCCCTGCGCCTCGTATGCGTCATACAACCTTCCTCGCGCAGCGCGCCGCAGAATGTGCCATGCATAACCATAGTCGTCATTCGCGCCGAGGCTCAGGATCGGCCGCCAGGACCGGGCAACCCAGTCGGCCGACATGAGGCGCCGTCCCTGCCACGTGCCGCCGTCGAGAAAAACCTGGCCCAGCTTCATGAAATCGCGTGGTCGAACGTAGGCGCCACCGCCAAGATACATCTCGCCCGTCGGCGTGAGGTTGAGCGCGTAGCGCTGCATTTGCAGCGGAGCGGCTACGGTTTGCTGGAAGAAGAGCGGCAGCCACTGATGCGTGGCGCCCACGATCGCGCCGCCGACGAGATTGATGCTTGCGCTGCAATAGACCGCCTTCGTTCCCGGGTTCCGCACCATCTTTGCGTCGAGAACGAGCTTGTACCAGTCGTTCTGAACCGTCTGCGACTGCATCGCATCTTCGTTTCCCGTGGAAGAATCGTCATTGTCGTCACAATCGAGGCCCGTCGACATGGAGAGTGCGTTTCCAACGGTGATCATGCGTTTTCGCGGGTCGTCGTTTGCAAGAGACGTGTATTGAGGAAACAGCGAGAGGAGGGGCGTTCGGTCATCGATGGGAGCGCCGCGAAATTGCGCCACACCGGTCAGCAAATCGGCATACGTCTTCCCCGCGGACCTGGTGTCGTGAAGTGTCGACTGATCGAAGCCGTAAAAATACTCGTCCAGGACGAGTTTACCGTGGCGCGCGACGGTGACACTTTGAAGGTACGGTGAGGACAGCGCCGTCGACTTCGAGGAAGAAAGCCGGGCGACTAAGGTAGCGAGCGCGTCTTCGTCGAGTCCAACAGCGGACGCCCGTGCGACGTCCCAACCATCGTTTTCGACGGCGGGTTTGCGGTAGGACGTGGTGATCGGAGCGCGCCGAGCGTAGAAACCCTGAGCGTTTTGCAGGTTGCGACGCGTGAAGGTGAGGGTCGCAGCAAACTGCGGCAATGAGAGCGATAGCGTGCCGGAGTTGGCGTGCAGCGTCCCCCTGAGCCGTCCGCTGCGGGTCGTGAAATCGATGGAGTTCCCGCGGCGCACGACGGAGCGGACGCGGTCGAAGACTCCTACGTTAGCGAGTGGATCGCGGAAGAAGGCGTTCAGCGAGCCGGATGGCGCGCGGCCGATGACCAGGTAAATCTCGAGCCTGTCGTCCTTCGGCGAAATCGTACCGCGCCAAGCGTTGGAGCCGTTGCGCAAGAGCTGAACGGGTGTGGCGTACCGCACGCCTGTTGTGATCGTGGCAGGCTGAATCCACATCGCTTCGGGGCGGTTAGCGCGGAACGACGTCGTACGAAGCTCGCCGCCATCATCGCCAAATCGGAAGACAAAACCGCCGTCCTGGGAGGGTGTGGCGAGCGTTTCTTCGTTGCCAATTTTAGCGTGCAGAACGTCTGCGGAGCGGCGCACCGCAACCTCGCCGTGTCGTAGCGAAACGAAAACACGGTCAGCGCCCCAAAGGCCGACGAGACGAGACGGCGCCATTGGACCCGTGTCGGCGCGCGCGGGGCCGACCGCCGAAGCTGCCCACAGCAACGTTGTGGCCACCAATAATGGGCTGCGTATCTGCATGCAGAAGATATTAAACTGTATACAGCCGCTTTCCCGCTTTTCTTGGGCCGCTAGGCCGGACTGCCCGCGCGTTCGAGCAAATCAAGCGAGCGGAAAGAGCCTTCAGACTTTCTTCACATTTTGGAATACCATGGCAGGTAGCCGAATTAATTAGTACTAATTCGTTCGTGGAAAGGAAAGTCCGACGTATGCGTCTCCCAGCAGCGCTCCTGTCGACGTTCTCGTGTTGCCTTGCCTTCGCGGCGGCTTCGAGTGCGTCTACGTCTATCGCCGCGCCGCAGCGCGAATCCGCGAGCTTCCCGTACCGCAGCACCATGGCGTTGGCCGGCAAGGCACTTTATCGTTACCGAACGCTCGTCACGTTCACCGGCGTGAACGGCCTCGAACCGCTGGATAATTTGACGGTCGACAGTGCGGGCAACCTCTACGGAACAACGTCAAACGGGTTTCATCGTGAGGGCACGCTTTTCAAGCTCGACACGTCAGGGCGGTTCGCGACGTTGTATAACTTCAATACGAACGTTACTGAACCCGGCGCAGATGCCGTGATGGACAGCGCCGGGAACCTTTACGGAACCGCCATGGAGGGCCTGGGCAGCTTTGGGAATGGCGGCATATATAAGCTCGGCTCCAACGGCGTCGAAACGGTTCTCCACGCGTTCAGCGGCGGTGCCGACGGCGATCTCTCGTTTTCAAACCTGGTGTTCGGTCCCAATGGCGACCTTTACGGCACCACGAGCCTCGGCGGAAACACCGGCGGTAAATGTGGCCCCAGCGGCTGCGGCGTCGTGTTCAAGGTTTCTACCGGCGGCAACTATTCCGTCGTCCATGCCTTCGATTATGCCGACGGAGCCCAGCCGGCCGCCGGCGTCATGTTCGATGCGCAACGCAATTTGTACGGTACGACGCAGTTCGGCGGGAAGACTGGCTACGGAACCGTGTATGAGATCGGCACTTCCGGAAAAGAAACGGTCCTTTATGATTTCCGAAACGGTGCGGACGGAGGACAGCCGACGAGCAGCCTCGTCACGGATTCGCAGGGGAATCTTTATGGAACGACGTCTGCCGGCGGTAAGAAGATCCAGGCATGCAACGTCGGTCCGACAACTGGCTGCGGCGTTGTCTTCGCGTTGTCGCCGTCTGGGCAAGAGACGACGCTGCACGCGTTTTCCAGCCAGCCCGACGGTGCGCAACCCCTTAGCGGTCTTCTTTTGGACGCGCACGGCAATCTCTATGGAACAACCCGCGAAGGCGGCAAGTCGATTTATGGCGGCACGGTCTTTGCGATCACGACGTCGGGCCAGAACTACACGATACTCCACGCCTTTCTTCCGCAGAACGGTGAAGAACCTGCGGGCGCGGTCTATATGGATACACGCGGCGATCTGTTCGGGACGACAAGCGCCGCCGGTAAGGGCAATGGCGGAACGGTTTATGAACTGATTCCTCAATCGCGAGGGGCGCAATGATGGCGCGCTTCTTGACTGCCGTCTTGTTCATGGCACTGGCAGGGTGCGCGTCGACAGCGTCATTCGTACAGCCACCGCAGCGCGCACGCAGCGCCACTGGACCAGTTTCGTCTAGCGTGCCCGCGTTGAGTGCAACGCGCACGTTGAACCAGCCAGTTGGCGCGGCCTGGATGGAGCCCGATTCAAAGAGTAAGCGGCTGCTGTACATCTCGGATGTCTTCGGCAACGTCGTATATGTCTTCAATTATCCTAAGCTCACGCCGGCCGGCGTGCTCACGGGATTTAGTCAGCCGGAAGGCCTGTGCACGGATCAGCAAGGTGATGTTTGGGTCACCAGCACGCTTGATTCGCAATTGATCGAGTATGCGCATGGCGCCAAGACACCAAAGCAAACCCTGAAAGACCCGAATCAAGCGCCGGCAGACTGCTCCGTCGACCCCAAGAGCGGTGATCTGGCCGTAACGAACATCATCGATAACGAAGGAGGCCCCGGCAGCGTCAGCATCTATAAGAATGCCGCCGGCAAACCAAAGATCTATGGAGACGCGGCCTTTTCGCGGGAGTTCTACCTCAGTTACGACGATCATGGGACGATTTGGGTCGATGGGCAGGACAGCAACGGCGCTTTCGTTTATGCATCGTTTGCACATGGAACGTTTACGAATGTGACGCTCCGTGGTGGCGTCATCAACGACGCCGGCGGCGTCGCGTTCGTTGATGGACACGTCACCGTCGGTGATCAGCAAGGAGCGGGCGGTTACTCCATCGTCTATCAAACCTCGGGCAGCACGATCACCGGCAGCACGCCGCTTCTTGAATCCTCAGACGTTGCGGAATACTTAATTGTCAACGGCGAGGTGCTCGCCGTCGATGCCCTCAGCGAAAGCCTCGGCTTCTGGCCCTATCCCGTGGGAGGCACAGAACTACGAGCTTTCACCTATAAATGGAACGTTCCGCTCGGCATTGCGCTGAGCGAGTGAGGAGAAAAACGTGAAGCGCTCAACATACGTTGCGCTTGCTTTGATCGCGTCGCTCTCGACCTGTGCGGCTGCGGCTGGTCGCATCCATTCACCTTCTTTGCCAGGATCTCGGCACTGGGTAGGCTTCAGCGTCATCACGGCGTTTCAAAGTGGTCATATCCAGCATCCCGTTGCAAACGTCACCCTGGATGGAGCGGGAAACATTTACGGCACGGGCGAGAACGGTCTGAGTCCGGACACCTACGGTGGCGTGTATCGGATCGACGCGCACGGCAATGAGCGTGATTTCTACGCCTTCGATGGCGCAAACGCGACAGGACCGGCTGCTGCCGTCATCTTTGGCCGCGGCGGCGCGCTCTATGGAACGACGGTGGATGGCGTCTACACCATCACATCATCCCGCAAAGAGAAGGAACTCGAGGCGCTCAACGGTGGGGCTGAGGGCGGTTATTCCTTTTCAAATCTCGTACGCGATGCGGCGGGAAATTATTACGGCACGGCGTCCGAGGGCGGTTTCTTCGGCGGTCAGTGCCAACAGGTGTCCGTCGGGTGTGGCGTCGTTTTCAAAGTCACGCCTTCGGGAAGATACCGCGTCATTCACAAATTCCGGTTTAGCGACGGCGCGTCCCCCGACGCCGGCTTAACGATCGATGCGCAAGGAAACCTCTACGGGACGACGGCATTTGGCGGTTCGATCGGCTGGGGCACCGTCTTCGAACTGACGACAAGTGGAGCGATCAAGGTCCTTTATAGCTTTGCGAACAGCAAAGATGGCTCACAACCGCACTCAAGCGTCGTGTTGGATGCTGCGGGAAATATCTACGGAACGACTCAGAACGGCGGCTTTAACGGTAACCAACAGTGCGACGGCGGATGCGGCGTGGTGTTCAAGGTTTCTCCCTCCGGTCAAGAGTCTGTGCTGCATAGCTTCACCTCCGTTCCGGATGGAGCGTTCCCGCTTGCCGGCCTATATCTCGACTCGCATGGCAATCTGTACGGAACGACACAACAAGGCGGCACGGGCGTCGGCACCGTGTTCGAACTCACGACGAGCGGTAAGGAGTATAGGGTCTTGCATAGCTTTACCGACGGCTCCGACGGTGCATTTCCCGCCGCAATGCTCGTAGCCGACTCCGCGGGCCGGCTATATGGTACGTGCGAGGATGGCGGCGTGGGTGCAGGGACCGTGTTTCAGATAACGCCCTAGGCTCGGGTTGGCTCGTGAGAATCACGCGCTCTGAAGGAAGCCAACGATTTTTTGACAGCCTTACGGCCGCATGGTAGGGTTCGTCCATGGCGCGACCGGCCTCGACCGTGCTCACCGACGCGGAACTGAGGATCATGCGCGTGTTATGGGAGCATGGCGACGTGACTGTTGCAGAGGTCTGCGACCGCCTGAAGCCGCGACCCGGCCGTGCAACGATTCAAACCATGCTCAAAATTCTGGAAAGAAAGAAGTACGTGCGCCATCATCTCGATGGTCGCACGTTCGTTTACCGAGCCCTCGTCGACAAGAAGACTGCCGGCGGACGAGCTCTCCAAAAGGTGCTCGCATCGTTTTATTCTCAGGCCAAGGGCTCGCTGATGCTTCGCCTCTTGAGTGATTGCAATTTGGACGTACGAGAGTTGAGCGAGCTTCGGAGACTGATCGACCAGAGCGACGACGCATGACGGACTTTTTGTCGATGCTCGAATCCATTGCGCATGGCGTCTTTGACGCTGCCCTCATTAGCCTGGGGGCGTTCGCCGTAGCCGTCTTCGTCGGCGTCATTCCTGGCGTTTCGTTAGCGTTGCGACATCGGGCGTGGAGTCTCGCGACCATTTTGCCGCTTTTCGCGCTGTGCAGCGTCTTGAGCGGTGAGTTCCTTTATCATGAAGCGACGGGGCCGACGACGTATCATCTCGGCCCCATCAGCGATCCCTTCGACCTCACATTGCAGAAGGCTTCGCGGCCACTTGTGACGTCTGCCGCGCTGCGTGCGTCGCCGGAACGGCTGCTCGGTCACGCGCCCACGATTCATTCTTTCGTGGCGTTGTCGTCGTTCTTGAGCCTGGGCGCCGCGATCTGGGCGCTTGTGGCGTTGTGCAGCGTGGCGTGGCTCTTTTGGTGCTTCGTCGGTGACATCGCCGTGGCACGAACAGCCCGCCGGCGCGATCCTCTGGTGAGCGAAGAGGCGAGGTCGGTTCGGGTTGGCGTTCGCGTCAGCGACGATATCGACATTCCGGCCGCACTAGGGCTGGGTCA
>JAFAXE010000016.1 GCA_019241305.1 Vulcanimicrobiota bacterium
AGGTCGTCCGGGTCGAGCGGATCGATGTCGACCACCCGCGTCATGTTCACGGTCACTTCGTCCGGATATGGTGTGACGAAGAACGAGACGAGTTCACGCGGAACGCGTACCTCGCCGCTTCTGCGCGCTTTCTCCCACAATCGATACAGGCCCGCAACCGCCGTCATCTTGGCGGCGTTCCGCTCGGCGGCGGGAACGCTCGTCCTCGCCTCCTCGGGATTCGCACGCAGATATGCTGCCGTTGCATCCAGGTCGACGTGGCTCAGGCGGAACATCAATGTTGCCGGCTGGACGCGTCCCCGTTCATCGCCTTGTTGCACTTCCACACCGGCCGAGGCAGCGACGTACGCATCGGCTGAGGCATCGATCGTCGCCGTGGCTCGCAGTTCGCGCCTCCCCGCCACCGTCGCGACGCGTGCCCCGGCGACTTTGCCGCCGTCCATCACGGCGTCGAGAAAATATGCGTGCAGCAACAACGACACACCGGACTCGCGCATCATCTCGAAGAGCAGCGCTTTGTGCACCTCCGGATCGAACGGCGTGATGGTTGGGACGTAATCCGATGCGTCGCGAAGATGGCCCGGCGAGGCGCCACGCGCCACCAGTCGCTCGACGATCTCCTGCGCGATACCTCCGACGATCCGCTCATCGCTGGAATGAAATGTCATCCATGGACCGACCATCGATGCCGTCGCGGTTCCGCCCAGAAAACCGTAGCGCTCCACGAGAAGCGTCCTGGCGCCGTTCCGCGCCGCAGCGAGCGCGGCACAACAACCCGCGTTTCCGCCTCCGACGACGAGGACGTCGTGCGGGTGCACAGACGCGTGCCGTTCAGCCATCGAGCGCCATGCGGGTCGTGTTCGGCGTGAAGGTTGGGTTACCGTCCCGTCTCATGAGCGCAGCAGCGCGACGCGCAACGCCACGCCCAGCAGAAATGCACCGCCAACGCGCTCCAAGGTCAGTGCAAGGCTTCCTCTTTGCAGGGTGCGCCGTGACCATCCGGCTGCAAGGGAGTACGAGCAAAGCACGATCGCTTCGACAAGTTGCGAAGCGATGCCGAGTGCTACGATCTGTAGGAGAAAGGGACGATGCACGTCGATGAACTGCGGCAGCAACGCGCCGAAGAACACGATGGCCTTGGGGTTTGCTAGCTGCGTTACGACTCCGGCAACGAACGTCCCGGCGGCTGGCGGCGTCTCTTGCGTCATCTCGCGAGCGAACAGGGCGCGAATACCGAGAAACGCCAGGTACGCCGCACCCACGAACTTGAGCGCTACAAAAAGCGCGGCCGATGAATGGATGACCGCAGCGAGCCCAAGAGCCGATAGCACGAAATAGATGGTATTTCCCAGCACGATGCCGAGCGCCGCGACGAACCCTCCTCTGGCGCCGCCCCTCAAAGCGTGCCCGGTCACGAGCAGAACGGCTGGACCAGGAATCAAGCACAGCACGAACTCCAGCGCCAGGAATGCGAGGAGCGTCGCGGGTGCGACCATGTTATGCGTCGCGTCGGGAAAGCACAACGACGACCTGGGTTGCTTGGTCCAAGCCACGGAGTTCTTCTTCAGCGAGCGCGACAACCTGAGGCGATTCCGCGAGCCCGCTGAGGTCGACGACGCGCCGCGCGTAGACGAGCGCGCAGTCAGGTAAGGACCGCCCAACATCGCCGAAGGCCGTTTCCTCGTCCAACAGTTGCGGCAGCGTCCTTGCGATGTCGCCGCGCGTCAGCTGCACGATCCGTGCACGTTGGAGCACGAGTCGAACGACGCCGCTTCCGTCGACGATGCAGGCGTCGGTCCATGTTTTCTTCGGTGCGAGCGGCAGCCACGCCGGTTCACGACGCCTCCTTAGCACCGCAAATGCCGTGAAGTGCTCGACCGCTGCTTTGCGTTCGAGCGCAGCAACGTCCACGTGCAGTGCGCGCGCTGCCGCGGTCGCTACGTCGACGCCGGGCGAAAGGAATGTGTCGCTCGCTTCGGCCGACGCTTCGGTTGCACCGGACGCCGTTGCGCGAACGAGATTCTTGCGTGGTTCCAACTCCACCGAAACCTCGACGAGGTCAGGAGCGGCACCCGCTGCGACGACGCGCTCGATCGCCTCTCGGCGTACGCCGAGGATGTCCTCGGGAGTGGGATTTGCAATCGTTCGCTCGACGCTGTCGCGCACGAGCGCCAGCGCTACCCCGATTGGCGAAATAACCTCGGCGTCACGGGCGAGCCGATGTGGTAGACCCAGCGTTCGGGCAAGGAACGGAACGAGCGCCGCAGCGCCGCCGCCTCCGCCGATCAAATCGACGGCGCGCATGTCCAATTGGTACTCCGCGATCAACGCTTCGACCGTCCGTCTCAGCTTCGTGCACGCGCGCTCCAGCAGGACGCGGGCTACATCCATTCCGTCGAGACCAAGGCGCTCGCCGATACGCGCAAACGCGATCGCTACGGCATCGGGATCGCCGAACGCAAAAGCACCCTCTGAGACGAATCCGAGCATATTGGCCGCGCACGTTGGAGTGATACCGACGCGCTCTCCGTGCCGTGTAACGAGCGCGACGCAATCTGGTGCATCGCCTTCCCGCGGAGCAACGATCTGTAGCGTCGCATCTTCGAGATCCTTCGCCGGCGTGTACGAGGCGTAACGCATCCCCGCGATGTGCGCCGAGCGCGGGCCGACGTCGCGGATCGCGTCCCGCCCTCGACGCTCCCCATCGATACGCAGAAGGCTTCCACCGGCAACGGCCAACGTGCGAACGTCGAGCGTTCGCAGCAACGTTCGATGTCCACCAACGCGTGCGGGCCGCATCTGCGGACGGCCGCGCCGGATCACCGAGACGTCGGAGCTGGTGCCGCCTACTTCGATGAAGATGCCGTCCGTCACGCGCTCGTGCAAGAGCGCGCCTGCAATGCCGGCCGCAGGCCCGGACAGCATCGTCAGGATGGGACGCCGTTCCACCTCGCGCACGTCCATGACGCCGCCGTCACTTCGCATGATCATGAGCGGCGCCGCAATACCTGCGTCCGACGCCGCACGCGCCGTCATGCGCGCGGTGCGGACCATCGTGGGAAGGATGGCAGCGTTGAGCGCAGCAGTTCGTGTCCGTGCGCGTAAACCGTACGTTGACGCGACATCGTGCCCCGACGTCGCATCGATGCCGCGGTGACGTGCGTACTCCACAACGCGATCTTCCAGCCTGGCCCGATCGACGCCGAACGCCGCAGTAGCGGCAATCGCGCTGCAGCCACGCGAGATCAGTCCGTCGACCGCGCGTTGCTGCGCTTGCGGATCATAGGCACCAGCGCTCGCAAACGCCGGCGCGAACGTTGCTCCGGGAGCCAGCGTCATTGCGCGTAATGCGGCGCGCCCACGTACGAACGCGCCGTTCCATCGGTCCACAAGCGTCACGATGCCGACGCGGGCGACGTCGCCCTCCAAGAGCGCATTTGTGGCCTGCGTCGTCGAATGCGCGATAAACGCGATATGCGATTCTGCGATACTCGGGTCCGTAAGCACGTGACGAATGCCATCGACGATGCCGGCCGCAACGCCGTCGGGATGCTCATGCGTCGTCGGTACCTTCACGCGCGCGACGATACGCCGCCTGGCCGACTCGATTGCGACGATATCGGTGAACGTACCACCGACGTCGATTCCGATCCTCAGCTGCAACGTTTTCGCCGTCGTGGCGCTACGTTCGCGAAACGGGCGCCTCGACGGCAAGTTCCTCGTACAGATACGTCATCGTCTCGATGCCTAAGAAAAACTGGCGCAGATCGAACTTCTCGTTGGGCGCGTGGATTGCGTCGTCCGGGAGACCGACACCAATCAGGACCTGCGGGAGATTGAGCACGCGGTCGAAGCTGGAGACCGGTCCGATCGTCCCTCCGGTCCCGATGAAAACAGGTTTCTTGCCAAAGCCGCGTTCCATTGCGCGAGCGGCCGCTTGCACGATCGCGTGATCGCGCGCGGTCGCGACCGCGCGGGAGTCACCTTCATCCGAGATCTCGACGCGCACCCCACTTGGCGCGTGCGCAAAGAGATGTTCCCGCACGACCCGGCGGACGTGTGCCGGCTCCTGTCCCTCGACGAGCCGCGCCGACAGTTTCGCACGGCCGAATGACGGGATGATCGTTTTGCCGCCAGGACCCTGATAGCCACCGTACATTCCGTTGATCTCGAGGGTCGGGCGTAACCACATCCGTTCGAGTGGAGCGTATCCCGCCTCGCCTTCGAGCGAAGGCACTCCCAAAGCACGGGCTTCCGCCGATCCCTCGAATGGCAGGCGGTTCAGCTCGGCGCGCTGGGCCGTATCAACGTCCTTGACGCCGTCGTAGAAGCCGGCGACGGCGACGGTCCCATCCTCCCGCTTCAGCGATGCAAGCATTTGCGCTAAGGCCTCGAGCGGGTTTCGTATTACGCCACCGTAGTAGCCGGAGTGCAGGTCGCTCGCCGGCCCCTGCACGGTGACCTCCCAGTGCACGAGCCCACGGAGCGTTACGGTGAGCGAAGGGACATCGGAAGCGAACATCGCCGTGTCGGAAATGACGACGGCGTCGCATGCTAAGCGCTCTCGATCCTCCGAGATGAAATGCTCGAAGTTCGGGGAACCGATCTCTTCTTCGCCCTCGACGACGACCTTCACGTTCAGCGGTAAGGCGCCACTGGTGCGCAAATGCGCTTCCAGTGCAGCGACGTGCATCATGACCTGGCCCTTGTCGTCGACGGCTCCTCGTCCATACACCTTACCATCGCGCACGGTCGCGTCGAACGGCGGCGAATTCCATAATTCTACCGGATCGACCGGTTGAACATCATAGTGCCCATAGATCAGAACCGTCGGCCGCCCGGTCGCTTGGAGCCACTCGCCATACGCGATGGGATTGCCGGCCGTTTCGAGCACCTCGCTGCGGGAGAGACCGGCACGATGCATCCGCTGCACCAGTGCTTCGGCGCAGCGCCGCACATCGGAACGCTTTGCCGGATCTGCCGAGACCGACGGGATCGCGACGAGTTCTTTCAGTTCGCTGAGATACCGGTCGTGCTGGCCGCGGCTATATTCGACGGCCGCGGCAACTTCGCTCACTTGAAACGCACGCCTACGCCGAGGTAGGGACCAGAATGCGTCTCATCGATCGGCTGATTACCTGGATTGCCGTGGTAGCCCCAATAGCCGAGATATCCATACAGGGCGCTGGACGGAGGGCGGTATGTCACGCCGTAGTCGTAGACGAGGTACCGGCGATTTTCGCTCTTCTGGACGGTGGGCGTGTTGATCGTCGCGTTCGTCCCGTAATAGAAAATCGACAGGCGGTACCCGAACTGACCACTGAGATTCGGCATCTTGACGAGACCGATCCCAGGCCCGGTTTGGCTGCCGTACCCATTGGTATTGCTCTTGTTCAGCACGCCGAGGCCAATGTAGCCGTCGTGCGGCGTCACCGAATACAGCGCCCGCAACTCCGTCATCGTGTCGCTTTGGATGGTTGGCGTCACCGGGTGAAACGGATCGACGAAGGACGGGAACCGGTCCGTGTGCACATCCGCCGTCACGGCAAAGGCACCGTAACGGTACGCCGCGCCAAACTGTCGCGACCCCGCGCGATCCGGCGCACTCGGCACCGCGTTCAACGTGTTCTCACCTCCGAACCGCGCCGCCAGTTCGAGATAGCCGCTCCAGGTCGGAACCGTTTGTTGGATGCGCGTGACTTCCGGTTCTTCGAGCGCTGAGCCGCCGCGGAAGAGCCGTGTGCCGAAGCCCAAGAACGGGCCTTCGACGTTTTGCACCGTCGAGGTCGTGTTCTTCAACATCCGGTAACCGCCGTAACCAAAGTACGCGTAGAAATCGTGCGAGAGCGGAAGGGACCCCTCGAAGGAATACTTCAGCTCTGAGAAACTCACGTCGAACGAT
The DNA here is from genome assembly GCA_019241305.1 of Vulcanimicrobiota bacterium. GTDB lineage: Bacteria > Vulcanimicrobiota > Vulcanimicrobiia > Vulcanimicrobiales > Vulcanimicrobiaceae > JAFAXE01. Next base: position 5,903 of record JAFAXE010000016.1, read on the forward strand.
TTCCCAAAGTTCGGGCTCTTCGGATCTGTTTGCAAAAACGTACCGGCGACGCGAGGGTAATAGAACACGTACCCGTACAGATCGAACGGGACGAAGGTTGAATACTTTTCGATCCCCGCTCCGACGCCCTGAAGGTCCGGATATCCATACGACGTTTGCGTATCGACGTAGCTCAAGCCGACGTAAAGCGCTTTCGTAAACACGCTGTGTTCCACGCGGAAGTCGGTGCTTGTGATCTTTCCCAAAAATGGCGGAACGACTTCGTAGCCGCCGTCGGGTGTCGAGAAGCCAGTCCCTCCCGGCTGGTTCTTGATTGTCTTGAAATAGTCGACGCGCTGATCCAATTTCAACGCGTATCCACCGAAGCGGTACGCTCCGGAAGCGACATAGGACGAACCGGTTCCGGTCAGACCCGCAGCGTAGTCATTGTAGACTTTACCGACGGTGTACGCGCCCTCGAGCAGCAGCTCGCGTAATGCTTGCGGCTTTGGGGTTGCTTCGCCGGTGGCCGGCGGGAGCGTCGCGTTCGGGGCCGGCGACGGCGGCATGGTGCTGGCAGTCGGAGAAGGCGACGGTGTCGCACCCTGCGCAGCGACGGATTGCCAGGCACCGAACAGGGTGCCGGCGCTTACCGTGGCGACGAAAACGACAGTACTCCTAAAGGTGAAGAACAACACCGCTACTCCCCGTCGTATGGCAACCCTAAGCGAACTTCGATTTCTCGCCCGGCACGCGTAACGACGAACGCGTGCGGTAAACCGTCGTATGCCCGGCTCTGCGACGGATACGTGCCGTATTCCCACCAAAACTTGCCGTCGATTTTCACCACGATGTCGTTGGTGCGGAGTCCGGCTGCGTACGCCGGTCCACCCGGACGGACGTATGCGCGCATCTCGCCGTCGGGCGTCTTGAACAAACCATAAAAGTAGGTCGGCGTAGTGTGGTGCTTATCGAAGGCGATTCCCTTCGTGAACACCGAGTCCGCAAGTTCGGGGTGTTGGCCCATCCAGGTGCGGACGCGCAGCACAAGCGCTAGCGCGTGACGCTCGCTCGCATCGGGCGTGCTTGCTCCGCTCTCGTGCCATTCGTCGACCGGCCAACCGGCGCAGTCGAGGAGCCACAGTCCTGCATCGGCTGGCGAGACTTCAGTGCTCAAGACGGCCGCGTACGGTTTGTCCCGGCAATCGCTTTTGGACGGATCTTCCGAAAGCGCGATGGTCCGGAATCCTTTCCATCCGCTGGCAATCTGCCGGGCAATCTCGTCTGCCGCACGCGCCGAGAGCTCGTCGCCCGCGTGCGAGATACCGATGACGTGGTCGGCGGCTGCGGGTGCAGCAAGGCCAGGAGGGGCCGCCGTCGCCGCTTCAGCGCTTGCCAGTTGGAATGGTGCGATGCCGAATAGTTGACGCGAAAACAGAACGACGCAGACGGTTCCGAGCGTCGCAACCGCAACCTGGTAGGGCAACGTGGCGCGCATGAGCTCGCCAACCCGCACCCCGGTGAAGTTCGCGACCCAGACATTCTGCGTATTGGTGGGATCGCAGGCGTTCTGGACCTGAACGACCGACATCGCGGCCGCGACGAGGGTCAGCGGTGGCAGAATACCCAAAGCGGCCAACACCGTATAGACGCCGATGCCGACGCCGTATAAGTTCAGCGGACCACGATAGAGCGCTAGCGGACTCAACAGCCCAAAAAGAATCACGTATCCCAGCGGCCTGTGCGGCGCGACGATCGCTACGACCGGCGTCAGGGCGGCACGCACTGAAGGCAGCCCGGTCGCAGCAAGCAGCATCCCAATGCCGATGAACAACAGCAAGGCCGGCGCGACGTCTTCGACGCCGCGGATCGCAGCAGAAACCAACCTCTCAATGGCCTTCGCCGGCTGCGTCGTCAGCACGCCGAAAAGTGCCGCGATCGGAAACGCGAGCAGCGGATCGACGCCGAGTGCAAAATACAGAACGAGTGGAACGAGCGGCGTCAACAAGGCAAGGGGCGGCGCGCGGCGCCGCGCGATGGGCTCTTGCGGTACCACGGCCCACGTCGCGTACCCACGGGAACGCCGGAAATCGACGATGACGAACGTCAGCAGGACGATCGCGTCGATCGCCGCGAGCGCGTAAGCGAACGGCTGGACTTGTGCGCGCGTAACGCCGAAGACCTGCGTATACAGTTTCCACTGCGTGATATTAAAGATGAAGCCGAGAGCGAAGGCCAGCATGAAGAGGATCGCGGACGTGCGTCGTGGGACGCCGACAGTCATCATGATCGGTAACACGATGGAACCCACCATGATGATCGCGCCGAGTCCGTATAACGAGGTGAACAAGACCGCAACGACCAGCGACATGAGCAGCGCTAGCCACAGCGGTTCGTCACCGCCGAATTCCGCCGCGTAGTTGACGATCGTTTCGGCAATCCCCGTCTGTATCGTGACGCGGCTCAAGAGGGCGCCAAAAACGACGGTGACCATCACGGCTGCGAGTTTGGGGGAGCCGTCGATGATGACGGAGGCGACCCCCTGCGGCCCCGCGCCCGAGATTGCGGCAATTGCGAGGGCCATGAAAGGCACCGCCAGGATGGCCGGCAGGATCCGCGCCCACATCAGAAGAGCGCACACGGCAAAGATGCCAAGCATCGCGACCCCGATCACGAAGCGCGCGGTTCTGCGGTTCATGCAAGGCGCCCCCCAGGGGAAGACCGCCGCCTCGGGAGAACAGCTTTTTTGTGACCGTGAGCGACGACCCCGTGCTCGCGTTCGTCCATAGTGCCAAGGCGCTTCCAATAGAGGACGCCTCCATCATCGCGTTGTTACGGCAGGCAGGATGGGGCGAACGGCGCGCCTATGCAGCGATCGCCGCCTATTATGAAGGGCAGCTTGGTGCGCGCGTGCCTCAGCGCGGAAGCCGCGCACGCAGCGCTCGCGAAGCTTTCCTCTATATCATTTCCTTCATTACGCTGGGCGTCTGGGCTTGCGCACTTGGGCATTTCCTCTTTGCGATCATCGATCACCAATTTCCGGACCTGAACAGACCGCTAGACCACGTCGAGTCGCTCAGAGAGGCGGTGTCGTGGGACGTCGCCAGCATCATTGTTGCCTTCCCGATCTATTTGCTGTCGATGTGGAAAATCGCCGACGTCATTGGAAGGCGACCTGAAGCCGTCGAATCGAAGGCGCGCATTACCCTAACGTATGCAGCCCTCGTCATCGCGACGATCATCGTGGTGAGCGATCTCGTGTTCTTTCTTGCGACCCTGTTGCGGGGTGGATTGACGCTTCCGTTCGGCTTGAAGTCCGCCGTGGCCATCCTGATCGCCGGCGCGATCTTCTGGTACTATGTTGGAACCGTCCAGCACGAAGCCCCTTGACGTCGACAGACAAAGTTTTTATCTTTGGCGCCGGCATCGTGGTGCTAGCCGCGGTTCTATTTGGCCTAGCCGTTTTGGGTTCGCCACAGCATCAGCAAGGGATATCGCGAGATGAGCTGCGGATCGCGCGGTTGCAGCAAATCGCCCAAAATATCAACGAGCGATATCAGGTGGACGGGAAACTGCCTGCAACGGTCGTCAACGTGGCGCCCACCGTTGATGGGAAGGATCCGCTAACGGGCCGCGCCTTCGAATACCACCGTCTCGATCGCAGCCGGTACACGCTCTGCGCGACATTTGAATCGAAATCCGACGAGCGCCCTGCCTATGGCCTATGGGACCATCCCGCCGGTCGCTACTGCTTTCGTCGGCGCGCCTTAGAGACGGTGTTCTAACGGCTCGGCGGTGATGGCGGAACGACCACGTCGAAGGGCGGTAGCGTGTGGCCTTGCCCATACACTTCGACGGCGGTGCGGTTGAGCGCATCGGCGCGTGCGATGGCGCGCTGCGCAGCGAGATGATACCGCTCCAGCACGCTGGCCTCGTGGCTCGCTCGACTTTCGTATTCCCACGTGCGCCGCGCCAGCGGTTCTAGGCCCAAAAACGTATCACGCATCTCCCAGAACAAATACTTCGCCACGTTCAGTCCGCGCTCGACGTATCCGGGGTTTTTGCCCACGTTGGCGCGCGCGTCGTCGTAGTACCCGCGCGCCTCATCGGCGATCTGAGTCGCACGTCCTAGTGCGTCGTAGCGACGCGCGGCGAACTCCATGACCTGGGCCGCGTTCGCATGCAGCGGCGGCGCGGGCGATTCACGCCGATGCGCAATGACGGCTTCAGCGGCGCCGCGAAGTGCAGCGACGTCGACCGCACGCATCCGTTCGTGCACTGCCGGATCGAGGGAGTCCGCCCAAAAAAGGTAGTCGCCGGCGCTTGAATCGCCCGCAGCGTCGAGGAGTCTGCGAGCGCGCGCCAACGCCATGACGTCCTCGGCGTATCGTTCATCGTCCCTGCCAAAGAAGGCTGACGGAAAGTCGCGCGCGTATCGCGCCTGATCGACGTGTCCCGGCTGCCACGCACTCGCCGCGGAATACAAGACGGGGTACCAGGTCGCTTCGTAGAGCGATTCTCCATCGTCATGCCAAACCGTCTGAAAGAGGCCTAGCACGTGTGAGGCCTTCCCTTCGCTCACGAAACGATCGATATTCGTAAGGGCGACGTCGACGCGCGGATAGATCTCATTCCAGTTGTCGGCGCCGGGTGCGACCATCTGCTCGAAGCCCGCTGCAGCGATGCGGTCGATATATGGCTGAAAGCTGGGCTCTGCGCCGTAGTGCCAGTTGACGAAGACGAGGTTCTTTGGAAAGCGCGAGAACAATTGGGGATTTGCCTGAACGGCGTCGTCCCAAATCATGGGGCGCGCACCGGTTCGCCTGAGCAGCGCGATCGTATCGAGGACGTGCCGAGCATAGACATAGGCAAGACCACGGGTCCTCACCAGTTCCTTCGCGGTGCCGCGCCCCAGATCGAGCGGCTCATCCGAGCCGATGTGAAAGAAGGGCGGATGAGGTACGGCCTGCAGCTCATCAGCGATGAGATCCCGGATGTAGGCTTGGCTCTCGGGAGTCGCCGGCGATAGCAGAAAACCATGCGGCAGTTCGGCGAGAGACGCATACCGTTCCCACTGCAGCGTGCCATGCATGTGCGCGAACGTTTGCTGTTCGGGGATGAGCGCAACGTGAAACTGGTGG
>JAFAXE010000108.1 GCA_019241305.1 Vulcanimicrobiota bacterium
GGGTACGTTGTTTCGGCCTTGGCCGCTGTGCCTTCCGGCACGGCACAAGAATATGCCGGTGTCGAAATATCCCGTCCTTACTGGCAAGATGCGCATCGTGCTCGAGCGCAAATCTCTCCTTGGCCAGAGCAGGTCGCCCCGGTTTTCCACAGAGCATCGCCGAAGAAAAAAACCTTCATGAATAATGAGGGGATTCGTGCCAAGAACGCTCGCGTTCGCTTTTACGATCTACGTTCACACCGCCGCAACGCTGCTCAGAGCGTTCGCGTCAAAGTTGTATCCGAGATTCTCGGCCATTCAAGCATCGCCGTGACACTCGAAAGCGATGCGCATGTTGCTGGGATATACGAAGGTTTTCTGAGCCGACGATCGGACTCGAACCGATGACCTGCTAATTACGAATCAATCCCGAGCAGATGTCACCGATTGTCACCAATGCACCCGGAGCGTTGTAAATCGAGGTTCCGCTTCGTTTGTCGTGTTCCCGCTGTGCCGCGATTTACGCCGTTTTACGTCCTCGTAGCTGTCAAGTTTAGCTGTCAGCTTGCCTTGCTTCCGCTCGTCGCTACGACGAATTGTAGCCTACGAAGAAGAGAAGCGGCTTGCTAACGGTGCCAGGCTTCATGAAGCTCGACGTCGTCACTGAATGGACCTGTCAACTGAGTAGAGTGCGGATAGGCAAGATTCGGATATCCATTAAACCTCTTGTTCCTTAGTATCGAATGCATGGTTGAAGATCGCGTACACAGTATCGACGCGACTCTCTCCTTGGCAGCCGCCAGAGCGACACAGTTCCTCAACGGTCTCGATGAGCGGCCCGTCGGAGCAACCGCCGACGTCGCCAAGTTGAGGACTCGTTTGAACCGACCACTGAAGGACAAGGGTCTCCCCGCTGAAACCGTTGTCGACGGGCTCATTGACGCCGTTGAGAATGGCCTGCAGGGAATGCCCAGCGGGCGTTTTTTTGCTTGGGTAATTGGCGGCGCGCTGCCCTCCGCGCTTGCGGCGGACTGGCTGACGTCTGCGTGGGGACAGAACGCCGCCCTCTATGCGTGCAGCCCGGCGGCGTCGATCGTCGAGGATGTCGTCGGAACATGGCTCAAGGACCTATTACGCCTTCCATTGGAGGCGAGTTTTGCGTTCGTCACCGGTTGCCAAATGGCTCACGTCACATGTCTCGCCGCCGCCAGAAATGCATTGCTGAAATCGCGTGGATGGAACGTCGAAGAGCGTGGACTGTATGGAGCACCATCGATACGGGTCGTCTCCAGCGACCGCAAACATGCCTCGATCGAGAAGGCCGTTCGGCTCCTGGGTTTCGGAACGCAAAGCCTAAGCCTTCTCTCACCCGACGGAACCGAAACGCTTGAGCCGCAAGCGCTCGAAGAGACGCTGAAGCGATGCGCCGGCATGCCGACGATCGTTTTACTGCAAGCCGGCGACATCAATACCGGAGCATTTGATTCCTTTAGTTCGCTGATCCCCATCGCCAAGCGCTACGATGCGTGGGTACACGTGGACGGCGCTTTCGGGCTGTGGGCGGGCGTCAGTCCGAAGTACCGGCACCTAACCTACGGTGTAGAAGCCGCCGATTCGTGGACGACCGACGGGCACAAGTGGTTGAACGTGCCGTTCGATTGCGGCTATGCCTTCGTTCGCGACGCTAAGGCCCATCGCTCCGCACTGTCCGTCAGCGCCCCGTACATCGCCGCCAACGACGAGTTGCGCGATGAGATTGACTGGAACCCGGAGTGGTCGAGACGCGCTCGTGGTTTTGCGACGTACGCCGCGTTGATGGAACTTGGACGCAACGGCGTAACGGACTTGATCGAGCGAACGTGCCGATTTGCGGCGCAGATTGTGCACGGGCTCGAAACTCTGCCTGGCGTCGAAGTGCTCTGGCGACCGATCATCAATCAAGGGCTCGTGCGATTTCTCGACGCGCGAAGTGGTGCGACCGACGCGGATCACGATCGTCGTACGGAGGAGATCATTCGCGCCGTCGTGGCCAGCGGCGAAGCCTTCTTTGCAGCGACGACCTGGCGCGGCAAGCGGGCGATGCGAGTGAGCGTGCTCAACTGGCGGACGACCGAGAACGACGTTCGACGCACGCTCGCTGCGGCCGCAAATGCGTTGAAGTCCACCTAGACGAGAAGGCGTTCATGAAAATACTGGTCTTGGGCGGCACCCGATTCGTGGGACGTCATATGGTAAGCCATTTCGCCGCGCAAGGGCACCGCGTCGTCCGTTTCCATCGCGGAAAGACAACGTGCGACCTTCCGGACGGCGTTGAAGAACGCCTCGGCGATCGTAACGATGACCTGAGCGCGGTCGATCGGGATGAATGGGATGCGGTTGTCGACGTCAGCTGCTACGAGCCCGATCAGATACGACGCTCGCTTAATCTTAAAGCAGCCCGCTATCTCTTCATCTCGACGGTGAACGTCTATCAGGATGTTGCGCGGCCAGGGGTCTCCGAGGACGCGCCCACCATCGACACGTTTGACACAACAGATGAGGCTCTCATCTACGGCGGCAAGAAAGCGGCTTGCGAGCGGCTCGTTATGGAGCGATTCGATGGGCGAGCGATCGTCTTACGGCCAGGAATGATTGTCGGGAAATGGGACAATACCGGGCGCTTCACTTTTTGGTGTGAGCGCGTGCTCCGCGGCGGATTGTTTCTCGTTCCCGGACCGGCGAGCCGGCCCGTACAGTTTATCGACGCGGCGGATCTTGCGCGCTTCACGGAGCGCGTGCTCGCGCAGAATCTCTGTGGCTCGTACAACGTCGTTGGGCCTCGGGACACGACGACGATGGAGGACCTCCTCCGCGAGTGTCAGTCCGTAACGGCCGAACGAGGCGCGCCCAGCGCGCGGGCCGCCTGGGTGGATGGAGACTTCCTCCTCGAAAATGGCGTGAAACCTTGGACGGAGATGCCGCTCTGGCTCCCCGAACCACAGTGGAGCGGCGTGCTGCAGATCAGCAACGCTAAGGCCGTCGATGCCGGCCTCGAGTACCGACCGATCGCCGATTCCGTACGTGGAGTGCTTGACTGGATGCGGTCAGCGCCCAACTGTGTCATCGCAGGCCTTGCATCGGCTCGCGAGTCCGAACTATTACTTCTCGTACAAGGCTAGCGCTGATCTGTGTGCGCGCTCCGTATTGATGAGGACCCGTTTGCGCGGTAAGCCCCAGCGATAACCACCAAGGTCGCCGCTTTCCCGAATGACGCGATGGCATGGGATTGCCAGGGCTACGACGTTACACGCGCAGGCGCGCGCGACGGAGCGCGCTGCTCGCGGGGCACCGATTGCGGCAGCGACTTCCGAATACGACTGTACGTCGCCGTACGGTATCGTCTGGACGTACTTCCAAACGCGTAGCTGGAAGGCCGTCGCCCGAATGTCGAGCGGAAGATCGACGTGCGGCTGTTCACCAGCAAGATATCGGGCAATTGTTTGCGCCCATGCTTGGAACTGAGGATGGTACGGCTCGCGCATTGGCTCTATCGTAGCCTTTGCGTATTCGCTCCGAAGCCTGTCCAGCAATTCGGTTTGCGATTCGCCGAATTGAATGAAACAGATGCCGCGGTCCGTCGCGCCTATCATCATCTTGCCCAACGGAGTATCGAGCGTCGCGTGAGAAATCTCCACTCCGGCGGCGCCGCGCCGGTACTGTGCGGGCGTCATTCCCAGACGGCTCGTCGCCTGCTCGTAAACGCGGCTAATCGAACCGTATCCTACGTCGTAGATGGCCGCGTCGACCCCACGCCGGTTGCGTAACTTCTGCTTTAGCTCCCGCATCCGCACGCCGGCGACATACTGCTTAGGGGTGACACCCACCACCGCACGAAAGGACCGGGCAAAATGAAAGCGGCTCATCGAAGCCATTGCGGCAAGCGCTGCGATGCTCAGCGACTCATCGATGTGACCTTCGACGTAGCGACAGACCTCCCGGATTCTTTCCGCGACGGTCCGGGACTTGCGTTCTGCCATAGTAGGAGCTTACCGCTTACGGAACCCTAAAGCCATCCGGAAATTGCGCAAATCTCGCGGTCTGCCAAAACCGCCGCCATGGTTCCTTTATGACGCAGCGTCGGCGAGCACCGCACGGCGCAATGCCGCTCGCGCAAGCAATCGCGTAGAATCGAGGGTCGGCAGCGGAGAATTTGAGTCGTCCATAATCAACGGAATCTCAGTACATCCAAGTATGGCGGCGTCGCAGCCCTCATCCTTCATCCGCCCGATGACGCCTCGACAGTACGCGATCGACTCGTGTCGGAAAACCCCATAAACGAGCTCGCTCATGATGATCCGGTTGATCTCTTTGCGTTCGCCGATGTTCGGACGCACGAATTCTATTCCACGTGGAGTGAGCTGTTCCGGATAGACGTCGCTCTCAACGAGCCAGCGAGTTCCAAGCAGGCCCAGCCGACGGAACCCAAGCTCGGACGCTTGCGCGGCAACGACCTCGGCAATGTGCATCCAAGGCAGCGGCGACCGCCCCTCAACGTGCGAAAGCGCCTGATGGATCGTATTGTCCGGACAAATCAGGAAATCGGCACCGGTCGCGGCCACCTTGTTTGCTGACGAAAGCATCAGCTCGCCGACGCCAAGCCAGTCGCCTCCATCGAAGTGCTTCACGTACTCGGCGAACGAGTGCGTGTGCAGGGTCACCTCGGGATGCGCGTGCGGTCCGAGAAGCTGCGCGCCTTCGACACAGATGGTCCGATAGCAAAGCGCCGCCCCTTCAGCCGAGCAGCCTACGATTCCAATGTGGTGAGGCATCTACCGTGTCCACTCGATTTCACACCTACCCGTGCTTCGGTTTTATAGCGAATCTCTCTTTCAAGACCGTGTTATGCAGCCAGGAGTCTCATAAACGCGCGCTGCGGACTATCCGATTCTTGCGCTTTGCCGGCATTATCCAATCCCTCGCGGGAAAGAATCGATAGAAGAAATGATCGTCATCCTGACCGGATCCAGTGAAGCGGCGAACAGTCGCGAGCATCCTTCGGTCTGTAGAGTTGACCGTTGAAGACCTACGCCGCCTTCTCTGAATGGAAACCTACTCTGGCTTCGCAAACTCTGCGAGACCATCGCGCCGCCACGCTGGGCGGCGCGAAGCAGGAAGGTTCGGTTATCGCGAGATCGCCGAGCCGCGGAGGCCGCCGGCGTCCCCCGCTGATCGAGCGGGAAGGCGTGCGGGGAATTCGTACGAGCTGCCTCCCTTGGCACAGAACGCGCGCGACAAAGACTTCTTGCTGGATCGCGCTGCCGCGTGTCGATTCTAGGGGGGCGTTTTTCGACGTCCATAGTGAAAGGGCCGATTGGAGCCCGGAACCGATCTGGAGATTCGTCATGAACGTCGCACGTATCGTGGCTCGCAGCCTCGTCGGCCTGCTCTTCGTCTTCGCCGGCGGAAGCGACTTCTTCATCACCACGCCGCCGCCGCTGCCAGGTTTGGCGGGAACGTTCAATCAAGTCTTCTTCCAGTCGCACTGGGTCTTGTTCTTGGGAGTCGCGCAAATGGCGATCGGCGTTCTGCTGCTGGTCAATCGCTACGTCCCGATTGCGCTGATCATGCTCGCCGCGTTTCTCTACAACAGCTTCGCCTTCCACCTCACGATGGCGCCGAGCACGCTGTGGGCGCCGATCGCGGTAACGGCGTTCGGCCTCATCATCGCCTGGCCGTATCGCGGAATCTTCGCGCTGATCTTCGCGGCTACGCCGCCGGTAACGGAGCGACCCGAAACAGCTTTGCGTACTGTTCGAGCAGGGTAACATCGCCGCGCACGATATGCACGGCGTCCCGCGAACGCGACGGATCTACAAGGCCGCGAATCTTCAGGATCGCCGACGCCTGAAGCGACGCGTTGCCCTGGGACGTGGCAATTCGCCAGCGGTTGTCCAGCTCAATCAACGCTGGTCCGCTGATTTCGTCCACGATACGCTGCGAGCTGGTCGGCGCTTTCGGTGTCTCGCTATCGTCGACGACTTCAAGCCTGCCGCAACTTCTCGGTCATAGGCACATTCGCGATGTGCCATAAAGCCTACATGCCCGACACCATAATGAGGCATGGGTTGTCGGCGCACAAACAGCTGAGCATCTCAAGCGCTAGGAGGATGCGAGTGCAGTGCGGGTTTGTGTCTGAGCAACTCGATCGTGTACTCGTGGTGGACTCATCGTTTGCGCCGAGCCGCAGGCTGTGGGAGCAACTGTGAAAGCAGAATGCGCAGTTTAGCTTGTCAGTTTAGCTGTCAGCTCGCTTCGGTTAGCGACACGGCGCGGAAAAAACATTGATATATCGAGGTTTTTGGAGCCGACGATCGGACTCGAACCGATGACCTGCTAATTACGAATCATCCACCGCAGACGTCACCGATTGTCACCAATGCACGGGGAGTCTTGTAATTCGAGGCACCTCCGCTTTCTCGGTTTCCCGATTTATTCCGATTTGCACCGTTTTACGTTC
>JAFAXE010000038.1 GCA_019241305.1 Vulcanimicrobiota bacterium
GCTCAGACGGTGAGCCAGTTCGACGGTCTTGCGCTCCAAGTCGATGCCGCAGACTTCGCCGAGATAGAAACGCGTGCGCCGCAACTGCGCCCGTACCGGCGTAGCGACATGACGCGCTTCCAATTCACCCGAGGCCACCTCCGGCAACATCGGCGTGAACAGGGAATAGTTGTCTTGGCTCACGAGCGAAACGTCGCCGCGCGTACCGAGTAATCGCTCGAGTCGCATCGCCGTCGCGATTCCGGCGAAGCCACCGCCCAGGATGACGACGTGCGGCCGACGGTGGTCGACGCCGCGAAGGTCGGCGTTCATACGGCGATCCCGGAAACGGAACGCTGAACGGCGAAGCCCTCAACCGTGCAACATCCGGCCCCGTATCCACGAGAAGAGACGGAGACGACGCAACAGCCAGAAGCCGACGTCGTTTCGGGGACGTACCTTGCACCGGAAACGGAACAGCGTCGCAAGCGCTGGACGGGTGCAGGTGCGACGGCGGTTGGTCTTGGCCTCCTGATTGCGAAGGCGAAAGGGGTGCTCGTCGTCCTTCTCAATCTCAAATGGTTCTTGGTCGGTTCCAAGATCCTGTTGTCCTCGCTCTCGTTCTTGGCATCGGTCTGGTTTTACGCGCTTTTTTGGGGATGGTCGTTCGCGCTCGTCTTCGTGCTACTGATTTTTGTGCACGAACTCGGACACGCCGTCTTCATGCGCGCACTCGGCGTACCTGCGTCGATGCCGTATTTCATTCCCGGCTTAGGTGCCCTCATCACGATGAAAGGCCGGCCGGCTTCGGTGCTGCAGGAGGCCTACATCGCGATCGCCGGTCCGGTCGTCGGTTCATTTGCATCGCTCTGCTGTTTTCTGTACGGAACCGCGACGGAGAACGCGTTTTGGCTGGCGGCGGCGTATACCGGCTTCTTTCTCAACCTCTTCAATCTGTTTCCCGTGCTACCGCTCGATGGCGGGCGCGTCGCCGGAGCAATCTCACCACGACTGTGGATGGGTGGGCTCGTCGCCATCGTGGTCTGCGCCGTAGCGTTTCACTGGTTCAATCCGTTGCTGATCATTCTGTTGTTGCTCAGCATTCCGCAAGCCATCGCCGCGTGGCAGGGGCGCTTAGACCCGCGATATTTTTCCCTCACATTCGGTCAGCGCGCGGTCATGGCGTGCTGGTATTTCGGGTTGGCGGCATTGCTCTTCATCGGCATGCTGGCGGCGCGGGTACCGGTTCCGGTTCGCGGTCTCCATTAGCCGCACTCCGAAAGGGCGCGACGCACTCATCACGGTGCGGCGTGCAGCCGTCCTGGTCGCGCTCATACTGGTGGCGCTCGCGCTCGTTGCTCTGCGACCGCCACCGCGTCCCGGTCCACTGCTTCGCGATTTCGAAGCCTATTACGCCGCGGGCGCTTCCTGGACGGGCGAAATCGATCCCTACTCCCGGGACGTGTGGCGCGTCGAAGGTCACTTGCCCGGCGTCGACGCGCGCCGCGACGAAATCTTGCCGTTCGTCGGACCGCCTTACACGCTGCCGCTCTTCGGGTTGCTCGGGGCGCTCCCGTTCATACAAGCTACGCCTGTGTGGGGAGCGTTCCTCGCACTCGCTGCGCTTGTACTCGCGTTCTGCATCGCGCGCCTCGCTCAGATACGGGACGTGCCCGCGCTCGCGGGGCTTCTGCTCCTGGGCGCGGCGTTCGGCCCACTGACGAGTGCACTGGCCCTCGGTCAGCTCGCGCTCCCAGCGTGTGCCGGAGTCGTCGCTACGACTGCGGCGTTGCAGACGCGCGTGCGGCTCATCGTTCCGATCGTCACTGCGCTCGCTGCCGCGCTTCAGCCCAACATCGGCTGCGCGCTCATCGGGCGCCTGAGCGATCGTCGCGCTTCGGCAGCCTTTGCCATTGCGGCGATTTTCGCTCTTTCATCCGGCGTGGCCGCACTCGGCGGATTCGCGGGCGTGCAACACTACCTGACGGTGTTGCGCGCACACGCCGCTGCAGAGAGCACCGTCGCGATTCAAGTGACCGTCGCTGCGGTGACGTATGGATTCGGTGCAAGCGATGTGATCGCAAGCCGCATCGCGCTAGGGGTTGCCGTCGTTGTCATTCTTACTACGGCGTGGCTTTTGCGATCGGTCGCGTATACGCCGGCGTCGCGGGTCGCCATCGCCTCTGCTGCCCTTCCACTCGTACTGCCGTTCGCCCACGAGCATGATTTGCTCGTAACCCTTTTCCCCGCCGTGCTCGTACTGCGCGCTGCTCTCGGGATACGCTGGATCGTCGCGGCGTGTGCGACGATGATGGTGGCAGTGGACTGGCTGGGCCTGGCACAACGTCCCCAAGCACTCACGCAGGCTGCAGTGCTTGCGTTCGCGGCGGCGTTCGCCATCATCGCGCTCTCGCGGCCGCCTTCACTGCGCGCTGCGGCGGTACCGCTAGGCGTCGCAGTATGTGTCGTCGTCGCCGGCCTGTTCGGAGCGCAGCACCCTGTGGGTGTCTGGCCGTACGCGTTGCCTTCGTCGTTTCATGCCCCACTCGATGCAGACGTATCGACAGTATGGCATCTCGAGCAAGTCGCCAGCGGACTCGCGACGCCAAATTTTGGTTCGGCGCTTTTGCGCGGCGCCTCGGTCGCCGGCTGCGCGCTGCTATGGGGAAGCTCGCTCGTCGTTTTGCGTCGCTCTAAATATCGACGTTCATGAAGTTGTCGAATGGGTTCAGTTGGTTCGGGTGAAAGCCTTTGAGGTCTGAGTTGAAGCCGTACAAGTTGTATGGAATGCTGGTAACGATCGTCGGCACGTCCTGCTGCAGCTGCTGTTGGATAGAATTTGCGTAGGGCTGGCGCTCGCGGAAGGTGTACAGCGTCTCGAACGTGTTCATCGCCGCGTCAACCTTCGGATTGCAGTAATGGACGACGTTTTGGCCGTTCGGCGGCATTTGGCTGCAATGGTACAGGTTGAACAAATCGCCTTGCGGGTCGCCGCCCCAGGCGAACGTCACGATGTCGAACTTGCCACCGTAAATGATCCCGCCTTGTTGGTATGGCGCGAACATCAGCGGCGCCGGATAATGCTTCACGTCGAGCGCCACACCCAATTGCTTCCACCAGGAGCGCTGCAATTCGATCGCCTCGTCGACGTCCGGGGTGCCGCTCGAGGTGGCATAGACCAGGAATAGGCGCAGCGCGCCTTTGCGGCGCACCCCCTCAGGGCCCCGCTTCCAGCCCGCGCGGTCCAGTAATTGATTCGCCGCCGCCAGATTGAACGCTGTCGTCGGCACGCGGGCGTCAAAGGCCGGATTCGCCGGCGAAACCATGTTGTCTTGAATGACGCCGAGTCCATGCGCAATCTTGTTCCGCTCGGTCACACGGTCGATGCCCATTCGAAGCGCCTGGCGCACCGCCGGATCTTGCAATACGGGGTGCGTCAAGTTGAAATCGATGTGATTGAAGGAGTAACTAGGCAGTTTCAAGGCTGTGACGCCCGGAATGTTGCGCACGCGGTCGAAGTACGACGATGCGACCGGCGTCCATAGATCGATCTCGTGCGTCGACAGCTCGTTGAGCACGGTGTTCCGATCGGGAATGATCTTGAAGATAACTCGCTTGATCTTCGGCTCGCCGCGGAAGTAGCGC
>JAFAXE010000127.1 GCA_019241305.1 Vulcanimicrobiota bacterium
GTGCCCCGGGCGCGAGCAGCCGCCGCAATTCCTCGAGCGACCAGTGCCAGCCCTCGGCCTCGTGCGGCGTCCAGGGGACAACCTCGCATCCTTGGCTTGCGGCGATCGAGCGGAGTGACTGGTAACAGGGAACCTGGACGACGACGCGGTCTCCCCGCCGAAGAACCGCGCGGGCGAAGGCATAGATCGCTTCTTCGGCCCCGGCGTGTACGAGGACGTCGGCCGGTCCGATGTGGTTGTAGAGCGCCGCAATCGCCGCGCGCAGCTCCGGAGAGCCGACACTTTCGGTATAGCCGAGCCAAGTGCTGAGGAAATCGCGTTCTGCCGTAGGCTCGAGCTTCAACAGGTCGCGGATCGTGAGGGATTCGCAGTCCGACGAACCGAGCAGATATGGCGCCGCAAATTCGTGCTCAGCGAAATATCGCTCGAGTTTGAATGGTTCCAGTTCATCGAAGGCCACAGGAGTATTCATCGTTCCTCGCTGGGTTGAACAAACGGCACGTCTCGCTTGGCGCGATAGCGGCGGCCCTTCCAACGAACGTCGCTCCCGATGCGGCTCGCGGCCCACACCGCGAGCGCAAGAGTATCGCGCAAGGGAATCAGCGGCAGCGCAAGTGGGCTTTCCGGAACGAAGGCGTCGCGCGCAGCGCAATGGAGCCGGACCCGTAATATGGCGGCACTGAGAAAGACCGCGAAACGGATGAACGAGCGCGGACGGCACAGCCATGCCCCCAGCGCGATCGGTAGCACGTAGGTCACGACCGCGAGCGTCGAACCGATGGGACGCACGGACCGGATGATCCGAGCCCAGCGAAGCTCTCGTCGCCACAACTCACGCAGCGTTTCTTTGCCGTGCATGCTTCGGGTAAGGTACGGGGCGAGCGCCACGCGTAAACCTCGTGCAGCGACCTCGCGCCCGAGCGTGTGATCGTCGGCCAAGGACGCGCCAAGAACATGCAGGCCACCAATCCGCGCTAAAACGCTGCGCCGGACCGCCATCGTTGAACCGAAGCAGTACCGCAACGGTTCGAGTGCACCCGCGACGAGGACCGACGGCGCAAAATGGTCGTTGACGAACATCGCTCCCAGTGCCCCCACCAGCGTTTCCTGCGGTACGGCGCCGTACAAACACGTGACTGCACCGACCTCGGCGTCGGCGAACGGGGCGGCGATTGCGCGTAGATAGTCCCGGTCGACCCGCATATCGGCATCCGAGATGGCAAGGAGGTCGTACTTTGCGGCCGCTTCCGCGCATTGGACGTTTGCGATCTTGGGGTTGGCGAGCCGAGCGGCATCGGCAACGATGACGCGGGCGTCTACGGTGGGAAAGCTCTGCGCGACCGAGCGCGCGACCTCGACCGCCGGATCGTCCGGATCGGTAGCACAAAAAATGACCTGAAAAAGCGGATAGTCCTGGTTGCAAAAGGAGGCCAGATTTGGGGCCAGCTCCGGCTCCATGCCGTAAAGCGGTTTGATGATGGTGATCGGCGGCACGAAAGCTGCACGGCTTGCCGGCGTTGCGACGATTCCAGCGCGCCGGCGTCGTGAAAAAGCCATGACTTGCCGCAGCGCGAGGGCAAGGTACGCCGTTCCGGCGACCGCGCCCGCGCTGAGGGCGATCGAGCCAAGCCGGCGCAGGCTACGCCACACGTGCGTTGACAAGTTCGGAGTACGTCGTGAGCGCTGCGCCTCGCGCGCGAACCGCCTCGAGAACGTGGGGATCCAGCAGCGCGCCAAGTTCGTCGCTGAAGGCGTACCCGGGCATCGCGCGCTCCCCCGCCGGCCACGCCCGCGTCGCGGGATGCAGGTAGATTTCGGAAAGGCCCACCGGTAATTCGTTCACGATGTCGCGCACGCGCTTCGACGTCATGCCACCGCTGTCGTTCATGCCGAACAGCGCGTCGTTGCAGAGCAAACCGGCGCGCCGGGCACGAGATCGCATGAGCGCGAGCCACGGCCAAAGCAGCGTTGCATTGGCAAAGCGGCCGGACCAACGATTCCGCGCCGCGCGCCACGACGGCCAAAACGGTTCGTACGGGATGCGCACGGCGTGCGCACCGTAGTCCTGGCCAAGCTCGAGGATCATTCCAAACACCGTCGGGTGGACGTGAAAATGGTTTTGCGCGTTGACGTGATCGAGCGCGAGCCCGGTGGCACGAAAGGCTTCGAATTGCGCTCGAATCTCCTGGCGCAGTTGGCGACGAGCCTTCGGGCTGGCGAAATACTGCACGCCTGCAGCAAACAAGTTCGATGGAAATTCGCCTCGGGCGTTCACCAAGTTGGTCACGGATTCGCGAGGCTGAAGCGGTGTGCCGTTAACGAGCACGACATGCAGTCCGACACGCAACGTCTCCAGCCGGCGTGCACGCGCGATCGCGTCAGCGGTCGCCGGCGCGGCGACCATGAGGCTCGCTGAACTCAAGAGGCCTTCGCGATGCGCGCGTTCGACGGCCTCGTTCACTTCCTGGGCGAGACCAAAATCGTCGGCCGTGAAGATCACGGAGCGTTCCGCGTTCATGGCAAGGGCTTGGCTTGCTTGCGCCGGAACACCAAAACGCTGTGAGAGGGAAGGGCAGCGAACTCGACGCCGCCGACAGGCATTGCCAAACTCTCGCGACGCGGCACTATGAGAACTTCGCGGTCAGCTCTCGGTTCCTCGCGCCGAGGGTCCGCGTCGACTTGATGCGCGTCTACGCCTTCTGCCGGACGACCGACGATCTGGGAGATGAGAGCGGTGCGCAGGCACTGCGGCGGCTGGCGCGCTGGCGCGCCGAGGCGGAAGGCATGTTCCGTGGCGAGCTGCCCGTCCACCCGGTGTTGATCGCGCTGCGTGAAACGGTCGAGCGCCGAAGCCTTCCACAACAGCCCTTTCTCGATCTCATTGCGGCGAACGAGCAGGATCAGCGTGTCAGCACCTATGGGGACTGGCCTTCACTGCGAGCATACTGCCTGCTCTCGGCGGCGCCCGTTGGCCGAATCGTGCTGCAGATATTCGAGCTTTTCGACCCGGCACTCCAGGCTTTGTCCGACGACGTTTGCATCGGGCTTCAATTGGCGAACTTTGCGCAGGATGAGAGTCGTGACGCGCGCATCGGCAGGCGATATCTGATCGGCGCCGAGGTCGACACGCTGGGAGTGACGGGGGCGACGCGCGCGATGTGCGAACGGGCGCGGATGCTGCTCTCCTCCGGCCGCATACTCGAACGCGCGGCGCCGCTACCTCTACGCATCCAACTTTCACTGTACCGGCTCGGAGGGTTGGCGATTTGCGACGCCATCGCGCGGCAGGGTTATGAAACCGTGGCGTGCCGTCCGAAGTTGGGCAGGCGCGCGAAACTGGGCGTTCTGCTGCGCGCAGCCCGCGAGACTCTGGCAGCGACGGTAAGGGCACACCGTGCACAACCTGCCTGAGAGGGCGCAGCCGCTCGCCGAAGCTGCGGATCTCCGTGCGGCGGAACAATATTGCCACGACTTTACACGGCGGGAAGCCAAGAATTTCTATTGGGGCTTCATCTCGCTGCCGCACGACCAACGCATCGCCATCTACGCACTCTACGGATTCGCACGACAGGTCGACGACGCTGTGGATGGACCGCAGCGACGCGATTTTCCTGAAGCGCTCGACCGTCAACGGGCACGGATTCGGCGCTGTGTTCGCGGAGACTACTCCGATCCTATCACGCAGGTGCTCGCCAACGTCATTCTGCGCTACGAAATCCCGGAAAGGGAACTGCTTGCCGTGATCGACGGCGTGGAGATGGACCTCACGAGGACGCGCTACGAAACTTGGCAAGAGTTACGGCGCTACTGTTACCTCGTAGCGGCCGTCATCGGCCGCATGTGCGTACGCATCTTCGGCTTCGAGGACTGCGCGGCGCTGGAACGCGCAGAAGACTTAGGTCTCGCGTTGCAACTCACGAACATCCTGCGCGACGTTCGTGAGGACGCTGAGATGGGCCGTATTTACTTGCCGCGGGAAGACCTGGACCGTTTCGGCGTCACCGAAAGCGAGCTGATTTCGGGGGAACCGACGCCGCAGTGGCGCCGGCTCGTTGCTTTCGAAGCGCAGCGCGCGCGGGGACTGTTCGCAGCCGGCTACGGCGTCCTGCGGTACATTCCGCGACGCGCTGCCGTGTGCGTTCATACCATGGCCGGCATCTACGAGCGCATCCTCGAAAAGATTGAACGCGAACCGGATTTTCCGTTGCGTGGCCGGACGTCGCTCTCGCCGTCCGAGAAGCTGCTCGTCATGGTTGGTTCTTGGCTGCGGCCCGTGTAGCAGTCGTTGGAGCGGGGCTCGCCGGACTCTCGGCTGCCCTCGATTTGCACGAAGCGGGATATGCCGTGGACGTGTTCGAGCGAAGCCGGCTCTTGGGCGGACGCGCCACCTCCTTTATCGTCGATGGACACGAAGTCGACAACGGTCAACACGTTTTCCTGGCGTGCTGCGAGGCATTCATTGCGTTCGTGCGCCGGGTCGGTATGGAAGAGGCGTTGCACCTCGAGGAGCGTTTCGACGTCGTCGCGTTCCGTCGCGGCGTCGGTGCGCGGTTGCGAGCAGCCGCTTTACCAGCGCCCTGGCATCTCGCGCTCTCCTTTGCATCGTACCGCCATCTTTCGGTCGGTGCACGGTTTGCCGTGGGTCGCGCACTCCTGGCGGTGGGGAGAGCAACAACGTTTGAAGGAAATTTTGCTGCATGGCTTTCGGCGCAGCGTCAGCCGCAAGAGTCACTCGAAGCATTTTGGGAGCCGTTCGTCGTTCCGGCGCTCAATGCGCCGCTCGCGCGCGTTCCGGCAAGCGAGGCCGCGTTCGTGCTTCAGACGGCATTCCTGCGCGATGCCGGCGCTGCACGCTTTGGCTGGTGCACAATCCCGTTGGCTCACATCGCCGGCGCAGCGGCCCGGCCCCTGAACGCAGTGTATCTTTCGAGCGGCGTCGCGGGCATCGAGGCGCATCGGGATCGCGTCGTGCTGCTGTTCGTCGGTGGAGAGCGGCGCCGCTACGATGCTGTGGTTCTGGCCGTTCCGCCGCCGCAACTCGCACGAATGCTCGGCGACCCAGCGCGTTTCGGTCTCCCGAACTTGCATGCATACGAACCCTGGCCAATCGTCGACGTCCACTATTGGTACGAGGGCGGAAAGACGGATTTTGCGTTCGCTGCACTGTTGGAGTCGCCGGTGCAATGGGCGTTCTCGAAGGGCGAGGGGTACTTGTGCTGTAGCGCGAGCGCTGCGGGCGAGATAATGACGCTCGCCACTGAGGCGGTTGCGGAACGCTGTTGGGACGACGTGCGCTCCACCATTCCCTCGTTGCGCGATGCCCGTATCGTCACCTCAGCGGTAACGCGCAATCCGTACGCGACGTTTTTGCCGCCGCCGGACGCGATTCGGCCAAGCGCTCAAACGGCCCATCCGCGCGTGACGATCGCCGGTTCCTGGACGGCAACGGGTTGGCCGGACACGATGGAATCTGCCGTTCGCAGCGGCTCGACAGCGGCACAAACGCTCACCGATACGCTAACGCGGATCGGTTCAGTGTGATGCACAAAACGAGGCGGCCGCCGGAGCGACCGCCTCATGTGCGGGGATGTTGTGTTTTGCGCTTCGTTTAGAAGTAGGTGCCGGCCGGACTGACCGCGACTCCGATGATGATGGTCCTAGAGTTTCCGGTGGCGGGATAGAACTGGTTCAAGACGGTACCGCTCGGCCAGCTGTACTCGGTCACGCGACCGTAGAACTGATCGGCGACGAACATATCCTTCTTGGAGGAGGTTAGCGCGATCATCTGCGGCGTCCCGCCGGTCACGGTTTGTCCGCTCATTTGCTGATTCGTAAACGTGTCGATCCCTGGAACGTACTGATCCACGACCGAGTACTGGAAGGGCTTCGCTCCTCCCGGTGACTGTTCGACGAGGATGCCGCCCGTTTGTCCGAACGTCGTTGGATTGATCTGAACGCACTGGTTGCTGCTGCCGGGATAGCAGCTCAGGATGTATCCCGTGGCCAGCAGCGTCGAGGGGTTGACGATGTAGGCGGCCGCGTAGATGCTCGTCGCTGCCGGGTTGGTCGGATTGAGCAGTGCGAGGCTGGAAATGATCTCGTTACCGTACGGCGTGAACCAAACGCTCGACGGCGTCGTGCTGCCGGCGGGAAACTTCAGAATGTAGCTCTGCGAGCCCAAGCCAGGGGAGTTCGCCACGTACACGTTTCCGGCGGCGTCCACTTTGACGTCAGTCGGGCTGTTGATATTGTTCGTGAGCCCGAAGCTGGGGGTAAGCGCGCCGGGTGCGTACTCCAATACGGTGTTGCCGTAGAGGTTCGTGACCCACAGGTTGCCGTGGCGATCGGTGGTGAGCCCTTGTGGACCGAAGAGTCCGCTGCTGATGACGTAGATCGGCTTCGTCGACGGATGCTTGCCCTTCAGGCTGAAGACGGAAATTTGGTTGTTGGCGTTGTCGCCGACGTAGAGAAGCTTCTGGAGCGCATTCGGGTTGGCGAAGCGCTGCATGGCACTTTGCTGTGACGGAAACGCGGTGTGCGGGTTGACCATCCGGACTGCCGCGAATGCGGGAGTCGTGGTCGATGCGGCGATGAGGAGGGCGGCGGTGCCGAGGAGCGTGCGCATGAGGGTTCCTTTCACGGGCGGGGTGGTGTCGCTGAATCGACCGCGGCTGTACGGTCGCTGCCATATCAGCGTAGAGCCCACGGAGCCCCGGCACCATGAAGAATTCCACATTTTCAAAACGGGAGCTCGCCCGCGCGCACGGCTTCGAATCCAGTTCCGGCAACGTCAACCTCGCCACGTTCGCGGGAACGGAGCAGGCGGCTACGCGAAGAACTGCACCGCACATGTATCGGACAAGAGCGGTATCGGCTGCCTGCGTTGCGCTCGCGTGCATCCTGCTGCCGCTCGCCGGCTTCGCGCGAAAGCACTCGGCGTCGCCTTCCACCGGTCTCAACAACATCTATTACGGCGTGCGTCCACCGGACTTTCTGTACGACGTTGGCAAGGGCGCGACGTTGCTCTCCTGGCACTACGGCA
>JAFAXE010000034.1 GCA_019241305.1 Vulcanimicrobiota bacterium
CCAGCCAGTGCGTCGATCATCGCTTGGCACACCGCGCTCGACAGCGCATTGACCGGCGGATTGTCGACGCTCAAAATGGCGACGCCGTCTTGAACCGTCGTTGTTAGCATCTGTCAGCTCCGCGAGCCACGCAGCGCTCCTCAGACCACGCGACACTCAATTGCATTCTCCCTCCTCGCGCTGCGCGCGACGGGCGACATTGTGCCTCTGAGCCGCTCGTCGCTCCGCCATCCGGGCTGCGCTCCTGCTGCTCGGCGTCCTCGCTCTCGCCCTCCATGGCTACGCTCGGCCGTCCGAGCCTCCTCGGCGCAACGTCGCCCGTCTCGCTCAGCGCAAGGAGAAGTTGTTCTGCGAGCGAGAGGGCAGCCAACGTTGCAGTGACGAGGCTTCCGGAACGCGAGGCGGGACGACGTTTCATTGAGCAAGCTCGGACCGACGAACGAAACCACGGAGGGTGGGAGTGAGGAGGCCGAGCAGCAGGAGCGAAGCCTGGACGGTCGCACCGCCGCGCATCCTGCGCTGTGCGACAGGCCCCCATCCATGGGGTCTCGCGGAGCGACGAGCGGTTGCGAGATGGAATGTCGTCGCGCCGAAGCGTTCATTGGAGAGCCGTTCTAAAACGCAACGTTGGCTGCCCGCGAGCGAGTTTAGTGGGGGGCGTAGGGGTCGGTTTTGTAGATCGATGCCACGTCGACTTGCGGGATCGAAGTGCCGAACGCATTATCGATCGTCGTGATGAACAGGTTGGCGAGGACGGCGTAGCCGGTGTTCGACGGGTGTAGCCCGTCGAGGCTGAAGAAACCACCGCCGAACTGCAGCGTGCAGCACACCGGCGGGTTGATGCGGTATCCGTTTTTCTCTGCGTTGACGAACAGCGTGTAGACGTCGACCAGTGCGGCGCCGTTCGTATGCGCGACATTTGCAATCGCGCTGTTGTAGGCGAGGTTCGCCGAGTGAAGCTTGCTTGCGAGGGCCGCCGTGACGAAGTCGCCCTGCGGAACGAGCACGTACGGCGGCGTGCCGAGATTGGCGTGCGCCTGGATCGCGGCGGTTACGATGGCGACGCCCTGCAGGGTCACGTATCCGCCGTTCG
This sequence comes from Vulcanimicrobiota bacterium, assembly GCA_019241305.1. GTDB lineage: Bacteria > Vulcanimicrobiota > Vulcanimicrobiia > Vulcanimicrobiales > Vulcanimicrobiaceae > JAFAXE01. Next base: position 1,094 of record JAFAXE010000034.1, read on the forward strand.
GGCCAATACCGTAGAGCTTCGCGACTTGGCCGGCATAGAGCTGACCGAGGAAATTGGCAATCGGCACCGGGACCGGCGGGTTCGCGTGCTCGAGCAACGTCGCAAGGGACTGCGCAAAGGTCGGCCCCGGGAAGAAAAACGCTGCGCCGAGGATGTCGACCAGATTAGCGACGGCGACCTTCGCGCCGGACTTCTGCAGCGTTTGCACGATCGTCGTCAGATCTGCTCGCACCGACGCAGTATCGGTCGGCCCAATCGCCCCACCGGAAAAGGCGGCTTTCAAAACATCGTTCGAGCCCAGCCACACCGTGGCGATCTGTCCGTGCAAGGATGCCGCCGCGTTGAGTTGCGTGATCGAGGGACCCCATGTGCCGAGCACGGGATAGAAGTACGCGTTCTCCATGAGCAGCGGGGCGAGTGCGCCCGTTGGACCGGGCGGCGGATTACATGGACCGGTCGGTTGGAACTGAAAGATCGCTTCATGCACCGTCTGGCCGGGAATTCCGACGTCGTACGGCGAGACGTTTGCGTTCAGGCGAGTCGACAGCGCACTCCGGAACGCGTAGGCGTTCAAATTGCTTTGCGCGCACGCCGTGACGATCGGGGTCGGGGCGTTGTTCGCGCCCGGTACCAACAACGTGCCGACCCCCGGCGCGGCGATGAGGGGGAGCGGGGACGTGCTGGGATCGCTGATGCTGTATTGCGGGTTCGCTTGCTGCCACAGGAGTGCCCAGAAGCCGTTCTCTTGTGTCCGGAACGCGACAGGAAACGGCGACATCGGAATCGGGTTCGGTGCATCAACGCCGAGCAGTCCGTCGGATTGAACGCCGGCGGTCAGTGAATCGCCGACACCGATGATGCGGAGCGACGCCTTTACCGGCGGCTTCGGCGGCGTTCCGAAGGATGGAAGCGTGGTCGTTCCTCCGCCGTTGCATCCGTACGATACCACGGCCACGAGTGCGGAGCCGGCGACGGCGCGGCAATACGACATACAAAACTCCACGCGCAGAAAGCGTTCGACAGCGAAACGCTACAAGGGAAGCGTCGTGGGTGAACCCACGCCGAAGATGAGTTGGACCTGCGTGGCCTTGAGACCGCCCAGCGCCGGCGTCACTTGACTCGGCGCGCAAGGCAATTGCTGGCACGTCAGGCTCTTGATGCCAAGTTGCGGATAGTTCGCCGGCGTCCCCGTCGAGATGACGGTTTGCACGAAAGCGTGCTTTGTGAAGGCGTGGGCGATTCCATAAATCCAAGATGCGAGGTGTTCCGGGTAGGGGTCCGGAGGCAGGTAACTCGGCGCCATCGACGGTTGCAGGAACACCGTCGTCTTGTCGGTGAGCCGATATTCGAGATATCCGATCTTGAGCATCTGCATGTGATTGGTTTGATTGGCGCCATTTGTACGCAGCAGCCATTGCGGCGCGGCGGTGAACGAGACGAACATCTTCGGCGACGAAACGAGCGGGACCGTGAACGCGATGAGTTTGATCTGTTCGGAGCGGAGGTGCACCGTCTGCGGAAAGCCGTTGATTTCAATCGTCCGAACGTCGTTTTGCCCACCCACGTCGGCGGTTCGCGCGATGTAACCGGGCGAAATGATGATGGGAAGCGGAAGGGGCAAATGCTTCCCTAAAACGACCAAATTTTGCAGCAAGCCGATCGTAAATTTGTCCTTCGTGGTCACGTCGATCTGCTGCGCGTGGAGATCCTGCACTCCAATTGGGGGCGCCAGGCCTTGAAGGTAAACCGGGACGATTCCGTTATCGAAGCCCAGCGGATACTCTTGCAGTTGAAAGTAGGCCGCGTAAGCGCGTACGTTCTTCGAAAAGCCGTACGCCGCAACGGCATCGACGCCGCCCGGCATGTTGCCGGTGTGGAAACCGGTGTTTCCGAGGGCCCACGCTGACGAGACATCGAGCGTGTACTGAAAGCCTTTCGGTAGTGCGGGGTTATAGGCAGGTGCTTCACGTTCGCCGACTGGCCGCGCCTGTGCGACCTGGTTCGGCGCGGAGGACTGCCGGGCACGAATCGACTTCTCCGCGTCGAGCTGTTGTTTAATCGCTGCGTTTGCCGGTTGGATCAGCGTCGCGTGTAAATCGAACGCCTCGTCGGCGCGGACCGACGATTCCGATGCCAGCACAGCCAACGCCATGACGAGTCCGCATCCAAAACGCGCGTTGATCACGATTCGCCTCTCGTAAAGAAACGTTCAACCGCTATCCCTCCGTGCGAAAAGAATCTCCTTGTCGGCCCCGGAAAAGGAGTTGCGCGATGATGCAGGATGCCGAGACCCTCGTCGCGCTCGTGCAGCGGTGCATGGCGGGACCGGAGCGTCCTGTTCTGGCCGAGCGGACCGGCGGTGCGTTCGTCACGACCTCAAACACCACGCTCATGCGCCACGTCGACGCCGTTGCGATGGCACTCTTACGCCGGGGCCTCCAGGGAGGCGACCGCGTCGCACTCATGTCGCCGAACCGGATCGACTGGATCGTCGCAAACTTTGCTATTCAGCGCGCCGGCGGCGTGACCGTTCCGCTCTATCCAACGCAAGCGCTCGATCATGTGCAGTTTATCGTCGACGACAGCGGGGCACGCTTCTTCTTCATCGACTCCACGGCGGCGCTGCGTCGCCTGGAAGACGGCGGGGTGCGTCTTCCCGAGGTGCTGATCTTCGATGACCGTGAGGGGGGCGGACTCGTTTCGCTCGAGCAGGAGGGTGCGGCCGCAGCGATGGCGTTCGCTAAACTCTTAGCGCAACGTTCACGCGATATCTCGCCGAACGATTTGGCGGTTCTGATCTACACCTCCGGAACGACCGGCGTGCCCAAAGGCGTCATGCTTTCGCACGCCAACATCGCCACCAACGCGACCACGGGGTTCGAGCGCGTCAGCGACATCCTGCTCGAAGGGGACCCGGTCGTCTCCGTCTTGCCCTGGGCTCACATTTACGAGCACACAAACCTCTTCGGCTTGTTCTTGCGGCACGCGCTGATCTACGTGTGCCACAGTCCTGATGAGTTGTTGACGGACCTTCAAGAGGTGCGTCCCGTGGCATTTTTCGGCGTCCCGCGCATCTTCGAGCGCGTGCTCGCGGGGATCACGGCGAAGGCGAAGGCACAGGGCGGCCTGCGCGCGCGTCTCGTGCCGTGGGCGCTCCGCGTGGGACGAAACACCATGCGTGCAACGATCGATGGAGGCGCGAACGGGCCGCTCAAACTTCAATATGCCCTTGCGAAGCGGTTGGTCCTCAGCAAAATCGCACCTGCCCTTGGCCTCGACCGCGTGAAATTTATCGTCAGCGGCAGCGCGCCGCTGCATCTCGACATCGCCTTGACGCTCGCGGCGGCGGGGATCACGGTCCTCGAAGGATACGGCCTCACGGAATGCTCTCCCGTCGTCTGCGTCAACTCACCGCATCGCTATCGTCTGGGAACGGTCGGCTTTCCAATCGCCGGCGTCGAGGTGAAACTTGCCGACGATGGCGAGCTGTTCGTGCGCGGCCCCAACGTGATGCGCGGGTATTTCCACGATGCGGCCGCCACGGCGGCCGTCATGCACGACGGTTGGCTTGCGACCGGCGATATCGCTTCCATCGATGCCGACGGCTTCATCCGCATCGTCGATCGTAAGAAAGAACTCTTCAAGACGTCCGGCGGCAAATTCATCGCCCCGGGGCGCGTTGAGTCTGCGATCATGCGGTCTCCCTTCGTCAACCAAGTCATGGTGCTCGGAAACGGGCGCCCGCACGCGATGGCCCTCGTCTCGCCAAACTGGCCCCTCGTACGACGCGAACTCGGGATTGACGAGGCCGTCGCAAACGCCGAAGCCGCGGTCCTTCCGAACGTGCGCGACTTCATGGCGGCCCAAGCCGTTGCCAATACCAGGGATCTGGCCGCATACGAACAGATTCGGTGGGTCGGCCTGCTGCCGCGCGACCTCAGCATCGAAGGAAACGAGCTGTCCCCGACGTTGAAGATCCGCCGTCGCGTCGTCGAATTGCGCTACGCAGACCTCATCGAGCGCACGTACGCCGAAGCACAGCTGCGAGCCGATTCGCGCGCGATTCCGGCCTAGAGCGCTAGGAAGCTGCCTCGATCGTTTGGGCGACTTCGCGCGCGATGCGTTCCGTAGTCGCTGGATCCTTCGCTTCCACCATGATGCGAATGAGCGGCTCCGTCCCGGAAGGTCGCACGAGGATGCGCCCAATGCCTTCCAATTCGCGTTCAGCAGCCGCGATCGCGTCACGAACGTCGCCGTTGTCGCTCAAGATCGTTGCATCGGCGCTTCGGACGTTCAGCAAGATTTGCGGGTAGATGGTGAGCCCTTGGGCCAATTCTCGCAGGGTCGTTTTGTGTCGCACCATCAGTGAAAGCAGCAGCACGCAGGTGAGCGGTCCGTCTCCGGTGGTGCTCCCGCCGAGGTCGATCACATGCCCCGATTGCTCGCCGCCGAGAACGAAGCCGCCGGATCGCATCGCCTCAATGACATAACGGTCTCCGACTGGTGTACGGAGGAGTTGGATGCCTTCGGAAGCGAGCGCGTGCTCAAGTCCAACGTTGCTCATGACGGTCGCTACGATCGCATCGCGAGCGAGCGCACCTCGCGACTTGCGATCACGTGCCAGCGCGAGCAAGATGTGGTCGCCGGTGAGCGTTTCGCCGTGCTCGTCGACGAACAGCGCACGGTCGGCGTCACCGTCGAACGCAACGCCGACGACGTGCCGATGCGGACGCTCCAACGCACGCTCGCGCACGCGTGTAGCGAGACCGCGAAGATCCGTTGCGCCGCAGCCGACGTTGATGCGGTTGCCGTCAGGTGCGTCGTTGATCGGCTCGACCTCGGCGCCGAGCCGCCGCAATACCAAAGGGATGACGCGATAGGCCGCCCCGAACGCACAGTCCGCCACGACCAGCAGCCCGTCTAAGTTTGCTCCGGCGCCGACCAAGCCGTCGACGTAGCGTTCTACCAGTTCGGGGATCGACGCCGCGCCGCCGACGTCCCCGTGAGTCGGTCGCGGGCCGCGGTCTTGTTCCAGCGCGCTTTCGATACGGCGTTCATCATCATCGGACAATTTGAAGCCGTCACCGCCAAAGAGTTTGATGCCATTGTCTTCGATGGGGTTGTGCGATGCGCTGATCGTGATCCCCGCGGCCGCCCCGGTGCGGCGCACGACGGCGGCGACGCCGGGTGTCGGGATGATCCCCAGTGTGAGGGCATCGCAGCCTACCGACGCGACGCCCGCGACGATCGCCGCCTCGAGCATCGGGCCGGAGATGCGCGTATCGCGTCCGATGACCAGATGAGCCGCAGCAGAGTCATCGCGCGTCAACACCGTCGCGGCTGCACGGCCCAGCTGCAGCGCTAGCTCAGGAGTTAAATCGGCGTTTGCCACTCCGCGGACGCCGTCGGTCCCGAAAAAGCGCACCGCCTAGCCGTGCCGCAGTGCGGACACGAAGTTCGCCCGGACTCTCACATAGCCAGGCGTGAGCTGCACTCCGGGGATCTCATCGCCATTCAAGTCGACGGGAACGGCGCGCGCCATTCCGTCCACACTGTCCAGCGCTGCGCGCAGGGTCACATCAGCCCGTACGGCGGCGACGCGATCGACATCGTCCGAGGCGCCCCGAACCGTGACGGTGTCGGGTGTGGCATGAATCGAGCGCGCGAGGGTCGTCCGTCCTTCTCCCATCAAGCGTACGTCAACCGCGGCTTGACGCGTGACGACGCGGGAAATCTGCAGCGTGACGTCTGCCGGGGCGACGCTCTTCACTTCGAGACGCGGTCCAATAATCGTCACCGGGACGGAATATACGCCGGGTCCTCGGCCGCTCAAGTTGAGCACCGCTCGGACGTCGTCGGGACGAACCGGCGCCGAAGGGTCGCGCGGCGCGACGATCGTGATCACCGCCTGCTTATCGGTGTAGCGTGCCGTCTCGTCCGAGGCGAGCCCAGTAACGACGATCGGAACGCTCAGTTGCTGATCGAACCGTGCCGCGATAACCGGGTTCGTCGTAAAGCGAAGATACCACCATGCTCCCAGAGCAAGCGCCACCGAGAGCGCTTTTAGTCCGAGGTTATTGCGAAACCGCTCAAGCACTCGGATTTACCAGTTCGGAGGCGGGGACGGTCCGCGCCGCGGAAGGTTGCTGCTTGCGGCCTGCGCGCCGGCGACGCGGCGCCCGACAGCAGGCAAGGAGGACGCTACGCAACCGTTGCTCGTCGTCGATTTCTCGCGAGATGCGCCCCGTTCGTGCGATGGAAACGTGTCCGCTCTGCTCCGAGACGACGATCACGACGGCATCCGTCTGTTCCGAAAGTCCGACGGCGGCGCGGTGCCGCGTCCCCAGATGGGCGCCGGCGGTAACGTTATCCGAGAGTGGCAGAAAACACCCTGCCGCCTCGATCGTCCCATCCTTCACGATCACCGCGCCATCGTGCAGCGGCGAATGCGGCGTGAAAATCGTCAAGAGGAGCTCGAGGGAGAGTTGCGCGTCGAGGCGCGTTCCGCTCTCGACGAATTCGCGGAGGCCGGTGGACTGCTCGATCGCGATGAGGGCGCCGATACGGCTATTCGAAAGAATGATTGCGGTCCGAGCCAGGAGCGAAAGCGCTGCTTCGCCGCCCGCACGCTCGTCCGCGGGGTCACGAAAGCTAAAGAAACCACTCCGCCCGAGCTGCTCGAGCGCCCTTCGAAGTTCCGGCTGAAACAAGATCGGCAGCGAGACGGCAGTGCCCACGAGTAGAAATTGCAGAACCGTCGTCAAAACCAAAAGATGGACCCGCGTAGAAACCCCGAGCACGATCAGGAGTAACAGTAACCCGATCATGATGCGAACCCCGCGGGTCCCGCGGATCAGGAGGAGTAGGTAATAGATAAGGAACGCCGTCGCAAGGACGTCGACGAGGTCCTGGAGCCCGATGGCGAATCCCCACAGCGTGACGCCCATCTACGCCCGCGCGCGTTTCAGGAGCGGCTCGCTATACGTCTCGATCAGCCGCGTTTCATCCAGCTCCGGCACATGGAGCGTTGCGGCGGCGAGCCGAACCAACGCCCGATCCGGCAACTCCAGAAGCGGGCAAATACGCCGCGCGGCAGGGCCGGGCCCGACCTCCGCGTCGATCAGGTCCATGAGGAAGGCGAGCGGCGTACGAGCGTCGTCGAGCTCGATCAGCACACCGGAAATCGTGCGCAATGCCGATACGACGCCGACGGGTGCGGCCCGCCCGGCGAGAGCCTGGCGCAGCCGCGGAATCGCATTCGGATCGCAAACTTCGACGTCGAGGACGATGAGCGGTGGCTCATCGATGCGAACCCCCGAAAAACGCCGGCGGAATGCACGAACCCCGTCGTCAGTTACATCCTCTACGAGTGCATAGGTCACACCGGCCTCAGCATGTGTACCCCAACCTGAGAGGCGCGCGCCGTGGTCGCCCACAACAGTCATCACCTCGGCGCGTTCTTCATGAGTGAGCACCGAAGGGAAACGAAGGCTGAGCGACCTGTTCAAACGACCGGTATCCTCTGTACGGGCGTGCTTTATATCTTACACATCATGCATCGGTAATCATGCGCGACGCGACAGCTGGACCGGCGCGGGTCGTGAGTGTCGGGAGAAACGCGGCATGGATCGTCTTCGACGACGAAAGGGTGCCGCGGCCTGCAGGGATTCCAAAACGGCTCGCGCGGCTCTCGCTGGTGACGGGAGACCGCGTCTGGGCCCGGCCTTTAGAGGAAGGCCGCGCGCTCATCGAGCGGCGGGAGGAGCGCGCTTTTGCGCTCCTGCGGCGGACCCCCGGAGGCCGGAACAAAACGATGGCAGCCAACATCGATACGCTCGCGATCGTCACGGCGTTCGACCGTCCGCCGCTGCATCTGCCAATGGTCGACGAGCTGCTTGCGTTCGGCGAACTCCACGAACTTTCGGGAATCCTGATCTTCACCAAACCGGATCTTGCCCAACGTGACGTACTCCAGACCGTTCCTGCGCTGTACCAAGGACTCGGATACGCGGTGATGACGATCAATCCGAAGGCCCGCACCGGCGTCGAGGCCGTGGCTCACGCACTCGAAACGCGACATTCCTTGCTCATCGGGCAGTCCGGCGTCGGCAAGAGTTCCTTGTTTCGAGCCCTCGGTGGAGATAGCGCCGTCGGCGACGTCTCGGCGAGCGGGCGGGGGAGGCAAACGACAACGAGTGCGCGTCTGCATCGTTTTCGGGATGGCTTTTTTATCGATAGCCCCGGCGTGGGCGACTTTGCACTTCGTCCGGCGGAAGGCGTTTTAGGATACGAGTGGTTTGCCGAGGTCGCCTATGGTTTTCGCGAGTTCCGCCCACTCGGTGGAACCTGCCGATTTCGCGATTGCACCCATCGCCGCGAACCGGACTGTGCGGTTCGGAGCGCCGTTGCGAGCGGAACCGTCGCCGCCAGCAGATACGAGAGTTACGTCTTCATCACCGCACGCGAAACGGAGCGTTAGTCGCTCGCGGATGCGAGGTTTTGTCCGCCGCCATGCTCGCCGCGGTCTGGACGGGAGACGGGCGGCTTGATATACTCGCCGGCGTGCCAAACATCAAAGCGGCCGATAAGTGGGTCCTGCAGTCCGAAAAGCGCCGTCTCCGGAACATCAGCACGAAGACGCGGGTCAGAACCCTGACCAAGAAGGCTGCCGCGAGCGGAGACGCGAGTGAGGCGTCGGCGGCCGAGTCAAGCCTCGATAGAGCCGCCGGCAAAGGCGTCATTCACAAGAACAAAGCCGCGCGCAAGAAATCGCGCCTCGCTAAGGGGCTACGGGCACGTGAGGCAGCCGCCTCAGCTGCCGCCGTAGCGGGAACCGAGAGACCAGGGCGCAGCGGCAAAAAGCGCTAGCCGGCTCGCCTCCTTACTTCTCCAGCACATAGGCACCGGGCGCAGGCTCGCCGGGTGGATACGCGTCCGATCCCATCCGCGACGGCGCAGCAACCTGCGGGCCTGAGCGCGCCTGCAGCCACGAACGCCAATCCGGCCACCAAGAGCCTTCGTGCTTTTCCGCGGCGGCCAGCCACTCGCCGGAATCCGGAGGATTCGTGCTGTTCGAGAGCCAGTAGCCTTTCGGCTTGCCGGGCGGATTGATGATGCCGGCGATGTGGCCGGAGTTCGCAAGCCGGAACTGCACATCGCCACGAAAGAGCTGCGTCATCCGATAGACCGCGCGCCACGGCGCGATGTGGTCTTCCATCGTCGCGACGGTATAGCTATCGTTCTTCACAAGACGCAGGTCGATCCGTACCCCGTCGACCGTGAGGACGTCGGGCTTGACGAGGTTGTTGTCACGATACATGTTTCGCAAATAATATGAGTGCATGGCCTTCGGCATCCGGGTCGCATCGGAGTTCCAGTACAAAAGATCGAACGCGGGCGCTTCTTTGCCCAGGAGATAGCGGTTCACCGCGACGTTCCAAATCAGATCGTTGGCGCGAAGCATATTGAACGTGTCGGCCATCTGCCGGCCGGGCAGAACGCCCTTCTGCTCCATCTCGGCCTCGAGGAAGTCCAGGGCATCGTCGCTGAGGAACGCACGAATTTCTCCGGCTTCTGCGAAGTCGATGAGCGACGCAAAGAACATCGCGGCATTCACCGCCGCCTGTCCGCGCCGGGCGAAATACGCGAGGAGCATCGCCAGCAGCGTCCCCCCGATACAGTATCCCAGCATGTTGACATCGGAGCCGCCTGTGATGGTTTTGGCGACCTCGGCCGCGGTGACGGGACCGAGCCGCAGGTAGTCCTGCATCTCCAGCTTCGACAGTGAAGGATCCGGATTGCGCCAAGAGATCACGAACGTCGACATCCCGCTATCCACCGCGTACTTGATGAAGCTGTTCGTCGGCTGCAGGTCGAGGACGTAGAACTTGTTGATCCATGGCGGAACGATGATGAGCGGGCGCGCGTAGACCTGCGGCGTCGAAGGGGCGTACTGAATCAACTCCATCAGCTCGTTGCGAAACACGACCGAACCGCTCGTGGACGCGACGTTCTTACCGACTTCGAAGGCCGACTTGTCGACCAGCGAAGGGCGGCCTTCGTTTTCACGCAGATCCTCGAGAACGTTCTCCATCCCCCGCTGGAGATTGCGGCCGCCGGTTCGCGTCGTTTCCTCGATAACGGCGGGATTCAAGAAGGCAAAGTTCGTCGGGCTCATCGCGTCGCAGAACTGTTTCGCAAAAAAGCGGACGCGTTGGCGCGTTTGCGGATCGACGGGAGCACTCTCGATGCTCTCGAGAACGGCCTTCGTGGCGAGCAGATAACCTTGTTTGAGCGCGTCGAAGATCGGGTTTTCGGTCCAAGCGGGGTGCTTGAAGCGGTTGTCCCCCTGCGCGGGTTCGATGATCGGTGTGCGTTTCTCGCTTTGCGGCACCCACGCCGTCGTCGCGAGTTCCATCCATGACTTCGCGAACTCCGTCTGCGCGGAAAGCAGTGCTTCGGGCTGAGTGAGCATCGCCTTCCAGACTTGAGCTGCCGCGGCATTGACGCCAAGCGGATCGAACGGGTTCGCGTTTTGTGCTTCACGCTCGGCTGAGTGCCCGTTGTTCGATGGAGATTGCGCTCCGGTGGCTTCTGCCGGCACCGGCTCTATGCGGCTTTGCGGCTCGCCACTCCAGGCGTCGGGACCCGCAGGGACACCCTCCGACGGCGGATGGGGCGAGCGCTTTTTCTCTTCCATTCAGCGGGGTGTTGGAGGTGCGCCACTTGACGCCCTCGGTGTTACCGCGGCTTTACACGTAGTCGCGAAGCGTCAACTCGATCGTCCGCGATTGGCTACCGCGTACGACGAGCAACCGGAGGCGAGTTCCGGCGGGCCGCATGAGCGTCGACCGAATTTCGGCAAGGCTCATCTGCGCCGCTCCTCGTCCGTCGATGCGGTCGATAACGTCGCCCTTCGCCATCCCGGCAGCAGCGGCCGGAGTGCCGGGACGGACGTCCAGCGTCGTGACCTTGCCGCTGCGATTGATCAGAAACATCCCGGAGCGATCGAAGTTCTCCGGCTTCGAGAAGTCCACATTCGGCTGTAAGTACATCGTCTGATGGGGATAGTCGAAGGTCACCGAAAAGCGTTTCCAGACCGCTCCGCCGATGTTGCCCGCAACGTACGGATCCGCGAAGGCGCCTTTCGTCTGCTGACTGTAGTCGCCGATGACGTTTCTGACAGTATACGGTCCCAGCTGCAGGCTCGCGACCCGCCCTAAGCGGCCCACCGAGGCACCGCCGACGCCGAAACCGTTGACGCCTGCCGCCGTAACCGTGGCCGGCACGACGTTCGGATGTGCATCGGCGAAGGGCTTCAGAATGGAGATCGCTGAGCGGCTTCCCGTGTCCACCGTCATATCGGCAAGCGTCCCATCGATGCGTCCGCTGATCTGCGGCGTGTTGTTGTGGAAGAGGAAAGGAACAGGGGCACCGAGGGAACTCGTGGCGGTAGTACCCGGCATGCGCAGCACGACGCGGTGATGCTGATAGTCGTACGTGGTCACGTAGCGCGCCAGGACCTCGTAACCGATCAGGCCGTCAATTGGTGCGCCACCCGCTATGCCGAAGCCGGCACGGACCGGTACGACGAGGAAGACCTGATTCGTCAGCCGCGCTTGTCCGACTTGGAGTAAAGAAAGCCGGGCGAACGCAGACTCCTCGGTCTGTGAGCCAACTCCGCTCCCTTGCATCGTTCCCTCGCGCCCAACGCCGAGTTCGCGTAAAACGCCGGGATCGATGAGGTTGGCGCCGCCGGAATCGAAGACGAACCGGAACGGACCCTTGCCATTGAGCCGGACATCGAGATAGACGTGATTATCGATCAACGTAAAGGGCACTGACGTCGAGACGGCACCGCCAGCCATCGAAAAATCATGCATCGTGCTCGCCGGCTTGCGAACGTGCTCGTCAATCGCAGGCGGGTTCGCGTCGATCGCCGCGATGCGCGTATCCTCGGCGTTGCCCGTGTCGCTCTCGCCGTGCAAATGGTACGCCACCATCACTCCGCCGAAACGACGATAATCGTCAAGTGTCAACGTGTACGTTTGTGCGCCAAGTGGGAGCACGGCACGGTACGGGAGCCCAGTCCGTGCGTCAAACCACAGGTCGAGCGGGGAGCCGCCAGGCGGCGTCACGCGCACGACGTGATAGGTGGCACTTCCCGATTGCTGATCCTCTTGCGCTGCGAGCGTGGCGCCGCCATGGTCCGGACGGTAGAGCGCGTAACCGTTGAGGAAGGCGTTGTCGATCGCCTGAAGCCGCGCTTCCGTTGCGCCCTCGACGTGAACGTTGCCGGAGGAATCTCTCACCCAGTAGTCTCGCCCGTCGTATCCATCGGCTCCGGAGATCGGACCGGCCTCCTGATAGTCGGCGTAGCGTCCACCGGCGAGGTCTTGCCACTGTTCCTGCGTGCCTTTGATGCCGACCACAAGGACGTCGCTGCGGATATGCAGTCCGCGCGCCACGAAGATCGCATCGCCGCCGAGTGCTGCGCGCGCTTGCGATAGCACGGCGCTCGGATCGCTCTGCGCAGCAGCGGCAAATCCGCCTGCGAGCGAGCCGAAAGCCAGGAATGAACAGAGGGTCAGCACGCACAACCGCATCACGATTCCTTTCGGGACGCTGTTTTGTACGCCGGGCCGCGTGCCGATGTTTCGTTTCACGAGTCGGGCAAATAGGTCATCACAAAAAGATACTCTCCGCCTTGCGGACGGCAGCGCACGAGTTGCGGGACGAACGCGGACCGGCGGGCAGCGTCGACCGCGGCATCGTCGAGCGCAGGCAGGCTCGACGGGTGGGCGGGGCGCGCGTCGAGGACGCTCCCGCTGTCGCTCAACATGACGAGGACCGGTACGTCGACGGGCTTGGATTGAAGTTCGCTCGGCAGCGCACCGGGCAAGACGCTCGGCGTCGCAAGGCTCTTGGCATACGCGCGGCGATTCTGCAAGGAACACTGAGCGCGTGCTTCCTTTTGCGGCCGCGGAGCTTCGACGACGTGAAGTTCGCGCGTGCGCTCGAGAAGTGCGCCAAACCATGCGGGAATCCGGCCGCTCGCTTGAGGATCATCCGCTTCGCGGGTCATCGTGACACACGATTGGACTCGCGGAGCTCCGAGTGCCGCAATGTATCCTCGGTCGATGTGAACTGCGGCCGGGAAGCGCACGACGATCGGGACAGCGGAGCGGCTGTCCGCGCGGCCGCGGGCCAGCACGTCGCTGAAGTTCACGTCGTAGCGGTCGTCGCCGGCGAACAGCGCGAGCGTTCCGGATGTGCGGGTACTCTGCTGCGCGAGCGCATCCAGTCGCACGGCATAGGCGTGCTCGTGCAGATCTTTGCCTCGTCCCAAATCGACGATGTCATGCACGACGGCGACGCATGGCATTGGTCGCGAAGCGCTTTGAGATGTGGGTCTGGCGGCAACCAGCGCCACGGCGGCGAATGCCGCGCTAGCACCCACGACGACGGCGAACGAATAACGAGCCCAAGTGCTCATCGCGACGGAGGGGCGAACGTCACCTCGAAGGCATACGTGCCGCCGTGCGCCCGGCAACGCATCATCTCCGGTGCAAACATCGAGCGCCGCGCCGCATCTATGGCGGCAGCATCATAGGGCGCGAAATCGGACGAACGCACGACGCGCGCACGCAACACGGTACCATCGTCAGCCAACTTCACTTCAATCGTCACCGTGGCAGGAAATATCCCTTCACTGAAACCCACTTGAACGCCGGGCGCCGTAAGATTGGGCGGCACGAGCCTTCTGGCGGAGGCCGCGCGATAGGCCTCGGTGCAAGGAGACGCTGCAACGTGCGCTGGTGCGGGAGCCGGTATGGGAGCGACACCGATGGCTCGCTTATAAAGCGTGGCGATGTCGCCCGTTCGCGGTGAAGCGGTGCCATACAGCCAGGTGGCGTCGCGACGTACGGGTGCGCACGTCCTGCCGTTCATCGCACCGATTCCTGCCACCGAACCAGAATCGACGTGGACGTCGCCGGCAAACCGGACGACCAGCGGCGTGGCATCCTGCGCGTACGCCGCGCCTCCGACGACGAGATCCCGGAACGGCACGTCGTAGCGGTCCTCACCGGCAAAGATCGACACGACGCCGTACGTGCGGAGCGTTGCCTCCTCGAGTGAACCGAAATACACGGCATACGTTCTTGCGTTGCCATAGCTCGTTCCGTCAAGCGCGATGATGTCTCGGACTTGAACGGTGCACGCGACCGTCGTGCGCAAGTCGGTTGCGCGCGGCGTGGTTCCCTGCGCACCGACAAAACCGCTACACAGTGCGAACGCCGCGGCGCACGACATCCCGGCGACGAAGACGCTTCGCCTCGCAGCCATGCAACGTGCTTTCCCGGCGGCGCGGAAGCGTTCCCGCCGCGGTGCTCGTGCCTACGGATCCACGTTGACGACGAGCCGAGTCGCTCGCTCGGAGCGGGCGGCGGGCTGGAGCCGCTCCCTGATAACCGCACGCAATCCCGCGCCGTCCTGCGTCTTGAGGACGATCCGATAGCGCCATTCGGCGTTCACGCGCGGCACGGGATAGGGCGCCGGCCCGAGGACTTCGGCATCGCTCTGCTCGCGCATGAAACGGGCGTAACGGCGCGCCGCCTGTACCACCGCGCGTGCATCGCGCCCAATCACCCCGAGGTAAATGAGGCTTGAGAAGGGCGGATATCGCAATGCCCGGCGTTCTCCAAGCTCCGCCTGCGCGAAACCCTCATAGTCGTGTCGCGCCGCGAACCCGATGGCGGGGTGGGCGGGCGAATAGGTTTGCACGACGGCTTCACCCGGACGTGCGCGTCCGCTACGGCCTGCAACCTGTGTCAGCAAGTCGAAGGTGCGTTCCTCCGCTCTGAAGTCCGGAATGTGGAGTGCGATGTCGGCTGCGACGACGCCGACCAGCGTCACCGTTGGGAAATCGAGACCTTTCGCAACCATCTGCGTGCCGACGAGGACGTCGCCGCGTTCCTGAAATTCGTCGAGAAGACGGGCGTGGTCGCCGACGTGCGTCGTCGTGTCGCTATCCATTCGAACGACGCGCGCTTGCGGAAAAAGGGTGGTGACCGTTTCGGCGACCTTTTGCGTTCCAACGCCGAACTCGCGCATCGGGCCGGAGCAACGCGGACAAGCCGGCTCCAGCGCCCGTTGCGCGTCGCACCAGTGGCAGCGCAAGAGCGCCTCTGCGCGGTGTACCGTCAGCGACAGGCTGCAACGCGAACACCGTGGGACGAAGCCGCAAGCACGGCACAGCGCGAAACCGGCGCTTCCGCGCCGATTCAAGAACAGCACGATTTTTTCACGGCGGCCGAGGCGCCGTTCGATATTCTCGACGAGGAGACTGGAAAAGATCCTCCGGTTGCCACGGGCGAACTCGGCAGCCATATCGACGATGTGGACGACCGGCAACCCCTGCGCCGTCGCCCGCTGCGACAAGACGATCCGTTCCGTTTCCCCTTTGAGGGCAGCGGCATACGCCTCGAGCGGAGGAGTTGCGCTGCCGAGGACGAGCACGCCGTCCCTCTGACGGACGCGTTCTCGAGCGACGTCCGCGGCGTGATAGCGGGGCGCTCGGTCCTGTTTGTAGCTGGGTTCGTGCGCCTCATCGACGACGATCATTCGCAACCGCTGGAGCGGAGCGAAGACGGCGCTACGCGCTCCGACGACGACGTCTTTGTCACCACGTGCAGCAGCATGCCATGCGTCGAAACGTTCCCGCTCCGACAATCCGGAATGGATGACGGCGACGCGCTCGCCAAACGCGTCTTCAAAGCGGCGGGCGGTTTGCGGAGTCAGCGAAATCTCTGGAACGAGGACGATCGCTTGTCCTCCTTCTGCAACGATTCGCGCGATCGCCGAGATGTACACGAATGTCTTTCCGCTTCCCGTGACGCCCTGAAGCAAAAACTCCATGAAGCGTTGCGCGCTCGTCGCCTCAGCGAGACGCTCGATGGCGTGGCGCTGCTCGGTCGTTGGAACGATTCCGCCCAACTGTGCGGTAACGCGCGCATTGCCGCGCGCGGGACGCTCCGTTTCGCGCAAAGCTCCCGCCTGTACGGCGCGCGCGATGACCGATGCGGAAAAGCCCGCAAGGCGCGCGTCTGCACGCCGCACCCCTGACTCGCCCGCGAGCGCGACCAGTGCCGCCATCCGCCGTCCATTTGCTGTTACGCCGGTCGCTTCCAGGACGCGCTCGCGCTTGTGACGCAGCCGCCCGCTTTCGTGGATACGTGTACGTTCCAGGAGGCCGGCGCGGACGAGCGCGCGGACGCCGTTCAGCAAGGTTTGCCGGTCTCCGGCTCGCCGTGCCTCGGGGTGACGCAGCACATGCTCGAGGACAAAGCCCTCGCGAAGCTCGCCCCAGATGAGGCGGATGAGGCGTTGCGGCACGGAGGGCAAACGGCCCGGTGCCGGCGACGCGCCGCACGGAATGAAGCGTTCCACGATGCGCGGGACGGCGCCGGCCAGGACGACGGCACTCAATGCCTCTGCGAGCGAACAGCAATACCGTTGTGACATCCATCGCGCAAGCCGGAGCGCATCGTCGTCAAAGGCTGGAGCAACGTCGAGTTGGGCGGAAACGGAACGGAACCCGTCGCGCGCTCCGGCGCGTTCCTGCGGTTCACACAGGACGTAGCCATAGACCTCGCGGCTCCCGAGCGGAACGCGCACGACCTGCCCGATGCCAAGCTGCATCGCTTCGGGAACGATGTAGCTCAGTTCACGGTCGAAGGCGGCGGTACGCAGATGTGGGAGCACGTCCACCACGCGGGTCACACGATTCAGCGTCCCTCGCGCTCGTGGATCGGCTCACTGACTGCGCGCAAGACGGCGGCGACGGGACGCGTGGGAACGTCGATGCCGTACTCGACGTCGCCGAGGGCGCGCGGTAACACAAAACGAACACGACCATTGCGCCGCTTCTTGTCGTGTTCCATGGCACGGACGATGCCCCGGGCGTCGCTCAAAGGACTTACCAGGGGAAGCCGAAGCAGCGTCAGCAACGACAGGACACGAAGGTGTTCGGCACGGGAAAAGCGCCCCGTCCGCCGTGCCAAGAGTCCGGCGGCGCGCAATCCGATGGAGAGGCCATGGCCGTGTGAGATGCGGTAACGACTCGCCCGCTCGATGGCGTGGCCGAACGTATGCCCGAGATTGAGCACTTCGCGGGCACCCCGCTCCAGCCGATCATCGGCGACGACCATCGCCTTGACACGGATCGAATCCGCGACGACCGTTTCCCACGGCCACTTCCTGAGCGGATGCGGTGCAAGTGTCTCCAGCGACTCAAACAACTCGCCGCCCTCGATAATCCCGTGCTTGACCACTTCGGCGAGTCCTTCGCGGAGCCACCGTTCGTGCAACCTCCCCAGCGACGGTAGGTCACAGAAAACTGCGACAGGATCGCGGAAGACGCCGGCCAGGTTTTTTCCCGACGATAGATTGACGCCGGTCTTTCCCCCTATCGCTGCGTCCACCATGGCGACGAGCGACGTCGCGACGGCGGCGAAGGGAACGCCCCGCGCGTACGTCGCCGCAGCGAAGCCGAACACGTCGCAGGCGACGCCACCGCCGACACCTAGGATGAGCGTCGTGCGTTCCACGCCGGCCGACGCGAGCGCGTTCAAGACGCGCGTCAAGGTCGTCATCGTCTTGCGCCGCTCGCCGAGCGGGAACGCCAGGACCGCGGCGCCGCGTAAACGCGCGGCGAGCGCGCGAGCTCCCGCTTCGACGTTACGATCGCACAGGACGACGACGCGCCGATAGCCCTGCTCTTTGCTAAACGCGGCAATCTCGGCTGGCGCGTTGCTCGTCACGACGATCGGGTAACCGAGATCGTCGATGCGGGTCATTGTTCGTCCTTCGACTCCCCCTTCGACTTCGCTCGCTACGCTCGCTTCGCTCAGGATTCCGCTCGCTGAGAAGCTCAGCTCGCTTCGACGCTGCGGAATTCTAATCGCTTCGCTCAGGATGACACCGGCGGAGCGCGTGAATACGGCGCGCGATCTCGAGTGCGACGGGAGCGGTCCGGCCGTCTCCAGAGACAATGATCTCCGCTTCCCGATACAGTGGCTCACGCAGCGCGAGAAGACCTTGGAATCTCTCGAGCGACAACGACGCGCCGAGCATGGGCCGCGCGGTGCGGCTATGCCTCAGCCGGAGGAGCGCCGTGCGGGGTTCGATGCGCACGTACACCCGCAGGGCCAGGCGCGCGATCAGGTCGCGAGTCGCCGGATAGGTGACCGCGCCGCCGCCGAGCGCGACGACGGCCGGGCTACCGGAAAACGCTTCCCGCGTTGCATCGAGTTCGCGGCGGCGAAACGCTTCTTCCCCGTCTTCCGCAAAGAGTTGTGCGATCGAACGTTGCGCGCTGGCGACGATGAGCTTGTCGGTATCGACGAAAGCCATTCCGAGTTCCCGCGCGAGCCGCCGGCCGATCGTCGACTTGCCGGCGCCCATCATTCCAATCAGTGCTACGTGTGGCTTGATGGCGCCACTGCCTCGAAGAGGGCGCGCGACGCCTCGACGGAACGCCGCATGTTGTCGCGCGTTTCCTCCAGCGAGTCACCGCCGAACTTTTCGAGAACCGGCGCGGTGAGTGCCAGGCGAACCATCGCTTCTCCGACGATCGACGCGGCGGGGACGACGCACACGTCGCTGCGCACGATCGACGCCGGTGCTGCGGTGCCGTCGTGGAGGTTCACCGACGGCAGCGCTTTCATGAGCGTCGGAATCGGTTTTACGGAAGCTCGGAGCACGATATCTTGCCCGTTCGAGATTCCGCCTTCGATGCCGCCGGCCCGATTCGAGCCGCGTGCGACCGCACCGGCATCGAGCCGAAACGTATCGTGCGCACGCGATCCCGGCGCGCTCGCGATCTCGCTGCCCGCACCGACCTCGACGGCTTTCACCGTTTGCATCCCCATCAGCGCGCCGGACAAGACGCCGTCGAGCCGCGTATCCGGCTGACGATTCGATCCAATCCCGGCCGGCAAACCGCTGACGCGAATCGTGAACGTACCCCCGAGCGTGTCGCCGGCAGCCTTCGCGCGGTCGATCGCTGCAATCATCGCGGCTTCCGCTTCGGCATCGGGACAACGGACGTCGCTTCCTTCTATGGCCGCCGGGTCGACGGCGGCCATATCCGCGGCGGCGACGTCGCCGATGCGGGTGACGTACGCTAGGGTGCGGATTCCGAGCGCTTCCAAAAACTGCGCACAAATCGCACCGAGCGCGACACGCATCGCGGTTTCGCGCGCACTCGCTCGCTCCAGCACGTTGCGCAGGTCGCGTTGCCGAAATTTCATCGCTCCGGCGTAGTCGGCGTGGCCAGGGCGAGGATTGGTCAGCGGTTTGCCCGCTCCCGTCAAGGGGTCCATGAGGGCTCGGTTGTTTTCGAAGTCTTTATTGTGTATGACGACCGCAATGGGAGATCCGAGCGTAACCGAACCGCGCAGGCCTGCCAGAAACTCAGCTCGGTCGCTCTCGATTGCCATCCGCGCGCCACGCCCGTAGCCCCCTTGCCGCGCGCGCAGTGCGGCGTCGATGGCCCGCGCGTCGATGCGAAGTCCCGCCGGCAGCCCATCGAGGATGCCGACGAGTGCAGGGCCATGCGACTCTCCGGCGGTGAGATAGCGAAACATGCGCCCCGATGCGTTCGACTGCCCGGTGGCCCTTTCCGCGAGCTC
This sequence comes from Vulcanimicrobiota bacterium, assembly GCA_019241305.1. GTDB lineage: Bacteria > Vulcanimicrobiota > Vulcanimicrobiia > Vulcanimicrobiales > Vulcanimicrobiaceae > JAFAXE01. The sequence continues at coordinate 20,788 of JAFAXE010000034.1, forward strand.
TCAGGCGGTCGGCGTAAATTTGTAACCGAATCCGTGGACCGTCTGCAAGCAGCGCGGCACGCCGTGCTGCTCCTCGATCTTCAGACGCAAGCGCCGCATGTGGACGTCGACCGTGCGCTCGTCACCGTCGAAATCGAAGCCCCACACACGCTCCAACAGCGATCCTCGCGAAAACGCGATCCCGGGATGGCGCGCGAGTGCCAAGAACAGACCGAATTCACGCGGTTTGAGTGCAACGACGCGTCCGTCGATCCGCACCTCGCGCGCAGGTTCGTCCACTTCAACGCGTCCAAAGGTCAGGCGCTCCGGTCCAGGTTCATGCGGAATGTTACTGCGCCGGAGGACGGCGCGCACGCGGGCGACGAGCTCGCGTGGGGAAAACGGTTTGATGACGTAGTCGTCTACCCCCACCTCGTAGGCGACGATGCGTTCTACTTCATCGGCGCCGCCGCTCAGCATCATGATCGGCTTACGAAATCGCTCACAGCGCAGCGTGCGGACGACGTCGAGCCCATCGATCGCCGGCATGTGCGCATCGACGATCACGAGATCAACGCCCGAACGAGCGGCGCGCAGGGCGGTCGCACCGTCTGGAACGGGGACAACATCGTATCCCACCTTCGATAGCGGACCGGTGAGTTGCGCACGCAACCGTTCCTCGTTTTCTCCCAACACCATGCGTAAGGCTGCCATGTCCGCACGAGTGCCCAAGCGCCGCTCGCCGAGACACGCAGGCGAACGCTATCCACACAGATTTTTCCGCGGTGCGCAGCGTACCCAAAGATGGGTACAGAGGGGATGCTCGTGTTCGTTGCCGTTACGTTACGAGCATGTCATAACTGAGCGAGGCTTCTCCTGCCACGGAATTGCACGCTCATGTCGCAGCCGCGTTCCCCCCGTGAAGAACTGTTCGAAGCGCACCGGTATCTTTGTGGCCGTGGTGCTCGCAAGTTTCTGCGACGTGGACTGGAGCGAAGCGATCTCGAACAAGTCGCAGCGATCGGCTTACTGAAGGCGAGCCGGCGCTATGATCCCGCGACAAAGACCCCGTTTGAAGCCTTCGCTTGGCTGATGATCGTCGGCGAGTTGATGCACCATGTGCGAGATCTGGAGCACGCCGTGCGCGTACCGCGGTGCGTCCGGGCGCTGGAACGGCGCTACCTGAGCGTGAGCGAACTTCTCACGCAACGGCTCGAGCGAGAGCCGCGCGATGCCGAGGTGGCGGCGCTGTTAAACGTCCCACCTGAAACGGCTGCCGAGCTGAGGCGCGTGCAGAACACGCGCGTGCACGAACACATCGAGGAGGCACATGGCAGAGCGCTTTGCGACGATCCCGTCGACCGCATTCTCGCGGAGCGGGCGCTGGCGGTTATCGCACCAGGCGCGCGAACCGTCGTGCTCGGAATTTACGCGCTCGGCCTGTCACGGAACGAAATCGCACGGCGCGCGGGAATGTCGGCGCGCGAGGTGACGCGCACGCACGATGCGGCGCTGGCGCAGATGCGTGGGGCGCTGTCCTGTTAACTGACGAGCGCCTGGAGACGTTCGCGCTGCAGAATCACCACGCGTGACGTCCGCATGTCGATGACGTGCTCGTCCCAGAGTCGGTTCAGCGTGCGATTGACCGTCTCTCGCGTCGTCCCGATCATATTCGCCATCTCCTGATTCGTCAGCCGCACAGAGATGCGCGTGCCGTCTTCCGTGGCTTCGCCAAAGCGTTCCGCGAGGCTCAGCAAGAGCGTTGCGAGCCGCGCACGAATGTCGCGGGTCGTCGCGGAAGCGATAAGCGCGTTTGCCGAGCGTAACCGTTCCGCGAGGGCGACGACGAGCATCCTCCCCATACGGGGAGTGCGCTCCAACAACGAGAGGAAATCCTCGCGCTCGATGTGCGCGACGCCTGAAGGGCTCACCGTGCGAACGCTCGCCGAACGGACGGCGGTATCGAAGATGCTCATCTCGCCGAAGAAATCGTTTGGCCGGAGCAGCGACAAAATCGTTTCACGACCGTCGGCGTTCACCCGGACGACGGCAACCGAACCCGAGATGATCACGTAAAACTTTTCGCCAGGATCCCCTTCGCGAAAGATCGTCTCGTGCTTGCGGTAATGGTGCACGGTAAAGAGCCGCGCCAACAGTGCGAGTTGTTCGTCGTCAAACTCGCGAAACAGCGGGACATGGCGCAGAATCTCGGGATCAACTCCACGGTCGGCCTCGGATGGACGTGCGTGACCGAGGGAATCCGTTACCATGGCCTGGTTATCGGCAACCAGCGTGACGATGTTCACACGTGTCCCGGTGTGACGCGCGTCACCTTTGCGCCGGCATGAAGACGTTTGTGGCAGCCGATGGCGCCCCGCTTTCCTTTAAAGAGTGGGCCGGCGGCGCACCGCCCGTCGTGCTGGTCCATGGCTGGCAATCGACCGGGGCGACCTGGGACGCGATGGCGCGATTCCTCTCACCGAGGCATCGAACGCTGGCCCTCGACTTGCGCGGGTGCGGCGCGTCGGCCGACGCCCAGGGACCGTACACCGTCGAACAGGCAAGCGATGACGTCGCGGAGTTCCTCTGCCAGGTCGTTAGCAGGCGCGCCGTCGTTGCGGGCCACTCGATGGGCGGCGCGATCGCGCTTCGCCTCGCGGTCGATCACCGCGAGCTGCTGGCCGGGATCGTCCTGATCGCTCCCGTTCCGCCGAGCGGCTTAGCGCTGCCGCCGAAAGCGGACGAGATCTTTCGGTCCACAGCCGGAAACCGTACGAACTTTGCGCGCTGGCTCAAACGCCAATCGCTGGCGCCTTTACCCGAGGAACAGTTTTCCGCACTCGTGGAAGCCGCAGCAACGATCCGGCCGGAGGTGGCGATCGAAAGTTATGAATCGTGGACCCACCTCGATTTTGCCGACGCAGCACGCGGGATCACGACGCCGACGCTCGTGCTTCCGGGGGAGGCCGACAGTCCCAACTTAACGCCCGAGCGTTTAACGGAAACGGTTCTTTCGCTCGTCCGGAATTCGCAGATGACCGTCATCGAACGCTGCGGACATTACGTTCCGCTCGAGCAACCGGAGGCGGCCGCCGCAGCGATTCACCGCTTCGCCCGGGAACTACCGTACGATCAGCTTCCCGGCTGACGTGCGGCCGAATTCTTCGGGCGCGCGTTCCAAGTAGACGTTCGCGGCCGGCCACGCGTAGTTTCCGGGCGTCACCGAGCGTACGAGGTAATGCATGGCGTAGACGCCCGGATTCAGATGGCGTGCAAACGCCTCGACGCGGTCGTGATAGATTTGCTGATAATCGATCTCCCAGTTGTCGGTTCGAGCATGAACGGCTTGCGAGGACGTCAGGAAGCTCGTATCGACCGCTTCTAAACCGGCTGCGAGCGGATCGACGATGGTCACGCGATCGACGGCGTGGTCGGTAATGATGCGGTCTTCGACTTCGAAGACGCTCGCGGGTTTGACATCCAGTGTGGAAGCCGGACCGAGCCCGAACGTCGCAAGGATTGGATCGCTGCCCGCAGCGCGGACGATGCGGTCGAGCCGCAGTCCCTGATAGCGTCCAGGAGCGTCTTCGGCGACGCGGTAGCGATAGGAGACCGCGTACCGCAGCGTCCCCGAGCCGCGCTTCTCCAGCACGACGTCGCTTTGGCCGCGCGGTACGTCGCGGATGGGAAGCGCAACCGACAGCTGAGTCGAACGGTAGCCTGCGAAGCTGAACGAACGCCGGTACGCCGTTCCCACACTGAGCGTGCCGTGAAAGTCCGGCGGCGCCGGCTGTAGTGAGGCGTATGCGACCACCGCGTCCAGCGCCGAAGCGTTGGCGCACCCACAGCCCCACGTTCCGTCCTGTTGCAAGCCGACGAGCGCGTTGACGCTGCCATCGATGAGGTCGAGTGGTGCCCGCGTCGCAACGAGAAACCGAACGGCGGCACTTTGCTCCTCGACGCCGGCGTAATTCGCCGTTACGGTCGTCGTGCGTGCCGTTTGCGCGAGTTGTCCTTGCAGCGACGCCGCGAGGCGCGCCGCGTCAGCGTGCCATCCCGGCAGCCGCCGCAAAAGCCGAGCGAGCGTGAAGCGCTCGCTTGTCGTGAGGTGATCGGACTGTGCCACGATCTCGCTCAAAAAATCACTGCGAACTTCGCCATTTTCTGCTAGCGCGGCCAAGGTCGCGAGCCGAACTTCGCTCCGTTCCGGCTCCTTCTTGAAACCGCCGTGCGCCGCTGGATTGCGCAGCGTGCGAAGCAAGGCAGTACGCAAGCGCGAAAGAACCACGCCGGCGGATTCGAAACCCGCAGACCGGGCATGAGCAAGCGCGGCATAGGCCGCCGCATCGAGGAATGGCTCCGACGACGTCGCACCGGGCCATTCGGCAATGCCGCCGTCGTTGGCCAGCGTCGTCAAGAGCGCGATCGCGCTCGTTACGGCTTGGCGCTGTTCGCTGCTTTGCGGTTGCCGGTACGTACGCGCCAGCAGGAGCCCGTCCGCCGCGACGTCGAGACGGCTCACGACGCTCCACCCAAAACCACTGTCGTCATCGAGCGCCTGACGGACCGCCTCGGCGACGTTGGGAACGATCGTGCTGGCAAGCTCCGCATCGAGGCCGCCCGCATCATTTGGGACCGACGTAGAGACCGAGAGCGGGATCGCGACGCGATCGCGCGTGACGCCAGTTTCGACGACGCTTTCCAGCACGTCGGAGGTACGGACGAGAAACGGGACGGCGAACGCGTCGGTGTTTCCAGCGAGCGCCGTGCGAAACTCCATGCGGCCTTGTGCGGGCGAGGTGACGCGCATGCCAAAGCGGTACGCCGCGACGCCTTGCGGCGCGTCCGTATCGAGCGACGCCGACGGCGAAAGCGTCCCGTTGTTCGAAAACGTCAGGCCCCCCGACACCGAACCAGCGATGCGTAACGTGCCGGCCGCTTTGGCGGTGTTGGTCACCGAAACGCCGCCGTTGAGCGTGTCGCCGGGACGGGCAAACTGGGGAGCAACGGGATTGGCGATGAGCGGCTTCGTCGTCAAGAACGTGTTCTCGCCGTTCCCAAAGCGCGCATCGCGCGTGAAGGCGAGCGCCATGATGCGCCACGTCGTAAGATCGTCCGGAAGAACGAAGCGAGCTTCTGCGACGCCGTCCGACCCGGTACGCAGCTTTCCGTTAAAATAGGCGATGGGTTTGAACTGCGTGCGGACACGCGTGTCCCCGGCACCCGCCATGAGTCCACCGCCGTAGCCGTAGCCTTTTTCTCGTGGACGCGTGAGCGCGTTCAAGACGACGTTGGTCCGGCTATCGGCAAACCGCGTCGAGATCGACTGCTCGGCGTACACGGTGTTGATCAGATCAGGTGGGCGATAACCTGTCAATTGCAGAACGGCATCGTTGACGACCATCAGCGCAACCTCACCGCTGATCGGCCTCCCGAGGTCATCGGTGAGCCGCACCTCGACGCGTTGTGGCGAACCCGGCGCGGCGGACTTCTGCGTTGGTTTGAGCGCGATCTTCACGACCTTGCCGTCGAGTTTCGTGGCAAATGCCGCAAAGCCGATGCGCGCAAGTTGGTCGAGTCCCTTGGGGACACCGCGCGAGAGTGGCGGTCCGCGCCGGATCAGCAGCGCCTCCACGGAGGCGTTCGGAAGCATCGTTTCAGCGACGCGAAATTGCACGCGCGGCGCGGAGCCCTTGACGATTCGCCGCTCGTGATACAAAACGCCGGAGCGAATGACGGCGAAGTCCAATTCGGCTTCGTCGTACGGCGAGGCGATGACGGCCGTCGCCAGTTCACCGGGCCTGTACGAGGTTTTGTCCAACTTCACCGGAAGGCGATTCCCCTCGCTACTCCACTCGGCGGCACCGTTACCGGAGACCCACAGCGAGTGATCGGTCGCGGTCGCATCGTCCTTGGCATCGGAGAAGTTTGCGCGGATGCGGTATTCACCCGGCTCGCGCGGGGTCAGCAGCGCGGTCTGCGCTTCGGCTGCGCTGGTGAGGTCGCGCTGGTTGACTGTGGTGTATTGCGCAGATTCCTGCGGTGCCAGGCCGCCTTCGATGAGGCGCGTCGCTTGGGCGAACGTCCGGCGTTGCAAGACCACGCGCAGCGACCTTCCAGCAATGGGCTTCGCTTGCGGGCTCACGACCAAGACCTTGATGCTCACCGGCGCACCGGCGTTCGCGACGAAGTCGCCGTTTAGGCCGATGAGCGATGAGGACGGGAGCGCCGTAAAGGTCTTGGAGTCGCTGACCGCCACGTTCGCCACATCGGTCGTCTGCACGTCGACCCGGTAACTCATCGGGAAGGGAAGGTCGGCCTTCACCGGGACGTCAAACGCCACCGCTCCGTTTTGCCCGATCGCGACGTCGCGCTGCAAGACGTCGCCGGAAACGGTAGGTTCTTCTTCCGGATACAGCCAGACGCGGCCGAAATCCCACGACTCGAAACCAGGGGGCGTAAAATACGTGCGCTGGCGCGTCACGGTTTCTTGCACGCGTCCACCACCGACCGGTGCGCCGAACAGATATTCACTCTTTGCGGAGGCGCGCACCGTCGAACCAGCGGCGGCGCTCGAGCGGTCCAGGCTCAGAGAAACACGGAAGTTTGGTGGCTTGAACTCAGCGACGCGGAACGAGCCATCGAGGGCTTCGCCGTTGGAAGCGCGCGCGTGCAGGGTGTAATAGCCAAGCTCCTGATCGCGTGCAAGCGGAAGCGCGAGAGAGAATACGCCGAATTCATCCGGGACAGCGTTTCCCAATGAGCGCTTCGCCCCGCTGGGAGATTCCAGCGTCAATGCATACGTGCCGGCGCGACCGCGTCCTAGTGCACCGTTCGTGACAAAATACGCAAGGCCGCTAAAATACGCCGTCTCGCCTGGTTGGTACAGGGAGCGATCCGATGCGATGACGCCGCGTGGCTCGGGTTCGCCCGCGGACCAGCCGCCGTTCAGCCCGTCCTCATAGCTCCCGCTCCAGGAATCGGTTCGGACGGAAGCCCAGTCGGCACCGTCGCGTGCGATGACGAGAAGATTGGGCGCCTCCGTTGCCGAGGTGCTCGTTGCGGCACAGGCAGCAAACGTCGCTCCGTCGAGCCGCCACGTTCCGTTCCGATCCGCGGTTCCGGAAGCGCAGGGCTCCGGCGGCGGACGCGGCTTCCCGGCAAAGGCTTGCAGGTCCGTGCGCGATTCGTACACCGTGATGCGCGCGTTTGGAACGGGTGAGCCATCCGAGAGACGGTTCACCTGCACGACACCGGCATGCGGAAACCATTGCGCGAAAACGCCCAGGTTCGTGAGCTGAACCGTACCATAAAATTCAGGCTGCGCCCAGGCGAGTTTGTGCGAATCCGTAGGGTACCGATTCGTCCTTCCGCGTACGCCGTAGGCGAGCATCCCCGTCGTTCCGCGGAGCTCCGCGCGAAGCGGGATCGCCGTGACCGTTTCGACATTGTTGCGCTCGGACAGGGCGGTAGAACGCCAACTCGATGCCGGGGGGGCGAGCGATGGTTGTCCTTCGCCGGTGGGCTGCGCATCCGTTGCATCGACCAAATCAACGGGCTGCACCAGTCGGAACGCCGTCTCGAAGCGGCGCTCCGGCAAATTCGTCGCATACACGTTTAACTGCAGGTTGCGGTCTGCCGGAAAGATATTCGTGCCTGCCGGCGCCCACAAGTCTGCAGCGAGATCGCTCGTTTCAAATGTCGCAGTGATGGTCTTTGAGAGCGTCTGCCCAAAGGCGTCGCGTAACGACGAATCGACGCCGATCGTGTACCGTGTGCGCGGCGTAAGACCGGCTGAACCGATGCGGATCCAAGGATCACCGTCGTTCGCCTCAACGAGAAGCGGGTGCGGTGCCGGAAGGACGTGCACCGCGGCGCGGGCGGAGTCGGCGTTCAAGGGATTGGTGAAGTCGAGTTGTGGAGCACCGCCGGAAAAGCGGCCGATTCCATTCGAATCGGCGGGGCGCTCGTACGGCTCGAGATGCGTAAATTCGAGTGCTCCGCGGGTACGAAGATGCCCCGTGAACGACTGCGTCGAGGAAAGGTTGCCGGCCGCCGGCGCCACGCCGGAGGCGACGACGACCCGGTACGCCCTGCCCGCCTCGAGCGCGGCGCGCGGCGTGAGCACGTACGTAAAGTTTGGCGTCTCGCGTTCGCCCTGTGCATCGCTTGCGTCTTGCGGCAAGGGTGTGGGACTCGCGGTCGCTTCGGCAACCGCGACACCGATCGGAGACGCGCTCGAGGCGTTTTCGGGGACGAGCTGCGTTCGTGCCGCCAGGCTCGTTTGATCGACCGCAGCGGTCGACGAGATGCCAAATTGCGGACGAAGACCAACGACCGGAGGTTGTGCGTCCGTCTCTTGTGCGGGAAGCCCGCTGAGCTGCAAGTCGGTGGTACGAAATGTCCAGGCGAGATCGCGATCGAGGCGGTCTCCTGCGAGGTCTGCGAGTCCGCGGCGCAACGTCACACGAAACCGCGTCGCCGACGGCAGCGGGGCGTCGGCCTCGTACGCGACGAGGCGTGGCGTGTAGACGACGAACCGTCCAGGGACCGCAGGCTCGAGCTCAAAAGCGCTCAGGATCGCAGCCCGGTCGGCCGACGAAAGCGCCTCAACTTTCACGACGTCGCGCGTGAAGCGTACGCGAATCTGCGCGTTTTCATCGCTGCCGCCAACGGGAGAGACCTGCGTGATCCAGGCCGGCAGCACCGGTGCCGGCAGCGCTGAAATCGCCGGCACCGGAACGAGTGCGCGTCCTCCTTGCGAGGTCGTGCATGCCGCGACGGCGGTCACGAGCAACGTAACAACCAAGGCACGTGGTATCGTTCCGCGCGTCTTCATCACCGCAAAGATTCACGCAGGCGTCGCACTGACCTCGCGTGAAGCCCCCAATCTTGCCAAGGCGACCAGTGAACGCGCCGCTTCAACGCTCCGTGACGATTGTCGTGGGGCTCGTACTCACGGTGTTGGCGCTGGAATTCCGGCCGATGCCGCTCCCGCAGGAAAAGGGCCGTGCACTCGAATTCGTCGACCGCAACGGTCTCGAGTTAGGAACGATCCTTTCGCGCGACTCGACGCATACCGCCTTCGTTCCGATCGACGACATCGCGCCGGCGTTCATCGGCGCGATTGTAGCGGCTGAGGATCAGCGCTTTTTCTGGCATGGTCCAATCGACGCGCAGGGCGCCCTGCGGGCGTTCGGCGATGCGATCCGACGCCATGCAGTCCCGGCCGGAGCATCGACCCTCTCGATGCAGTTGGCGCGACTGCTTCATCCGGTCGGTGGGGGTCTCTTCGGACGCGTTGAGGAGACCGTTATGGCTGCCCGGCTCGAAGCCGGCCATTCCAAACGCGAGATTCTGGAAGCGTACTGCAATCGCGTTCCGATGGGCGGGAACATCTATGGCGTCGAAGCAGCGGCGTTGACGTACTTCGGCGTGCACGCTCGCGAACTCGACGTCGCGCAGGCCGCATTGCTTGCCGCGATTCCGAACGACCCGGCTCGTTTGGAGCCGCGTGCGCATTGGAAAACCGTGCGCCTTCGCGAACGGCTGATTCTCGAGCGCATGGTTGCACAGGGTCGTCTGAAGCCGGACGATGCGAGAAATGCGATCGAGGAACAGCTCACGCTGCGGCCGCAAGGCGCCGGGATCATCGCGGCTCCGCACCTGCAGTTCGCGCTCCTTTCCCAGGTGCCGGCGAACGTCACGGTCGCGCACACGACGATCGACCGGCCGTTGCAGCAGTTTGTGGAAACGCAACTGCGCGCGGTCGTCGGCGCGCTCGCATCGCACGACGTCCGCGATGGCGCGGCACTCGTCGTCGACAACCGGAGTGGTGACGTTCTCGCCTACGCGGGAAGTCCGAATTATTTCTCGGAAGCGGCGTTGGGACGAAACGACGGCGTTCAAGCGCTTCGCCAGCCCGGTTCGGCGTTGAAGCCGTTCCTGTACGAGCTCGCGCTCGAACGTCGCACCATCCGGCCGAACACGATTCTGCTGGATGCTCCCGTTTCGTATGCGATTCGCGACGGGCAGCTGTACCAACCGGTCGACTACGCGGGACGCTTTTTGGGACCGGTGCGGGTTCGGATCGCCCTCGCCAATTCGCTCAACGTCCCGGCGGTTCGCGTTCTCGAACGTACCGGCGTCAGCAACTTTCTCCAGCGGCTGCATGAGTTTGGTTTCAGGCACTTGGACCGCGCGCCGGAGTATTACGGTCTCGGCCTGACGCTCGGCGGCGGAGAGGTGTCTCTGTATGAGCTGACCCGCGCGTACGTCGCGATGGCTCGCGGCGGCCAGCGCGTCACGCTCAACCTCTTTGCGCACGCTGCGCCGGTTCAGCGTATGCTGGAAACCCGGCCAGCGGCCGCGTGGAACGTTGTCACCGACATGTTGGCGGACCACTACGCGCGCGCCGAGGCTTTCGGGGTCGATTCCATTCTTGCGCTACCGTTTCCGGCGGCGGTAAAGACGGGTACGTCGTCCGACTTTCGTGATACCTGGACAGTCGGGTTCACGCGCGACTACACCGTTGGCGTTTGGGTTGGAAACTTCGACGGGACCCCGATGCGCGACGTTTCAGGCGTCACCGGGGCCGCCCCACTGTGGAACCGCATCATGCTGCATCTGCACGAGCGGAGCGAGCCTCGTGGCTTCGACGCGCCCCGTGGCTATCGCCGCGTTCCGATCTGCGCGACGACCGGAAGACGTCCGCAGCCAAGCTGCGCCATCGTCGTCAGCGAATGGCTCGACACAACGGATCTGCGGCGCTATGAGGCAGCGACTCCCGAGCATAAAGGGAGCACAGCGCCCTTCGCCATCGTGTTTCCCCACGACGGCGATCGCTTCGCGCTCATCGCGCATGGTGGCGAGCAGCGCATCGATATCGCCCTCGCGCCGGCGCGTGACGCGGCAGACGCGGTGACGGTGGACCGCCGCGCTGTCGATCGCGTCGGCGAGGCGTTCAGATGGCCCCTGCACTTGGGAAGACACGATATCGTTGCCCGGCGTGGCCGCGAAGTGCGCCGCATACGCATCACGGTCGAAACTCCTTCGCAACCGCGTCGCCCAGGTTTCACGGACGCCGCCCTCACGCAACAGCGTGCGTTCTGATGGTCGTTTTTCGGGAAACAAGAGGACAAATAGGAGGTATTTCATGTTCGGAAATATCGAAAATATGATCTCGCAGGTCACCGGTGGACAGGTAGACCCTCAGCAACTGGAACAGGCGGCGAGCGAGCATGTTTCGGAAATGGATTCCGGTGAACTAGCAAACCATTTGCAGAATGCAGCGGACACCGCGAATCAAAACGGCAACCCCCAGGTCGCACAAGACCTCATGAACATGGTGCAGCAACACCGCGTCGACCCCGATTCGCTCAAGAACGCCGCCGTGCAGTACCTTCGCGACAATCCCGGGGTGCTGAGCCACTTTGCGCCGCCGTTCGCTCAGGGCATCCTGAGCAAGGTTCTGTAACGCCGATGGTGCCAAGCGTCATGTTCGCGGCCGCGCTGCTCTCACTGTCGCCGCAGGTGACGATCCTCCACGAGTTCGTCGGCAATGGCGATGGCATTTTACCGGAGGCCGGCCTCGTCTCTGACCGGTCCGGAGCGCTGTACGGAACCACGGCCGTTGCCGGCGCAACGGACCATGGCATCGTCTTTCGGCTCACGCCAAAGCGCACCGGTTATTCCGAGACGATCTTGTATAACTTCAAGGGAAAGCCCGATGGGTTTTATCCGATTGCGCGACTCGCGATGGACTCGGCCGGAAACTTGTTCGGGACCACGTGGCTCGGCGGCCTCTCACCAAAGCCTTGCAATCACGACGGGTGCGGCACCGTGTTCGAGCTCCTCCGCTCGTCGGGGTACACCGAACGCGTGCTGTACCGTTTCACAGCGGGAACGGACGGCTACGAACCCACAAGTGGCCTGCTTTCGGACGGTACGGGATCGTGGTACGGCACGTCGTCCCAGGGCGGAGCATACAACTGCGGCGTGGTGTATAAGCTCACGCTCTCCGGCTCGCACGTGAAGGAATCGGTCATCTTTACATTTCCCGGTCAGAGCGGCGGTTGCTATCCGCAGGGTGACTTGATTTCAGACCGGAGCGGTGCGCTCTACGGCACGACCAGCGGAGGCGGAAACCCCAATGGACACGACGGATACGGTACGGTCTTCAAGTTAACGCCTTCGAAAGCCGGCTTTCAAGAACAGGTCATCTATGCGTTCAACGGTGCAGATGGCTACGGTCCTGCGGCCGGTCTCGTCATGGACCCCAGCGGTGCGCTCTTTGGGACCACGCAGTTCGGTGGTACGATTGCGTGTCCCGACTTGCCGCCGAGCACGCCGGCAGGGTGCGGGAACGTGTTCAAACTCGCGCCTGCCGGAACGTCGTACGTCGAGAGCGTTCTGTACGCATTTCAGGGAGTGGTGACGCACGCTGGAAACAAGGGCGACGGAGCATTCCCGGAAGCCGCGCCGACTTTGGACGCAAAGCGAAATATTTACGGCACGACCTTGGAAGGCGGCTATATGGAGTGCCTCTTCGGATGTGGCATCGTTTTTGAACTCAAGGCGACGCCCGGAGGCTATCGCGAAAAGATTCTCCACCTGTTTGCTGGCCCGAACTACGAGGACGGCGCGTACCCTATCGGCGGGCTGCTGGCCGCGCCGTCCGGGCGCTTCTTCGGAACAACGTCACAGGGCGGGAGTCCCAACGTCCAAGGCGGTACCGCGTTTCTGTTGACGCTCTAGGCCACCATCCTCGAGCACCTCTGAAGAGGGGCCGCACTGCGTGCGACCCCTTTTCTGCTACTGTCCGGTATTGCTGGTGCCGCCGCTTTCCCGCGCCGGCCGGTCTCCTTCAGCGACGGCTTGGCGCGGACACATGAACTTTCCATTCTTCGTATGGCCGTAATACGGATCTCCCGGCTCGTGATAGACATGGGTATGCGTGTTCACCCACACAGCGCGAACGGCGCCGCATCGCGGGATCGCGCCGCCCGCCATCATGCCGCCGCTACTGCCGGCGCCGCCACCGTATTCGCTCGTGCGACCGCCGGACGTGCCGTTCTCGTTCATCATCGTACCGCGATGACGGTGCGAATACTTGGCACTCGTCCCTTGCGTCATATTGGAACCGTTCGAGTACGTCGACGTCGAGGTCTGGTTGCTCTTCGAACCACCGCACGCGACGAGGCTGACAGCCACGGCCGCGCTCGCTACAACCGTGCTGAGTCGTTTCATGCTCACATTACCTCCGTTCGATGAGGCGTTCGCCGCGCTCGACGCCGCTCATCACGCCACGCTCCGCCGAGGTAAAGAGACCCACGATGAAGCGGATCGTCGCGATGACGCCGATAATCGCGAACAGGAAAATGAACAAAAACAGCCACGCGGCCGCGTGGAGCAGGCTCAAAACAAAATGTTCCACGGTCTTCCCTCCTTCGCTCGCAGCCTTATTCCCAGGAACGAGGCCGTGCACACGAACTACACGACGTCGCGCAGCGTCAGGACCACATCGAGCGGTGCGCCCGAGCGCTCGATGTGCAAGGTCACGCGCGTGCCGAGAGGCTCCCGCACGAAGGCGTCGCGCTCGGCCGCAAGGCCGATTTCTGAAGCCGGGCGTCCATCGATCGAGCGGATCACATCGCCTGGCCGCAAGCCTGCTGCGGCGGCAGGGCCACCGCCGATGACGTCGGCGACGGCAAAGCCTTCGCCTTTGTCGATGAGCCACATCCCGGAACGGTCGTAGACGTCCGGTGACGCGTAGTCTGCGTCCGGGAGTAGGCGCAGCCGGCGATGTCCGTAATCGAAGGTCAGCGTGAACCGGTGAAGGACGCCGTAACCGATATTCGCCGCGACGGAACCACCGGCGAAAAAGCCGTGTCGTGACTGCGGAATCCGCGTCACCGGCTCGGCGATGTCGAATGTCCCGATGTGGACGTGAGCGGCCCGCGTCAGTTTGGCTCGTACGGGACCGCCGATTCCCCACCCCGCGATCCCTTCCGCACTTGGATGATACCGCTGTTGCAATTCGTTCTTCTGCACGAATGGGACGAGCAACGAGACGGAACCGCGGTCTCCGGTATCGAGGGTGAAGGGGCCGGATACACCATCGACGTCGCCATTCACCTCCGGCATCGTGCCATAGAATGCGAGCTGCAGTTCGGCTCCAGAGCCTTGGAACGGCGTTGCGTCGCCTGGATCGAACAGCGTGAGGGTGCGCGCGGTATAGTCGATACGCACGATATAGCGGTCGAACAGCTCGTGTCCGATCAGCCCGTCGAAATGCTGGATTCCTTCCGCTGCACGCAAATCGGTAAACGACAGCACCGTGAAGTGTTGGTCGCGTAACACGGCGCCTCCGACGTCGACCGCATCGACGTGGACGGTGCGAGCGGTCTGGGGGCGCTCTCCCGTTCCGTAGACCCGATACGGATGACCGCCACGCAGTCCCAGCGCGTCGGCGTCGTCTGACGCCAGGACGTCGCCGGCGCCCGTATCGATCGCGAACCGAAGCGGCGTTCCGCCGTTCAGCCGCGCGTTCACGAAGATGTGACCGCCGACGATGTCGATGGGTACCACGAGCGGCGCCATCGGTGCAGCGGCGCGCGAACTGGCTGGTCCTGCCGTCACGGCTGCGAGCGTGAGCAGTGCGGCAAACCGTCTTGCGTCCACGAACTCTGCTACGCGGCGGCCGCGCCCAACGTTCCCGTCACGCGCGTCGCACGAAAAAATACACCGTCATCCCGACGCCGACAATGACCACGGCGAGCCGAACGATCCGTGGATCGATGCGCCGTGCAATACGAGCGCCAACGTACCCCCCGACGACGGCGCCCACGGTGAAGATCAGGGCTTCTCTCCACGCGATCTTGTGCGCCAAGAGAAACGGTATGACCGCGATCCCATTGACCGAGGTGGCTAGCAGAACTTTGGCCGCGTTCATGCGGTGAATGTGGGTCCATCCCGAGACGGCAAACAGCGCCAGGATGAGGATACTGATACCAGCTCCGAAGTAGCCACCATAGATTGCGACCACGAAGAGCGCCGGTAACCACCGCAGCTCGATTCGCTCCTCGCTCGCCGCAGGACGACCGGCCAGCGTCCGCAGGGCGTCGCTCCCAGCAAAGACGAGCGTGGCAAACAACAGAAGCCACGGAATCAGCTGAGAAAACGTTTGCTCCGGGGTGCGCAGAAGCAACTCGGCGCCGATCACGCCACCCACCAACGAGACGACGAGTGCCGGCCACAAGCCGCGCCAGCCGCTGAGCTCCTCGCGATACCCGCCGACGCTCGAGAGCGTGCCCAGCCACATGGCGGTGTTATTGGTGGCGTTCGCGACGATCGATGGCAATCCCAAGAACACCAGTGCGGGGAACGAGATGAAGCTCCCACCACCTGCCACCGAGTTGAGTGCGCCGGCGAGAACGGCCGCGCCCAGACCCGACGCCACTCTGGGGAGTTCAGCGCTCTCCACGTTCCGTGTGACCGGGCGGCCGAGGCAAGCGATGCACCTTTTCAATCCATTTTCGCGTTGTGCGGGAAACGGGACGGGGAGATGGCGAAGACATGAGCCTAGGAAGCGCCGCGTCGAGAGCCGACGCGCGAAACGGGCCGCTCATCCGCGACGACAGCACTTCCGAACCTTGGACGTCCGGCGCAGCGGCGCCGGTTTGCGGCTGTGTGCGCGCACGGAATAGACCATGCAAGATCGCGACATCACCGACCACATCGAGGCGCTCGTGCGCGAGGAGCACGAGTTGCTCGACCGCGGCGAAAACACAGCGCTTTCCGCTGAGGAACACCAGCGTTTAAAAACCGTCACTATCGAACTCGACCAATACTACGACGTGCTGCGGCAGCGGCGCGCACTGCGCGAAGCGGGTCTCGACCCAGCGAGCGCACGTGAGCGTCCGGCGGACGTCGTCGAGGATTACCTGCAGTAGCGAAGACCGCGTCGCCAGAGGATACGCCCCAACCAACACTGTGATCTCCACTGCACCGCGCCTGCGACCGTATCAGGTCGCCGCGCAGGAGGCCATCGTCAAAGCGCGTCAGCAAGGCTTTCGCGCGCAATTGATTTCCATGGCTACGGGTTTGGGCAAGAGCGTCCTCATAGCAACGCTCCCAAAATTGTTACAGCTGGAAGATCATGACGTCTTGTTGGTGGTTGCGCATCGCGACGAATTGATCGAGCAGCTGGTCGGCAAGTTTGCCGCCGAAAATCCGGGCGCGCGAATCACGGTCGAGAAGGCGGAGCAAGTTGCTTCGATCGACTCCAACATCGTCGTCGCGACGGTGCAGACGCTCGCCGGGCAACGGCTGAAAGAGTTCATCGGACGCTTTGGGCGCCGAATCGCACTTTTCGTGATCGACGAAGCGCACCACGCGGCGGCGCCGACGTACCGAGCCATCGTGGACGCGGTCGTAAGCGCCCGACCGGATGCGATGGTGTTCGGGTTCACCGCGACGCCGAACCGAGGCGACGGCGTCCGGCTCATCGACGTCTTCCATAAGATCGTCTTTTCGATGGACGCCCGCGCCGCGATTGCGGAAGGGTTCCTCGTTCCGGTCCGCTCGTATGGCGTCGCGACGAAAACCAACCTCGACGGCGTCGCGTCGCGGCTCGGCGACTTCGTCATCGGACAACTCGCGGCTGCGGTCAACACCGTCGATCGCAATCGGCGTATCGTCGACGCCTACCGGCAGCATACGCCGGGAATGAAGGCACTCGTCTTCACCGCCTCCGTGCAACATGCGCGCGACGTCTGCGACGAGTTTCGTGCTGCCGGAATCAAAGCATCGTTCGCGAGCGGCGAGACTCCGACGGAAGAACGCGAACGCGTCGTTTCGGACTTCCGCAACGGCAAGAGCGACGTGCTCGTGAACTGCGGCCTGTACCTCGAAGGCTTCGACGTTCCGTCGATTCAGGTCGTCATCAACGCGCGGCCGACGAAGAGTACTACGCTATACACGCAGATCACGGGGCGCGGGCTGCGTCCCGTCGACGAGATCGCGAACGCCCTCTCCGACGTACAAAATATCGAATTGCGCCGCGAGCTCATCGCGCAGAGCCCCAAACCCTACGCCATCGTGCTCGATATGGTCGACCAGGCTCATCGGCACGAGCTCGTCACGCTGCCGTCGCTGTGGGGACTGCCGCCGCAGATCGACGCACAAGGGCGGCCCGTTTCCCAGGTGGCGCAACGGTTCGAGCAACTCTACGCGCTGGACCCGCGAGCCGCCGCCCGCGTGCGAACGGCCGAACAGATCGAGACGGCACTCATCGAAATCGAAGCGCGCTCAAAGCGCCCGGAGGAAGTGCCGTGGACGCCGCTTACGCCGGAACACTGGCGCCGCCAGTGGCCGGCGCAACGTGTGGCGCGCGATCGTTTCGGGCGGCCAATCCCAAACTTCGGAAAGCACTTCGAGACGCTGGTCGCCGAGGCGAAACGTATCGCTCCGCTCGAGGACGCGGAAGCGTTCGCCTATCGGGTTCTCAACGTGAACCCGCGCACGATCGGCGAAGAAGCGCCGCAGGTGGACGTCGAGCGGCACGGCGACCAGTGGGTCGCGACGCTGACCGTCGGAACGCGCCCGCCGCGTGAGTTGCTCAGTGCACCGACGTTGCCGGAAGCGTTTTATCAAGCCGAGATGCGAATGTTGCACGGCGGTGCAGAGACGCTGCAGCAGGTGGTACACCGCACCTCGCGGCGCAACGGTTCATCGCGGCGGCGGTTCCGGCGTCGCCGCCGTCACGCACACTAAACGTGATTACGGTGAAGGGGAGGTTGCGGCCGTTGTTGCGGGGGCGGGACTCGGCTTCGGCTTGACCTTTCCGCCCCAGAAGCGCTTTTGCAGCACAAACGTCCAGCCGCTCGTGCCTCCGGTAGGCTGGCTTGCCGTCAACGCGGGATTCGTTGAGGTAGCATAAATCTGCGGATCGAACCTGCCGGTGCCCTGTTGCTGGAAGAACGTCAACTGTACCGCGGTCCCTGGGCGCGGATGGGCCTCGATTCCGAAACTCTGACGCGATGGGTAACTAAACGTCTGCGCCCAGACCGCGTCGATGCGCTGGCCGAGGCTCTTTCGGGCACTCGTTCCGAATCCACCGTACGGATCGTAGTTGATCGCGAACTGGTTGAGGCCAAGCCCTCGGCCGACCTGCGCGCTCAGGGGCTCGAGAATTTGACGGGTGAACTGTTGCGTGAGTGCCGTCTCGGCGAACGACTGCGCTATCTCGGCGGCATTCGGCGCGGTACTCGAGTACGTCGGCAACCCGTTCACGGCACCGAGTTGTTGCGCCCCCAGCAAGAGTCCGAGGATCTGCGAACGATCGTAGTAGGGATCTGAGGCGAGCTGGACGTTCAGTGCGTCGGGCGCTAGGCCGGATACCGTGAGCGTGACGTACGTTTCGGGCTCGGGTACGCGCGTCGTCGCCTCGGCGTAGACGGTCGGCATGATCCCGTTTTGCGGATTGAAGCGCACCGTGCCACGCTGTAACTGGAAGCTGCGGTAAAAATCGACGCTTCCCCCCGTTGCGCGGATCACTCCCGCGAGCGTCGGGGCCGCCAAGGTTCCACCGACGTGGACGCTGCCCTGACCGCCGACGTCGACTTGGCCGCTTTGTACGCGCACATCGTTCCCTGCAGTCACATCGAGATCAAACCCGATGGGCGGTGGAGCCTGCGCGGGCGCCTTGGACGGAGCGGGATTGTACAACGCCGACAACGGAACGCGCGCCGATGGAATGACGATGTTCCCGGCGACCTGGACGGGGCCACCGCCGGCTCTCGAAAGGTTGAGGCCACCGTCGATTGTCCCACGAATGTATTTCGGCGCATCGATCTGCACATTCTTGGCAACCGCGGCACCTCGGAACGCAAGCGTCCGTGCGGGATCGTGCAAATCCGCGATCGACGCGACGGCGTTTCCGTCGATGGAGCCGCGACCAATGTTGGCATGCACGTCGCTGAGACGCGCGGTTTCATTGTGCAAGGCCAAGGTGGCGCGCATATTTTCTACAGGTGAGCGCAAGAGCGAGGAGGCGTAGTAACCGCCGTTCAGCGCCAGCGTTCCGGTCGTTTGGGGTGCGTGCGTCGTCCCGGTGATACGAATCTGTCCGTCGAGCAAGCCCTTGAGCGTCGTGTCGTTGGAGAGCAATGGCCCAAAATCAGCCAGGTCCAGCCGCACGAGTTGTAAGCCCCCGCTGATAGGTGCGTTAGCGCGAAGCCCCGGATGTCGCAGGTCGAACGGAGCGTGCAGGTTCGCGCGCACCGTACCGTGGTTGAAGTCGACGACGGCGTCGTCGAGCGCGGCCCAGCGGTCGTCAAGTGCAAGTGCAGCGTGAACGCGGCGCACTGCGAGCTTCGCATATCGCGCGTCGGTCAGGTCTACCGTATTCTCGATGCGAGGAGTACGGGGCGTGCCGGTAAGGTGGAGTTGTGCGGACAGCTCGCCAGCCGCATCGAGCTTTTTGCCGCTCAAGGTCTGAGTGAGCGCCCCGATGTCGGGGCTCGTCACCACTGCCCGCACGTCCAACGGATCGATGGGCCGCAGCCCGAAGGAACCATTTGCTGTTACCGAAAGGTTGGGAAGCGAGACCACGGCCTGGGACAGCGAGACGCGGCCCCGGTGGGCCTCCGCCGCCAGAGACGCGCGCTGAAGCGGAATCTTGTAGACGAACGCGTCGCGTACCGCGACGCTGCCACGCGCCGCGGCGGTTCGGGGAACGCCATGGACTTCTGCCTGGGCATCGACGAATCCAACGATGGGAGCGTACATCCCGGCCGCGGGCAGCCATGTGCTGAGATTGAAGTCGCGCGCCGTCGTGCGGACGTCGAGCGGGACGCGGTCCAAAGGATCGCGCAGCGGATCGTGCGCAGGCAACAAGGCACTGGCGGCGAGCGTCAACGTCCCGGCATCGCCGCGAACGTTCGCGTTGGCTTGAATCTGCCTGCCCCTGGTGTGCCACGCCGCCGACGTCGTGCCCAGCGCAAAGCGGCGGTATCGCGCGTTCGCGATCTCGACGTGGCCACGCGTCGAGAGTCCGGCATTCGATTGCGTCAGCGCGACGTCAAGCGAACCTCGGCCGCCGAGCGTGTCAGCCGGATCGAAATAATCGTTGAAATCGGCTAAGTTGGCATGGGGCGCGACGATGCGTACGCGGCGAAGTTCCGGTGCGACTGCGCCGCTGACGCCGACGCGAGTCGAGCCGACCGTTACGCCGCCCGAGCGAACGACAGCACTGGAGCGCGATGCCGAAACATCGGCACCGAGATCGAAGAACGCTAACCCGTTCACCGAGCCTGAGCCCCGTATGAGGCGACCGTTCACGACGGGCTGCGCTCCCGTCCCGCGGACGGCGACGTCGGCATCGACGCTCCCTTCGAAAGGAACGGTCGAGCGAATGCCGGCGACGCGTTGTACATTGCGCAGATCGACGCCATCGGCGCTGGCATGCAAATTCAACCGCGGTGCAGCCGCACCGATTCCGGAGACGGTCCCATCCCCGTTCGCCACGATGCCGCCCGCAATCGCGGTCGCGTCACGTAACAGTAAACGTCCGCCGCCGAAGGAAAGGTTGGTCGTCGCATCCAGCGGGAGACCGCGCAGCGATGCGCCTTGGAGCGCAACGCCGCCATTGACCTCGGGCGACGACGTGTCTCCGCTGACCGACGCGATCGCGGTCACGGTTCCTCCGTGCAACGCGCCACCGCCCGGAATTGCGGAAACCGGAACGTCGCCGAGGGAAACCCCAAGGTTTGCGGCGCGCCCGATGCTGCCGGCGGCGACGACGTGTCCGCCAGCGGCCTGGGCCGTCGCAGCGTAGACGTCCACGTTCGAACCACGCACGCCGACCGTACCGCTCAGCCCGGCCACCTGGATGCCGTTCAAACTCACGCCGGAGAGGCGCGCGCCTTCGACCTGCGCGACGATGCGGTCCGGTGTTCGTAGCACACGCAGCGGCACGTCAGCGTTCCCGCTCAGATCGCGTCGCCCAACGACGGCGCCAACTGCGCCAAGATCGCCTTGGAATCGGCCGGCGATCGCGAGGTCACTCGAACTTTGACTGCCGTTTCCATCGAACCGTCCCCACGGTCCGCGCGCCGATAGTTGCGAGATACCGACGTCGTTCGCGCCTCCGAGTGCGACGAGGTGCGCTTCGTCGATCTCCGTTCCGGCGATGCGCAGCCCAGCGGCATCGGCACGGCCTGAGACCCACACCGGCCCGCGCAGCGCAATTTCCGCGGACATGGCGGCATCGAGCCGTCCATCGATCGCCGGGATGGGCGAGAGGTTCAGTCCGGGCAGAGGAGGCGCCGAGGTGTTGTGCACCACAAGGCCATGCGTGACGAGGGCGACGTCGGTGCGATCGTGCGGCCGATCCAACTGTGCGCGCGCGTAGAGCGAACGGCCATCGGCGAAGTTGAGCGTCAATGGACCTACGCGTCCGCGTCCGTTGCGATCCACGTCGAAGGTTGCGGCGAGGGCGGCATCCGGAGACGATCCGCTCACGATTCCGCGGCCATCCAGCCGTTGCGTTCCCGTCAGCAGCGTCGTCGCACGCAACGGCAACGCGGGTGCGAGCTGCGCGAGGTATGGCAGCGTTCGCGGCGGCGCATCGACCGACGCCACCAAGACGGGAAGCGGCTGCTGCCCGAGCGTCACGTTACCTTGCGCCCGCACGTCGACCGCGCCGTACGATCCACGCGCTTCGAGTACCGTCGCGTCGTTTCCAAAGACCGCGACTCTGCCGCTGATGTCGTTCACCGGTACGTTCGAATAGGCCACGCGGTCCGAAGAAAACGCACCGATCGTCAGCGGACGGCGCGCATCGCTTTCGACGAGGAGCCGGACGCCGACCCGACCCTGCAGCGGCAGCTGCTCTGCGGCGGGAGATACCTTGAGGAGCGCAGGGAGCGGTCCCGCCGCCCGCACTCCGAGCCGAAGCTTCGGCTGCGTGATGTCGAACAAACCGCCGGCGATCTCGAGGGGGACTGCGGCGAGCGTTCCGGCGAGGTGCTGAGTCACGAGCGTCTGTTCCGTCGCATGAAATCTGCCACGCAGGTCGTCGATGGGACGTCCGACGCCGGCAAGCTGTAACCGTCCACGGACGAGCCGAGCCCCCGCGAACAGACGCCGATCCATCTCGCCCTTGGCGTCGGCAAGCCCGACCGCCAGCACATCGACCGCGTCGAGTTCGCCGGCCAACGCATGTAAGGCAGGCGCATCGACGACGTAGTTGACGATCGGGGCCGCGGCTAGGCGTGCCGCCGTCCAATGCTGCCGCTCGTAACCGCGCTCCTCGTTGAATTTGGCGGCACCTTTTAAAGGAAAGCGGCCACCGGGTTCGACGAAGACGGCCGAGACGTCATAGCGCGATGGAACGTGTGGATGCAGGTGAGCGTCGAGGTTCAACGATTCGAGACGAAAGTGCCGCGCATCCGCGTAGTGCCGCGTCAGATCCACGATGTCGACGGTTCCACCGACGATCGCGACGTCGGCGTTGAAAGGAGGCGCCGGGTGCGCGGGGTTGCCCCCTTGTTGCGGCAGCGGAATGTTCCACGTTCCATCACGGCGGTGAAGGACGGAAAGGCGAGGACGGTCGAGGCGCAGAGAAACGAGACCGTACAGCCGCCGCGACCCTGGCAGCAAGTCGCGAAGGTTATATCGCACGTCAAGTCGGTCGGCGCTCAGCACGGGCTCGCCTTCGCGGGTGCGCAAGACGAACTGTTGGATGTTCGCATGCGTCGCGGAGACGGACAGGTGGCCGGTCGACGCGACGTAGCCCATCGGCGCAACGAGCATCGAAAGTGCCGCGCGGGCCCCAAGTGGCCACGTGAGCACGACGGCCAGGATGGCGAGCGCGACGACCGCGACGGCCGCCCCCGCGATCCGTATCCAGGCAGCACGTGCCATCGCCTGTGATGTACCCGTTGCCGCAAACCCCTAGTCCACGAATTGGAGGGCTTGGCTACTCCCTTCAGCGCACGAGCGGCAATCCGTGCGCGTCATAGGTCGCCCCCGCCATCCACTGCACGAAGTCCCTGTAGCTCTGGATCCCATGCGTCACGCGATTGGCGCGCAAATAGCGGTCATAGGCGGCGGCCTGCGCGCGCGCAACTGTAGGGTTGATTTGCATACGCAACCGCCGCTCGATCGCGAGGATATCGCGCACGACTTGCGGCTTCACCCGCTCCGTGACATGGACATCGCGGCCCAGGTTAAACCACACCAGCAGCCACCCCGAATACCGGGCCAGCGGATGCGACGAATTGATGCACGTGAGCACCGCGACGTAGTTTGCCTCCGCTTCGTCGGCGAAACCGGCGACATGGGCCCACTCGTGCGCGAATGTTGCGGGACGCTCGAAGAAAAACTGCTTCGAGTACAGGTTGACCTCATGCGTCCACGGATCCATGAAGCCGGCGTCCCCCGTGTATCCCAGCATGAAGTTGAAGATCGTCGGTTTGACCCGGGGCCGTGAAATCGGATCCGTATCACCCAACCGCTTAATCGCAGCGTCGAAGGTCGAATCGAGCGAGGCAAAGATGTCAGCTTGAGCGCCTTCTTCCGCGTGGGCTCCGGCAACATTTGCGGAGAGCATGCGCGCGACGCGATTGCCGAAGGCATCGACGTGCGCCTGATCAACGGCTCCCGCTTGTACGATGACTTTGTGGGCAACGGGGACCCGATGGTAGTTCAGGCCCCACAAACCATAAAACCACAGATAGACGAGCGCAACGGCGGCGGCCGTACCGGTGACGAGCCCGACAAGCCGGCGCCCACGCCCGGTTCTGTGCTGCAGCGTACGAAACCACCACAGAACGAGCGCCAAAAGCACGATGACGAGCAGCGCATCGCCAAGCGCGAATGGTACGAGATCCGTCACCGCACGTGCGGCACGGTCGAGTGCTGGATAGACGCCGTTGGTGTAGTGCCGCTCGACCCACTCCGCCGGCGGACGCAACATGGCGAGCGCGACCGCCACGATGATCGC
Source organism: Vulcanimicrobiota bacterium (assembly GCA_019241305.1). Lineage (GTDB taxonomy): Bacteria > Vulcanimicrobiota > Vulcanimicrobiia > Vulcanimicrobiales > Vulcanimicrobiaceae > JAFAXE01. The sequence continues at coordinate 44,777 of JAFAXE010000034.1, forward strand.
GACCGCATCGAAGGCAAAAGCGCGCACGCGCGTCCTCGGTGCGTCGGCGCGGGCGGCGTGTCCTTCCCGTGAACGAGACAGGCTCGGGCGGGCAGGCCGCCGTCGTCATTCCGCTCATCGCAACGCCGCGCCCGGCGATGCTGTTCGTGCGGCGGGGCGCACATTTGCGGCGCAACGCAGGACAGATCGGATTCCCGGGCGGCCTCATCGAGGCAAAGGATAACGACGATCGCTTACGGACGGCGCTACGCGAGCTCCAGGAAGAGCTTGGAATCCCCGAGAGCGGGATCGCGATCGTTCACCGGCTTCCAGAAGCGCAACTCATCCGGCGTGGGATGCGCGTCACACCCTTCGTCGGGGTGATGGAAGTACTACCGCCTCTGCGAATCGATGCGGACGAGCTGGACGGCGCCGTGTGTATCCCGCTGGCAGCAATTCTTGCTCCCGGCGCATTGCACGAAGGGATCGAGACGTTCGCGGGACTTCGCATCCCGACGTGGCAGTTCGATTACGAAACGACGCATATCTGGGGGGCGACGGCGCGCATCCTGCGCATGCTGCTCGAAGCGGTAGCAGAAAATGCCGGGTTGCGCGCGACGTTACAGCGTCGCGGAATCACTTTTGTGCCGAGCCCTGCGGTCCCCATGAGACGCCCGTCGGGACCTTGACGCTGGAACCCGAGACGACGGCGACTGGGGCGCTGGCCGAATCGTTGATATGCACGCCTCGCAAATTTTCCGGATAGACCGCGATCTGTCCAACCGGTTTCTTCCCGAGTGTCGCAAGACACTGCGCATCGCAGCTGAGCCCTGCCGGCTCGGCGACGTAGATAAAGCCGCCCCCAACGGCAAGCCGGTCCGCGAACTGCGCGCCCGCGGCTGCGTTGCCGGGCCACTGGTCGCCACCGACGACGAGAACGGGCTGCAAGTTCACCGGCCCGCTTCCCAGCAATTGGGAGAGGTCGTACGCGGTGAGAAACTCATGCGCCGTACCGTCCTTGCATAGGCTGCCATTCGAAACCGGCGACGGAGTTGCGGACGGATTGGCATTGCAAATCGCCGCCGGAGGATAGTAGGGCGGATAGCGCTGACTCGGTGAGATGTACAGCGTCTGCTGCGTCGGGTAATTCAACACGAACAATACGTTGCCGTCAACCCAGAGCGCCAGCGGATAGTTTGAGAGCCGATTCGCGTCGGCGGGTCCGTAGTTTTGTGAGTACGGTGTGATTCCGGCGACCCAGGCGGCGTTGACCGTCGGAGGGCCGCTCGACGGTTCGGTCGCCAGCGTGAGGCCGACGATGTCGAAATGGAACAGGTTATCAGAGACTGCGGGGTAATAGGCCGTTCCCCGGCCGTCCAGCGCCATGGTTTGTCCAAGCTGTTGCTGCGAGTTGATCGCATACGTGACGAACGTCCCCGGCGCGATCACGTTTTGACCGCACTGCGATACCCCTGGCGTTAAGAAACATGTCGGCGCGCCACTCGTCTGGCCGAGCGCGGCAGCCTGAATTGCCTTCTGCCCGCGCAGACGGTACTCGTATAGGTACAGGTTTTGACTTCCATCGGAAGCGTCGAGATACTGAAGGGTCGGATCGTAGGCCAAGCCGTTGAACGTGTTCACGTTGGCATCGGAGGTGACGTAGGTTGCGCTCGGGGACGCCGTTCCGACGGCGGAGGGAGCCAGCGCATAGAACGTTTCCCTTGCACCCTTCTTCGCGCACGCGTCCCCCGTCCCGACGAGCGCGTTCCCCGAACCGTCGAAACTGAGCCCGGAAGTCCCTAACAGCACGAAGTCGATCGACGGGGCGTTGCGCAACTGCGGTTTGCAACCGAGGGCACCGCCGAAGGATCGCCGCAACGCGTACGTCGAGGGATTGAACTCGTCGACCGTGTTATCGGCAGCGTTCAGCACGTAAAGATCGCTGGGACCGTGCGTTCCGGTCGGGGTGGGCGTGGGTGCCGGAACGACGGCAAGATTCTGGCGCGCGACGATGGGCTTACCGCCGGAATCTTGGCTCGACGCCGAGAGCGTCCCGGAGACGAGTTGTGTGGAGCCGTTATATCGTACATGAACCACCGAGCTTTGCGTCTCCGGCCCGGGGAGCACGATCGATGCACCTTGCGAGGTCCCGTAGGAGACTTGAAACTGTGGAGCGGGCGATGACTGCACGGTTATAGGGACCGCGTACTGCGTGTTTCCGATGATGATTGCACCGGCCGCGTCGTAGGCGACCACGTATACGGTCGCGGTTGCGGCAGAGCCGACGTAAAAGGTGTTCGGAGTGACGGCGAGGCTCAAGCTCGCCACGAAGCCACCGACACTCAGCGCCGTACCGCCGATCGTGCCAGCATTGCCGGAACTGGTTACGGTCAGCGGAACGAGTCCCTGTGAGACGATTGCACCATTCGCGTCGGTGCCGGCATAGGTCGTTACCGCGAAGGCGTCCGTCCCAACAGCAGCGGGGACGCCCGCAATCGTCACGGTGCACCCTGATGTTCCAACGCAGGCAGACGGCACGTTCCCGACGCTCGCCGGTGGAGTCTGCTGCAACGCATTGCCATTGACCGTCGCGAGCTGAATCCCGATCGATTGCGTCCTCGAGGAGACGTACACGGTGTCGCGCGTTTTTCTGATATGCGCAAGGGAGCTTGCCTTCGGAATGATGACCCGAAAGGTCACCGTCGCGTTGAGCTGCGGATTCTGCCCTTGCCCTCCATTGGAATCGCCGCTGGGCGTTACGCGGGCGCCACCTGAGCAAGCAGCAGCGCTCGCAACCAGCAGCAGAATCCCTACAGCTGCGTAAGAACCACGCATTACGGAAACCTCCGATCGATCATTCCGCTATCGAGTTCACAAGCACGAGGCCGTACGTCCCGTCGAAGACGTAGGTAAAGCGAGGGCTCGATCCGTTCGGGCTGAGCGGCACAGGTGAGAGCGACGTCGCGGCGGCGTGACGCAGATCATCGGTGGCAGAAAACTGTCCGCCGGACAGCCCCTGTGTGAGGGTGACGGTGACTTTGCTGACCGTGTCGACGAAGGTCTGAGCATCCGTACTGACTGCACCGTTTGGCAGGTAGATTGCGCCGTCACGGGGACTGTTGCCGAAGTTCGTCGCCTCGAGGCCGGAGACGAGCGGTGCGAATTGCCAGTCGACCTTTCCAGGACCCAGGAACGCCCCGCCGCTCGCGAGGGCGAGCGGAAGCGTGTCAAGTGCGTAGAGGGGCGAGCGGTGCTGCGCGGCATACGAAAAGGCGCCGCCGCTCGGGACGACGGTCACGTCCAGCGTGTCGATGGTCCCAAGGTTCTGTGCCACGCCGAGATTCGAATACGGCAAAAAACCGGGATTCGTCGTGACGATGCTGGCCGTGCCGGTCTGCGACGTTGCTCTGCCGTCCTCGACCGTGGCATAAAAGTCGCTGACGAACGACTGACCTTGCCCGACCGGCGGCGGATTGGGTAGCGGGAATGCCAGGGGAAACGTTGCCGGAAACCGTCCTGGACCGGGTGGGACGAGCGCCGGCGATTGCGAGGGGTCGTACCGATCGAGCCGCGTGTCAATGTTCGCCTGCCCGTCGCCGTCGGCATAGACGTCCGCCGAGACGACGTCGAATTCCGCGACGGCGCGGTGCAAAAACGTGACCGCGTAACCAATCCCCGCCTGGGGGCCGGCGCTCAGCGGCCGCGGAACGTCGGAGTAATACATTTCGACGACGGCGTATGGCGCCTGACCGCATTTGATGTCACCCGCTGGATAGAACGCCGTGATGACCACCGCATTCTGCCCTGAAAGATCAGGCGTCGCGCTCTGGGCGGTTTGCGTGGCGGCATCACAGCGCGGTTGCGGCTGCGGGACCGGCTTGGCGAGGACCGGACCGATCCCGGGACGCAGAAACTCCGCGTAGTACCGAACCGTTTTGAAGGACCCGAGCGCCAGGGCCAGGGAGCCTCGTGAAGCGTTCGCGACGGCGACGACTGCGCCGGTTGGACTCGGCATCGGCGCCGTCGCGACGCTCCCCGTCGATCCCCCGCTACACCCCGCGGCGAGCACAGCGGCGGCGACGATGGATCCCGCTGCGGCGCGTCGTTGTCGGCGACGCATCACAGCAGCGGATACTGTTGGTGAACCACCGGGCTCGCTGCCGTCAGGTCGGCGGTTCCATGATGGCCGTCGCCGTTCGTGATCGCCGGCGAAGCGGTCTTACTCTGCGGATATGACGCTTCGTACGCGGGATAGTCGAAGCCGACGGCGGTCAAGCTGTATGCCGCACTGACGGTTCCGTACTTCTGCGTATCGGCGGCGGTGCAAAACGTATGTAACGGCGTCCCGTGTGCATCCGGCGGTCCTAAATCGTTCTTGAAAAAGAGCGACGAGCGCCCCGGCCGCTTCACGACGATCCCGTACTGCTGGTCCGGAATCGCGGAGTTCGTCGATTGCACGCCGTCGCAGCGCGTGGTCGAGGCGAGCACGATCGTCTCGGCAATTCCGGACGGTACGGAAACATCGACGAAGGCGCTTCCGTCCGGCTGAATGCGCAAGACCGGCTGCGGCATTTGAGGAAGCGGATGAGCGACGGCGGACGCGGGTAGCTGCGCGGAAGCGTTGACGCTGGTATATGAGGTGCCGTCGGCGTTGGCGGGGACGGCAACGCTCAACGCGTACGCGCCCGAGGCCGGCGGCGTCGCGAAATCAGTAAAGCCGAGCGGAAAGCCCGGGAAGCCAACCGGATTCCCATAGCCCTGCGGCGATGGCCAGGCCGGTGGACCACCGTAGTAGTGCGTCGCGACCAGCGTGGTGATATGTGGTTCGCAGCCGATGACCGTCGGTATGCCGCCAAACAGCGGTAGCAGCAATCCGCTGTAACGTACAGCGTTGAACGCATAGACGCCGCTTCCAATCGTTGGAACATCCTGCTGCGGCACGATGCCGAAGCAATTCGCGACCGTGGGGATGCGAGGCAAGACCGTCATGTTGGGCTGCTGGGCAACGATGTTGACGGGAGCGAAGCCGTCGCCATAGACGCCCACGAGCGACGTAAAGAGGGAACCGTCGATCGTTTGCGCGAGCGGCCCGAACTGCGGAATGAGGTTCAGCCACAGACTCGCCTGCATCACTTGCTGCGGCGTGAGACCGTAGATGCTGTTCTTCGGAACGCCGGCGAGGCCGCCGGAGAAGTCAGCAGGTCCAGAGAGCGACGGCGTGTTTGCCACCGTCGCCGGCTGTCCGTTTGGTTGCCGGAACGTCGCGACGACGTTGAGCCCGACGTACGGCGCCCCGCTTTGCTGCGCCAGTGTCGCCGTCCCGACGGACAGCTGCAGTGTATCGGAGGAAACAGAAACTTGCGTGACCGTCGGCAGCCTTCCGACTTGCGCGGTACTGCAGCCAAACGCGATGAGCGCGGCGACGCCAACCGATGCGCCGCGAGCAATCACAGGCGCACCTGCACGTAGGCACGTACCGCAAGCGGTTGCTGGTTCGGAAAGACGATGTACGACGAGCAGGAAGAGCCGACGGCGACCGGCGGCCCGTATCCCGGTCCCTTCGACGTGTTTCCCGGTAGGCAGTAGGACTGACCGGTTGCGATCGGCTGTAGTGGACGGGCGACGTTGAAGATCGGGATATCGGCCGTTTGATTGAAGAGGTTGGTCAGGGCAATCCCGTACGTCATCCCGGTGTTCGGTTTCGCTAATTCGACCGTCACGTCGGTTTCCAGCGACGCCGGAGACCGAAGCGTTCCAGGTCCCGCGGTCGCGGCTTCCGCGCCGCGGCAAGCAGCCAAGTTGGGATGGAAAATGGAGCCGGGATCTTGCGGATTCACGAAACAGGCCGAGATCCAGGCTGCGTTGACGCCGTTCACCACCGCGTCGGTAAAAGGAATGAAAACGGGCGCGCCGTTGTAGTCGATGGCCTGATAGACGCCGGCCCCGTACGGTTAGC
>JAFAXE010000068.1 GCA_019241305.1 Vulcanimicrobiota bacterium
GCCGTAAGGCGCCTGGCCGTCGGTTCCCCCTCGAAAAGCATGAACCACGCTGAACGCACCATTTCGCGCTATCTTGTACACGGTGCCGGCGTTGCTCGGCCCGCAACAGGCGGTCGTACCGTACAGGTTGCCCGCTCTATCCGCGACGACTCCGCCGATCGGTAAGCCCCCATCCGTAGAGGGCGAAAAGCGGTGCAGCACCTTCTCAGCACCCGAGGGCGAGACGACGAAGACCGTGCCCCAATTAGCCCCACCACCAAATTCAGTCGTGCCGTAAAGGTTGCCGGCCTGGTCCTCTATCACGCTGTCCCAGGGGCTTTCGCCGTCGTAATCGCCTAGGAAAGAGTAGATGATTTTTTCGCTTCCGTCCGGCGTCACCTCGAAGACGGTGCCGCAGCCGACACTTCCGCAATTCGGTCCCCCGCCGCTGGAAGTAGTTCCAAACAGGTTGCCGTTGCGGTCGAGCAGCGGACGATCGAACGGGCTAGCCCCATCATTGCCCGCGGCAAAACCGTGCAGCACCGTTTCCGTTCCGTTCGGCGCAATTTTGAACAACGTCCCGTAGCCTCTTGGACCATCGAAAAGCGTCGTACCGTAAAGATTTCCCTTGCCGTCTGCAACGAGCCCGCTTTGTGGGCCGCCGCCATCGGCACCGCCGGTGAAGGTATGGAGCAGTTTCTCCTGGCCGGACGGCAACAATTCGAAGATCGTGCCGTAGTTGTAAGCTCCTCCGAGGCTGGTCGTTCCATAGATTGCGCCGTTGCGGGCCACGATGAGCTCGCTGACCGGGTACTCGCCGTCGCTGCCGTGCTTAAAAGCATACAGCAGCTTGGCACCTGCGGCCCGTGCACTTTGCCCGGAAATCAGCAGCGTCACCAAGAATAAGGCGCCGGCACCGATTAAGCGATTCGAAGTCATGCTCTCGGACCTCCGGTTCGAGGGGCTCACGCCTACTCCGATTTACCAATGACTTCCTCACCGTCCTTCCAGACTCCGCATGACGTCGTCGAAATCAGCGCGAAACTTCTGCTCGTCGAGCGCGGGGTAACGGTAGATCAAGGTCCGTCGCGCGTGTTGCCCGTAATCCAATACCGACTAGGGCTTCGCGACGAGCGGTGGCGCGGCATGCACCGCGCGGTGTTCGAGAAATTTCTCTGCTTCGAGCGCGGCTTTACATCCCATCCCGGCGGCAGTCACCGCCTGTTTGTAGCGAATGTCGTACACGTCACCCGCGACGAAGATGCCTTCCACTCCGGTGTGAACGCCGTCAGGCGAGACGATGTAGCCCTGCGCGTCGAGCTCCAGTTGGCCCGCGAAGACGGAAGTGTTGGGATCGTGGCCGATCGCGATAAACAGTGCATCCGCCGGGAAGTCTGACGTCGCTCCCGTATCGACGTCGCGCAGCGTCAGCCGCTCGAGACGGTCTTCGCCATGTGCGGCGTCGACGACCGCATTCCAGCGGAATGAGATCTTTGGATGCGAGAGGGCACGTTCCGCCATGATTTTGCTGGCGCGCAGTGTCTCCCGGCGGTGTACGACGGTCACATGCCGCCCAAAGCGCGTGAGAAAAATCGCCTCTTCCATCGCCGAGTCCCCACCACCGACGACGACGATCTCCTTATCCTTGAAAAACGCGCCGTCGCAGGTTGCGCAGGTTGAAATCCCATGGCCGCGCAGCCGTTCTTCACCCGGAATCTCCAGCCAACGCGCCGCTGCGCCCGTTGCGACGATGACGGACTGTGCCGTGTATTCGCCTTCATCGGTCCGGATCACAAAGGGACGCGCGCGGAAGTCGACGGCCGTCACATCGATGTTGTGGATGACGGCGCCGAAGCGCTCGGCTTGCTCGCGAAACGCCTCCATGAGTTCCGGGCCCGTGATGCCATTGGGAAATCCAGGGTAGTTTTCTACGTCGGTCGTCAGCATGAGCTGTCCGCCGTACTGGTAGCCCGCAAACACGACCGGCTCCAAGTTTGCGCGCGCCGCGTAGATTGCGGCGGTCAGCCCGGCGGGTCCCGAGCCGATGATGACGAGCCTGTGCATGCCGTCTCTTACGACCGCCGCCTCATGTGCTCCGGTTGCTGCGGGAGTGACGGCGTTCATGCAACGAACGTCACGGCGATGCTCGAAGATGCCTTTGGCGACATTCTCCTCAAAGCCAAGCTCGGGCTGCGCTTGAACGACGCGGCGCTCGCACGGAAGACGGGACTCTCCGCCGACGACCTCGCAGCGTGGACTAAAGGCAAAGGCGCGCCGACGGAGGAGGAGGCCCGCGCGGTGGCTCTCGCGACGGGCCTCGATCCCGGGAAGCTCGCCGACGCCGCCGCGGAACGCTGGCACCCGGACACCGCGCTCCCTGCGGACGTCCGCCATCATCCGAATCGGCCTCATCCCTCGAACGGTTATCTCTTCTTCTTAGAGGACGGTCGCACCGCGGCTCTCGTCGATCCCGCCGGCTATCCCAAGACGATCTTGGATGCGATCGCACAAGGCCCGTATACGCTTCGCTACATCCTCATCACGCACAAGCACGCCGATCATTGCGATGCGACGGCCGATGTATCACGGGCATTTCCGGCGGCTCAGATCGTCATGCACAAAGCCGACGCGTTCGCAATCGGCCCGCTCGCCTCACGGGCGCTCGCGATCGTCGACGGCGAGGAGTTGCCCTTCGGCGAAGGTGCCGCGATTCGTATGCGGCATACGCCGGGCCACACCGATGGCTCTTCCTGTTTTCTGTTCCGCTCGACGGTCTTCACTGGAGACACCCTGTTCGCGGGCAGCGTCGGACGTGCGCTTGGCGAACTCAGCACGTATCGGGACATCCTCGACAGCGTGCGCACGAAACTGTTCTGTCTCGACGACGCAACGGTCGTCATGCCAGGGCACGGCCCACCAACGACGATCGGCGAAGAAAAACAGCACAACCCGTTCTTCTGAGGCATGGGAGGTCTGGTCATCAGCACTCGGGCCCCTCGCCGTTCCGGCGCTCCTATGGCCTGACGTGATCACACTCAAGCTCGGCAGGACGCTGCCGGAATCAAAGGCGGCGCTGCATGCGCCGAACCCATTCAGCGCTTCGTGTTGATATCGGAGTTTGGCGGCCGCGCGGTGTTCTTGATAACGGGCGACATCCATCAAGTGAGCACCCAAATCAACGCAGAGCTCGTTCGCGGAACCGTTATTGGGATCATGCTGGGGGATATTTCCCTGCCTGCCTCTGACATACAAAACCTCGCAACTCGCCTAAAAGGCGCATCCGCAATCGTTATATACGGACCGGGAAGCGAACGCTTCCACGATATCGTGGACCAAAACCTCTATGACAGTGCTCTCCTAAATGGGGAAATTGAACAAATTCAGACGGGTTTTGGCAATGATGAGGACGCGGATAATTTAGTCTTCGACACGCTACAGACTTTTGATTGGAGACAGCTTTCAGAAGCAGGCTCGTTCCTCTTCCTTTCTTTTGGACCCCATAGCACGACGGCAAAATTACGTCAGCTCCTCTTTGATCCTTCAGCAACCGTTCGCACCGTGGTTGAACGCGACTAGGTCGCGAAGAGACTGTCGTTGGCGTAGCGCCGCACGGCAACCCTTTGGTTCGCTACGAGGCTTGGCTTGCCGTAAAGCCCTTGTTACGAAAGGATCTTCCTCGCTCATGGAAACGGGAAGACAACCCTTTTTCTGAGGTCCGCTTATTCGTCGTCGGGTGGAGTGACGCGGCCTTTCGCCGTTGTGTGATATGCCGGCGCTGCAATTCGTTTAAACGGTGAGGGCGTCCGCGTAAAGTCAAAACAGTCGGACAAATCGTCGGAACGGACGTCGCGCAAGCCGAGCGACGGCAGTTGGAACGTCTCTTCGGTAAACTTCAGGATGCTGCCGAACTCGTGCTGCACGTGCGAGACGTAGCCGTGCTTCGCGTACGGCGATACGACGATGAGCGGCACTCGAAAGCCCAAGCCCATGGTATCGATCTGCTGCGGCGCGACGTGATCGTACCAGCCGCCCCAGTCATCCCAAAGGATGACGACTGCGCTGGTGTTCCAGTACGGACTTTGTCCAAGCACGTTGACGATGCTTGCGACCCACGACGGGCCGCTGCCGTCGGTGAACAGGCTGTGATCCGAATTTCTTCCATCGGGAACGACCCATGAGACCTGCGGCAGCCGTCCGCCGAGAATGTCACTGATGATCGTCGTTTGCGGTGAAATGACGTTTTTCGTCCAATCGCTCCCAAACCGAATGTGACGAACGGCATTGTAAGCGGACCAGATGTATCCGCCCGCGAGATCGTGTTCAGCCGGTGCATAGTAGGCCCACGAGACGCCTTGACGATCCATCTCATCGCCGAGCGTCTGATAGTCGAAGCAGGGGAACGGATAGTGGGCGGCCATCGTGGGGACAAACGTTCCCGGCGGATCGTCGCAGCCCCATCCGGTCCCAACGGGCGAACCCTTCGGAACCGTCGGATTTTCGAATGCGAGTGCCGATTGCCCCGCAATCAAATACTGATGCGCCGGATAACTTGGACCACTGTTCGATTGGAACATGCGGTCCGCAACGGTATACTGTGTCGCCATATCCCAGTACGGTTGCGCGTCGCTGCGCGGCACGTACGAGTAGGCGAAATAAGGCGGCGGCTTGGCCGTTTTTGGGCTAAAACTCGCGCGATCGAAGCCGTTCATCTTGCCGTTGTCGTACTCGTTGAGAAAGTCGCCATGAGCATGGCCGGCATCGAAACTCGCGACGAGACCGATCGGCTGCAATTGAACCGTCTTCCCGGTGCTCGTTTGTCCCGTCGAGACGGTATCGGCGCCTGGAAAACCGTGGAACAGCTCATCGAACGAGCGGTTTTCCTGGACGACGACGATGATGTGCTCCAGATGCACCGGCGGCGGTGGCGGGAAGCCGCCCGAGCCCGCACCTCCGCCGCAGCCTGATACCGCGAGTGTCCATAACGCGGCTGCGGCGGCAATGGCGCAGCCGCAGCGTTGGTTCCCCCAAGACGCCATGAAGCGAGCATACTGCAAGCGCGCTGCTCACCCTCGTGCCGATTGCAAAAGGGAATCGAATGGAGTAAGCGCTAGCTTGGGGAGACCATGCTGATCGCCACGCTGCTTCTGGCAACGGTCGACGTGTTGACGTTTCACAACGATTCCTTGCGCACAGGCTGGAATTCCGCTGAGACGCGCCTCACGCAAGCGACTGTCTCGTCGTCCCAGTTCGGTGTACGTGCAACCCTCGCGGTCGACGGGAACGTCTACGCACAGCCGCTCTACGTTCACGGGGCGATGATCCTCGGCGCAACGCACAACGTGCTGATAGTCGCGACGGAAAACGATTCGGTGTACGCTTTCGATGCGGATACCGGCGCAACGTTGTGGCACACATCCTTCATCGATCCAACTCGCGGCATCACGGCGGCGCCGGGTGGGACGTGCAAACAGATCCAACCATGGGTTGGAATCTCTTCGACTCCGGCCATCGACCGTGCGACGCAGCGTATCTACGTCGTCGCGAAGACTGAGCGCACCGCCGGCAGCAAGGTGATCGACGCGAACACCCTGCACGCACTCTCTTTGGCGACGGGACAGGATGCCGTACCGCCGGTACTGATTACTGGATCGGCACGCCTCTCCGACGGCAGCCGCGTCCGCTTCGATCAGACCTTGGACCGCAATCGTCCTGGATTGCTCTTATCGCGAGGCAACGTCTACGTCGGGATGGGAAGCAACTGCGATGATGATGGCGATGCGGTGCACGGCTGGGTCTTTGCGTATCGAGCACGCTCGCTGAAGCGCGTCGCCGTTTTCAATACCACGACGGATGTGGCGCGCATCTATCTTGCGACGCTGTGGCAATCGACGTACGGACTGGCCGCCGATCAGAACGGCTCGGTGTACTTCGCCACCGGCAATGGGGCATTCGATGCCTATCCCTCGGGAAACAATTACGGCGACTCGGTGCTGCGCCTCTCCGAGACGCTCCGCGTGCAGGATTATTTTCGCCCATACTATTTGCCGATCCAGTCCGACGATGATCTCGGGTCCGGCGGCGTCATGCTTTTGCCGCCACAGCCTGGAAGTTTTCCGAACGAAGCGGTCGTCGCAGGGAAGCACGGGGCTATCGAACTGATGGATCGCGACCATCTTGGCGAATACACCCCGAGCGGCCCCGACCACGTTCTCTTCGAACTGCCCTATCCAGGTAGCGTCTACGGTGGACCGGCGTACTTTGCAGACGCGCTGGGAACGTTTGTGTATTACGCGATCGGTCCGGAGTCGCTTCAGGCCTATGCCCTGACGACGTCGCCCCCTGCGCTGACGCTCTCATCGCTGACCGCCACGGAGTTTCCGTTCGGCGGAACAATCCCGTCGGTTTCTTCCAACGGTACGCGGCCTGGGACGGGCATCGTGTGGGCAGTGGTGCGCGCGCGCTATACCGGGCCTTCCTCGACGCCACTCATGCTCGCCGCATTTGATGCCGACGATCTCTCGCGACAGCTCTTCGCCGGGCCGTTCGGCGTGTGGCAGAACCCTCAGGGGTTCCCGATGCTGACGCCGACCATCGCCGACGGCAAAGTCTTCGTCGGCGGGTCAGCGACAGTAACGGTGTTTGCCTTAGGTGTTAGGTCGTCGCGATTGTTTTCTGCGCCCCGTCGGTCCCAATGACTCTCACTTTCGGAGTAGCGGCCGTCTTCGTATCGGGCGGGACGAGTTGGAATTCGATCACCTTTACGCCGGAGGACGGCAGCGCGACGCTGACTTTGAACGGCGAGCACACCCGATCGGTGCAGAACGACGCCACCCAGCCCTTCGGTACATCGGCGGTGTGCAGATCGATACTGCGCCCGGGCCGGCCCGCGACGACGAGCCGGTACTTCACCGTATTCGGAATGCTGCCCGGAAGGTCGGCACCGGTCCACGGGGTGAGGGAAACGCGCGTCGCGGCTTGCGGGCCAGAGAGGTCGAGCGCGACCTTCGCTTCTTGCGCCTCCTCGAGGTACATCGCGTAGCGATCGTCGGACTTCGGTAATTTGCTGGCCCAGGCGATGAGTTGATCGAACTCGGCGCGCGCCTTGGCGGCATCGCCCGCCTTCACGTATACGCGCCCTGCTACCAAATGCGTGGAGGCGACTTTGCGAGTCTTTGCCACGTCATTCGGCTTGGCGGCGAGTTGCGACATCGCGAGCGCGTTCGCTTTCGTCGCCGTTGCTTCGGCCTGCGCAAATTGCCTCGCGGCGGCCTGATCGACCACGAGGTCGAGGAGCGGATCCACCACATCGGGATGGAGTGCCACGATTCGTGCATCGGCATCGGCTGCACGCGCATACTGCTTCAGCGGAGCAGCGACAAACGAGACGCCTGAAAGGGCATCCTCGTCTTTGGGATTCATCGCAAGCGCCTGATCGTACAACGCGAGTGCATCCGACCACTGCTCGCGATCGCGTGCTGAATCCCCGCGCAGGCGCGCGAGCAGTCCTTTATCTTCGTCGGTCGACGCCACTTTGGCGAGCGCCGCAATGGCGCGGTCGCGCAACGCCGCTTCTTCCGCCTTCGTGCGCAGGAAATCGGTTGCCGTTCCCTTCGCAGGATCGCCATCGTTCACCAACTGCTCCGCCTTATCGATGGCGTCGTTCACCTGTTTCACGCCGGCGAGCACCGCAGCGCGATCGCCGTCGAGTGCGATTGGCTGCGTCAACAGCGCGTCGATCTTTTGTTGCTGCGGCGATGAAACGGAGAAGTTTTGTCCCGACGCGGCGGCGGTAATGAACGACCGCAACGTGTCGGGGGTTGCGACGTCGATGTTGCGTACGCGGATGATCCCTTGCGGATCGATGACGAACGTCGTCGGGAAGGCGCGAATGTCGTAGGCTTTCGAAAAACTATTGTTCGAGTCGATCGCCTGAGGGTACGGCACTTGCTTCGCCGCGACGAACGCGCGCACGATTGGCGCCTTTTCGGTGTCGTCGACGCCCAAGAACGCGACGCTCGGCCCATGCAGGGAGGCGTAGGCACGCAGCAAGTCCGGCGTTTCTTGGCGGCAGGGCGGGCACCACGTCGCCCAGACGTTGAGTACCAAGGTCTTGCCGCGGAAACTGTCCAGCGTAACGGTACGCCCATCCAGGGTCCGCAAGCTGAACGGAGGCGCCGGCTGGCCGACCTGTGGGCCCGTCAACGCTTCAGGTCCCGCCTGGGCCGGTTTCTGTGGCTCTGCGGCGGAGGCCACGGTTGCCGCGACGGCGAGCGCCGCTGCCGAAAGGATCGACGAAAAGACGACTCTGCGCATGAGCGCTTATTCGGCGAGGCGCCGCGGCTTTCCACTGCGCATCTACGGGCTGTCGGTGCGCTGACCTGTCACAAAGGACGGTCTGGCAGGTATCCGAACACCAGGGCGACCGGCTCCGACCTATGGAGAGAGCGTGACGATGAAGTTTTTCTCAAGTGAACTACGGCGCGAATTCATTGCGCGGCCGGATCTCTCGAAAGGCCAGATCGTCTTCAAGTGGCCGGACACGACGATCCGCAAGTTCACGCAACTCACCGTTGAGCCGGACGAGG
>JAFAXE010000111.1 GCA_019241305.1 Vulcanimicrobiota bacterium
ATACCCCCACCGATCGTGGCGAGTGCGAGCGCGTTCGTCAGGTCGGTTCCCACGACTTGAGCGGCGCTTAGCCTCGTTAGTCCGAGAAGTGCGAGCGAACCAAGCGCACCAGCGCCCGCAGAGGTGAAGCCGACCTCCGCTCCCACCGGCAGCATGATGAACGGAAGGAGACGATGCCGCTCGCTCGTCCCTGAAGCGCCGCTCAGACGGACCAGCCGATACATGTTGAGCGCCGCGGCGAAGACGATGGTGACGCCGAGAATGACGTACAGCAGGTGCGAGTTCACAGGGAAGCGGCGCAGGACCAGGCCGCCGATAACGACTCCGGGTATACCTCCGAGCAACATCCAGCCGAGCGTGCGGAAGTGCACTTGGCGGCGTGCCATGTAGATCGGCACGACGACGAGATCGATGATCGCCGCGAACGAGAGGGCCGTACCGACCGCGATGGGGGCTGGCCGGCCGAGGACGAGGATGAGCAGGGGCGTGGTGATCGTGCCGCCACCCACCCCGGTGAGGCCGATCGCCGTTGCGATGAGGAGTCCGATCAGAAACTCGATGGCCGTCACCTCCGGCGCCCGCGCTGCACCCTGATTGTTCCACGATGCGGCTGGAAGCCGAGAAAAACTTGGAAACAAGCCAGGGAAGAGTTGCAGAAACCGAGTGGTGTTACAACTCCAAGTTTTTCTTTCCGCTCCCTCTAAGCGCTCCCTTCAGCGCCGGCAGACGACCTTTATGAGAGGCCGCGCCAGAAAATTTGCAGGCCGAGAGCAGCGAGCCAAATCGCGAGCGCCCAGCGCATCGTGCGCGACGGGATGCGCAGGTTCAGAAATGCTCCGAAGAAGCAGCCGACGAGACCGCCGATCACGAGTTTCAGGAGGACGTCGCCGTCGTAGTTGCCGGCAAGGATCTGAATGCCGCTGCCGATGACGGAGATCACCAGCCCGAACATGATATCGGTGCCGACCACACTCGAGGCTGGGAGCTTCGTCAAACCGAGGAGCGACAGCGTTCCGAGCGCACCTGATCCTGCCGACGAAAATCCGACTTCAGCGCCGATCGGCAAACACACGAGCGATAGGAGACGCGGCTTATTGCCCGTCCCGTCAAGGTTTTTCACCTTGAGCAGCCGGTAAATATTTGCTGCGGCGGCAAGCACGACCGTCGTGCCGAGTATGAGGTACAACGTGTGCGCGTCGACGCGTTTGCTGATCGTGATGAGGAGTCGTCCGCCGACGAGCACGCCCGGAACGCCGCCAAGACACATCCAGCCAAAAATCTTGTAATCGACCTTGCGCGGGATCACGTACATCGGCGCGACCACGAACTTGATGATCGCGGCGAACGTCAGCGCGGTGCCGACCGCGACGGCGCCTTTCATGCGGAGAACCAGCAACAGCAGGGGAGCGGTGATGGTCCCTCCGCCGACGCCGGTCATCCCGATTGCCGTCGCAATGATAAAACCGAGAAACACCGGAGTCATAGAAGTCCCCCTCTGAGCGGCGCCGTGACGATATGAGGCCGCCGGTTCGCGGAGCGAACTCCTACCCCTCTTTTTTCTTTGGTGAAACTTAAAGGAAACTAATGATTCTGAAGGGTGGGGTTAATAGGTTCGGACGTTCGTCACGCCGGCAGTACGGAAGACGCCCTCTATGCTCGCGGCCGTCTCCGGGCGAGCAAAGTACGCGACGACGGAGCGGCCGGCATCCATCGCCTCCTCGTAGTTGCTCAGCTCGGAGTCGGGGATGTCGAGCTCGCTCAACTCGTCTTCACGGGACTCGTGGTGAAAGTACTCCGAGCTTCCACTCGTCTCGAGACCGGGCACGTGGCCGCCTCCGCTGGTAAAGATGCCCGAAGAGCCACGCCCCAGGATGTCGGTGATCGAGTCGCTCCCTGTGTAGATGAAGCGAGCGCCAGAATCCGGACGGTCTTCAGGTTCGTCGCCGCCGACGTAGACCGACAGCGGCTCGACGGAAAGCCCCGCGTCCCGCAGCGCCTTCTCGAGGGCCGTCGTATCGGAAGTCTGAGCGATGCCGGTCACCACGAAAGGCACGCGATACCTCCTTTGCCTGGAGCAGAGTGGGGGAGGAGGTTGGCGCTCGCAGCGGCTCCTCTCCTGCGCGACGGCTATTCTAGGCGGAGCGCATCGGCGCACCGCCGGGCGGCACACCGGGCGGTACGCCGGCAGCCAGCGGCTGCGCGTGCGTAAAGGCGGCCTCTCGAACGAAGCCGAGGATCGCGCCGCCGAGACCGATCAAACCGACGAGCAGCATCACGACCCATCCAAACACGGGGAGCAGTTCGCCGGCGACGACAACCAGCAGGCCGAGCAGGAGCGCGCCGAGTGGCGACGGCGTCGTATGCGGACGAAGAAGTTCGAAAAGCCGACGTCCGATGAGAACCGAAACCGCGGCGTGCCCGATCCACAAACACGCCAGCAAGGCCGCGAATTCCACCACGATCAGCGGGATCCCGATGACGCTCAGAAGCAGCAGGATGGCGAGCGGCACGACGGCGACCGCGGCCAAAGTACCGACCGCAGCGGAAAGACCGGGATGCTGCTCGACGCGCTCGAGTGCGACGCGCACGCGCAGCGGGAACAGCAAGAACGCGAAGAGCACGACGACAGCCCAGGCGAGATGACGGAACACGTGGCGGTTTTGCTCGATCAACATGCGGTCGCTGGCATCGAGTCCGGAAAACGGAAGAGCCATGAAAGCGGCTGGGGCGAGATTCTGCAACTCACCACCGACGTCGCAACCGTTGAGCGATTCGAAGTGCCCGAAGTAGGTCCGGACGTCGCCCGTGATCGTTGCGCCGTCGCAAGTGGCATCGCCGAAGATGATGGTGAGATCGCCATTGACGACGTCATCCGAGGTCAGCGTGTCGTTGCCGAACCAAATCGTATGGCCGTGCTCGTAGGTCTTTGCCCAGGCAGTCTGCGTCGCGGCACCAAATACGAGGCCGGCGAACACGACGGCGATCAGACCGCTGCGCGTCAGGCGATTCATGAAGAGCCCTCCGAAGATTGCGTCCAACGGCGAGGCCGAGGACGCATGACCGCGTGCACCGCGAGCACCACGGCGGCGAGCAGCAGATCGAAGATCAGCACGGCGATCATCGCCACCCCAACATCCGGCGTGGCGACGCCGAAAACGCGCGCCGCGGCATGGGCCAGCGTGGAGATCCCCGCGCCGTCCTGCATGGCCGCCTTCGCGAGAAAGGCGAGCGTTGCGCGCGAGGACTCACCGCCGAGGACGAGCCACGCGGCAATCGCGACCCACGCGAAAACGAGATACGCGAGCACGACGCGCAACGCGGGAGTACGGTGCACGTGTGGAGGCGGCATCGAGCGCACCTCCGCCATCGTCTTGAAGGTAAAATTGGCGACGGGCTCGAGCTGACGTGGCGTCAAGAGTAACGCGTCGATAACGCGTAGCTCCTCCAACAAGCCGCGGCAATGCTGGCAACGTTCGACATGGCGCAGCACGTGCGCGTTCTTCAGCGGCGGCAGCGTGCCGTCGATGAAGTCGTCGAGCAGCGGCTCAAAAGACGAACAACGCATGTCCAATTCCTGAAGGCGTTGCGCGTAGCGACTTCGCGACCGCGTGTTGCTCCCGGTCGCGCATTCTTTGAGCCAGGGCGATCTTGCCGCGATGGATGAGCGTCTTGACATTGCCGAGCGACAAGCCCATGGTCTGCGCGATCGTCTGGTATTCCATGTTATCGTAGTACCGCAGCGCCAGGACGGTACGCGTTCGTTCCGGCAACTCGGCAAGCGCTGCGCGAACCTCGGCCTCTGCCTCAGCACGCAGCACACCGCCCGCGGGGTCGGCCTCACGCGACGGGTCAGCGACGGTCTCTTCGAAACTGCGATCCTCAGCGATGCTGGCCGTCGCCGGCCGCCGGAGCGACTTCCCGAGGAACGTGCGGACGACGTTGCGCGCAATGTGGTAAATCCACGTCGAAAACCGGCCGAGGCTGGGGTTATAGGTGCCGAGGTGCGCGTACGCTCGCAAAAATGTCTCCTGCGCAAGGTCGGCGACGTCCGATGAGCCTCGCACGCTCGCGCCGATGAAATTGGTGATCCCGCGTTTGTACCGGTCGACGAGCAGTGCAAAGGCGTCCTGGTCCTGGCTCAGGACGAGCTTGACCAGCTCCTCGTCGCTCAGGTCGAGCGTCGTCATCGTGCCTTGCTGTTCTCCGCTTTGGCTGTACCGTCCGCGGCGGGGAAAGTTCCACGCTGCCTGAAGGAGCCGCGCTGTGAGCGGGCTTCTTGAACGCGTGCTCCTCATCGGCGGCTCCGGCCAGCTGGGACGCGAAGTCGTTGCCGCCTTCCCATCCGAGAGCGTCACCGCTCCGTCGCACGCAGACCTCGACATCGAACGGCCGGACGCAATTCTCTTCACCCTGACGCGGCTACGGCCGACGCTCGTCGTGAACTGCGCCGCGTACCACCATTTGGACCGCTGCGAAGCCTATCCCGAACGAGCGTTCGCCGTCAACACCTTGGCCGTGGACCGTTTGGCGGCCGCCTGCGCACTGCTCGGCGCAGCGTTCGCGACGTTCAGCACGGACTACGTCTTCGATGGTACGTCGAGCACGCCGTATCGCGAAGATGACCGGCCGAATCCGTTGAACGCGCACGGCGTCTCGAAGCTCGCGGGAGAGCAGCTTGTCAGGCGGCATGGAAACCGCCACTTCATCGTTCGGACCAGCGGTGTATTCGGGCACACCGTGAGCAGTGTCAAAGGATATACCTTCGTCGATCGCGTGCTGCGCCAAGCGGAAGCCGGCGAGCCGGTGCGCGTCGTCGACGATGTGACGTTCTCGCCGTCATATGCACCGCACGTCGCTACCGCGCTGCGCGATCTCGTGGAACGCGAAGCGTACGGCACCTATCATGTCAGCAACGCCGGCGAGGTGACGTGGTTTGCATTTGCTTGCGAGGCCTTCGCGTTGCGTGGGCTCGATGTTCGCCCGACGCCCGTCGCCTCGGCAATATTTAATCGCGGGGCGCGGCGGCCGCGCTATTCGCCGCTCGCGCTCGAGGGGATCGCGCGTGCGGGCCTCCCACCGATGCCGCCTTGGCGGGAGGGTCTCGCGGAATACATCCGCACGCGCTCAACTGGAGAATGACAGGACTGCGTGCGGACGGGCAACGCCCACGAGGCTCTGAAATCGGATTGATTGCCGCACTTACCGGTGCTAGTCGGAAGATAAGTTGCGGAGATCAATGGCCGGTCATCTCCGGCGCGATCTAAGTCGCTACGGCCCTATGGCGATCTCACCGGGATAGATATTCGAAATAACCTTTTCCACGGCATGTTGCCGGCCGAAGCGGTCTTTTCGGTAGGCAAGAACATCACCGCTTGAAGAACAGCTCACGATGAGATACTGCCCGCTCACGACGATGCCGCCTACGCCGTTCCATTGCATGCTCCCGCAGTCACCGGTGAAAATCAATGGGTCGAGAGGAGTTGGATCGCGCGGCTCACCGAGTGCTCGGGCCGCGTAGTTGACCTTGTTCCAGGGCGATTCTGCTCTCGTGTAGAACTCGATATAAAGATGGTCTGTGAGCTGGTCGAGAGCGAGCACCTGGTAAAAGTTGAACTCATATCCATCTTGCGGTTTCAGAAAGAAATCTACCTGAGGCGGATGGCGAAGCGGATGTTTGTAGACCTCTACCGGTCCGGCGTAGTCGAGCTTGTATAATGTACCGGCATCGGAGACTGTGTAGTCAGATACAAACTCATTCTGAAAGTACGGCGGTATGACATTAAGCGGAGGATCGTTGCCTCGTGCTCCCTTTGCGAATATTCGAACCGTCTGATCCCCGTTGCAATGGACGTAGAGCCGGCCGGGATCGTCTACTTTTAGATAGTCTGGTACGCATAGCTTCGGCGCCAACGTGCTAATGGGGGAACGGTGTCCTGTGGCTCCGACGGCAAATTTTGCGACTCCCCATGCTTTCCAATCTGCGACGAAAACGTGGCCGGTTCGATCCACGGCCAAACCTGTCGGTTGTTGTGCACCTTCGAGGTACAGCGTCCCATCCGGCCGTGATGCTGGCAAGCCGTCGAAGCGTATTGGAAAGCGATAGACCGCAAGGTAGTAGACATCCAGAACGTAGAGGTGGCCGAAGCTCTTCGTGCGCTCATATGTCGCATCGAGCTGACGATCTGGAGCGTTAACCGCCGCCTCTGCGCCTGCTAAAGAGACCCACAGCGCGTATCCCATGGACGCTGCAATCGCCAGCATGAACACCCTGAATCCCTCGTTCGGGTCTTTCATGTTAGGCTGATTAGGCTGAGATGGGAAGTTCGGGTCAGGGTAGGCGTTCGGGTACGCCTCAATCCAAGGCACATGATCAAACCATCCTCCCCAGTCGTCCCCAGGTCACAATGATCGCAGTGTGGACCAGTATGAACTTCGGCCAATTGCGTTGACGACAGTTCCGAGCCATTGAGATCCGTAGTCCGGAACGCCGTTCGCATTCGGATGGTCAGATGCATTAGAGCAAGGCGTTATAAACGTGACCGAGGCAAAGGGCCGCTGTGGGTTCCCGTTGTCCTGGAGACTGTGTACGAAGTTGAACGCATTCTGATCAACAGCTAAGAGTTGCGTCGCCCCGTAAGGATTTCGCATGCTTCCCTAATCGTTGTCGGGAGGTTGCAGGTCGAGCGTCTGTGGTGCCCGGCGCGACCGCGATTGCGGTAGCGTGACGGGTTGGTAGGGTCCGGGCGATTGCGTGAAATCAAACGCGTCGTCCATGCCCGCCGCACGGTCGTCGCTTTGTCCTAGACTTGGGAGTCCGTACACCCCTTCGATGAAACGGACGATGCTGCCGTACTCGTGCTGTTGATGCGTCACGAAGTGGTGTCGAGCGTACGGTGAGACGATGATCGCGGGGACACGGAAGCCGAGACCGACGAGATCGAGCTGCGGTGGCGGGACGTGATCGTACCATCCGCCCCAATCGTCCCACAGGATGAAGATCGCCGTTGAGCTCCAGGCTGAGCTCTTGCCGATTGCATTCACGATGCCGCCCACCCAGGTCGGTCCCCCCGTTGCTGAGTCGCTGCGCGGGTGGTCGGAATCCTCGAACGTCGGCATCACCCAAGAGACCGCGGGCAAACGATTGTTCGCGATGTCGCTGAGGATTTGCGAATTGGGCGAGATGACGTTGCGCGCCCAATCCGGTCCTGAGCGGACCTCCTTGATCGCATCGAACGACGACCATAAGAGCCCGCCGACGTCGTAGTACGGACTGGAGCCCACAAACGACGGCGTGTAGAAGTACCAACCCAGTTTGGCAGTATCCAGCGACGTCGCCAGCGTCGCATAGGTAAAGCACGGATACGGTCCAGGCAAAAGCGTCCCGCCGGGTCCGCCTAATTCGGTGATCGTTCCGGCCGGCGCATCGCAGCCCCAAGGCACGTTGTCGGGAGAGCCGACCACGCCAGCGGACTGTGCGGCAATCAAATACTGATGGGCCGCGAAGCTCCCCGAAGAATCCGATTCGAACATCCGGTCCGCCAAAGCGTAGTTCGACGCGAGCGTCCAGTAGACGGTCGTCTCGTTGTGTGGCACGTAACTGTAGGCAAAGCACGGCGGCAGGTTGGCTCCAATCACGAACTCCTGATCGAACCCATCCATCTTGCCATTGTCGTATTCGACTTGCCAGCCGTGGCGTTCATGATCGAGGTCACCGAAAAACTCCAATCCCACCGGTTGCAGGTTGACTTTTTGTCCCGTGTGCGTGAAGCCGTACGTCGCCGAGTCGGCACCCGGAAAGCCCGAGAACAGATTATCGAAGCTGCGGTTTTCCTGAACGATGACGACGACGTGCCGAATTTTGCCCTGGCCTGCCGACGTCGGGGCGGCCTGAGGATGAAGTGCTTGTGGCTCGACCGCGGGCGGTCGCTGAGGAGCATGGAGCGCGTTGCGCACGGAAGCCGTTCCGCTCGCGCATTTTGGCGTCACGGTTGGCGTCGATGTCGGCGTTGGAAGTATTCCCAGTGGCGAGCCGCCGCCACTTCCTCCTCCACCACCGCACGCCGCGACCGTCGCAATCGCGAAAACGCCGAGAAACGCCGCGTGGATCCGGTTCATCACTGCGCGTCCGGCGGCGCGTCGCCGCCCCGCATCAATTCCGCCGGCGTTACCGTTACGCGAACGGCCTGGAGCGGTCCGGGTCTCTGCGAGAAATCGAAACAATCGCTCAAATTGTCGGCGCGCGCGTCCGCTTGCCCGAGCGACGAGAGCCCGAAATCGTCCTCGATGAATTTCACGATGCTGACCGCCTCATGGGTGACGTGTGAAACATATCCGTGGCGCGCCCAGGGCGAGACGACGATGAGCGGAATACGAAATCCCGGTCCCATCAGATCGTACTGCGGCGGCACCACGTGGTCGTACCAGCCGCCCCAATCGTCCCACAAAATAAAAATTGCCGTGCTATCCCAAAATGGACTTGCGCCGATGGCGTCGACTACCGAAGCGACCCACTCGGGGCCGGTCGCGCTTCCCGTTCCGGCGTGGTCGGAATTCGCGGCGCTCGGAACGACCCACGTTACCGCGCCGAGCTGACCGGCTGCGATGTCGCTGAGGACGCCGGTTTCTGGGGTGCGAATCTTCGTCGTCCAATCCGGCCCGTAGCGAATCTGCCGAATGGCATCGTAGGCGTCGAAACTGCCTGCCGGCTGATGGAGGCCGGGCGCATAATAGCGCCAGTCCAAGCCTTTGGCGTCCAGTTCATCCGCGAGCGTTGCGTACGAAAAGCACGGGAACGGACCGGGGACGAGACCTCCGGAGGAGTTCAGTTGCGTCTCGGTCGTGCCGGATGGAGCATCGCAGCCCCACGGTGTGCGGTCGGGACCGTCGGGGATGTTATCCGACTGTGCGGCGATGAGATATTGGTGTGCCGGAAAACTCGGGCCTGACTCTGATTGAAACGCGCGGTCCGCGAGCGTGTAGCGCGCGGCCAACTGCCAGTACGGCTGAAGCTGGCTTGACGGTACATAGGAATACGGCAGATCCGCCCCGCGCGGCGACGGCTTGTGCGGCGGCGTGATGACGCCGGCTTGATCGAAGCCATCCATGTTTCCGCCGTCGTATTCGGCTTCAAAAGTCCCGTGCAGATGCTCGATATCATCGAGCGAAGCGAGGTCGACCGGTTGCAGTTGAACGTTGCCATGATGCGATGCCCCGGACGACGCGCTATCTGCGCCGGGGAATCCGTGGAACATATTATCGAAGCTGCGATTCTCTTGAATGATGACGACGACGTGCCGGATGGCGCTCGAACCGAGTGGTTGATTCGGGATATGTGGAGCGCTTTGAAACGTTCCAACGGGGCCACGAACGGAAGGTGCTCCGCCGCCGCCACCGCAGCCGACAAGCGACAACGGGGACAGGAGTACGAGCACGGCGGTGTAGCGTGACAACATAGACGTCGGCATCGTTCGCCTGAGCCGGTTCCGTCGGCCCGCTGCGCCACCTGCCGGAGCGTCCAAGCGCAGGCACGCGTGTTGGGGGCGGAATGTCGCCGCGACGCCCGGAACGACGCTTCATGGAGGTCCGCATCGAGCCGGGCGTGGTGGAAAAAGCGCGCTCGCTGGCAGCATCCATCGTTCTGCCGATCTCCGAATTCATCGCAGCGCACTCTACGGTATCGGTCGAGCGCGCGGTATTACGGCTGCTTGGTGTCGACGGCGTAGCGAACGATGAGATTCCTATGCCCAACGCAGCGCTCGATGCGCTGACGGCGGAGCAGCGCGCGGGCGGCGTGGCGCGCTGGATTGCGCGAGGTATCGCAGAAACGGCCGAAACGCCGGCCACCGTCGCAGAGCGTTTGGCGCGCGGCACGCTCACAGCGGAGGAACTTCTTGACGTTCCCGAGGCCGCAGCGCGCGCGGCGTTGACACCCCACGTTCAAGCGGGTTTGCTGCGGGTTGCGGAACGCCGCGCCGAACGCGAACGGCTGTTGACGCGCTTGCCGCAATCGCCGGCCCCTTTGCTCTACGTCATCGTGGCCAGCGGCAACATCTACGAGGACCGAACCGCTGCCGTGGCGGCCGCGGAGTCGGGTGCGCAAGTCATCGCCGTGATTCGCTCGACGGGACAATCCTTGCTCGATTTCGTCCCATACGGCGCAACGACGGAGGGTTACGGCGGCACCTACGCGACGCAGGAAAACTTCCGCATCATGCGGGCTGCGCTCGACGCAACGTCGGAGCGCCTGGGGCGCTACGTGATGTTGACCAACTATGCCAGCGGCCTTTGCATGCCGGAGATCGCAACGATGGCAGCTCTCGAGCGGCTCGACATGCTGCTCAACGATTCGATGTATGGCATCCTCTTCCGCGACATCAATATGAAGCGGACGTTCATCGACCAGCACTTCAGCCGTATGCTGAATGCGTATGCCGGGATCATCATCAACACCGGCGAGGATAATTACCTGACGACTGCAGACGCCGTCGAACAAGCACCCGCAGTCTTGGCGTCGCAGTTCATCAACGAAGAGTTCGCGCACCGCGCAGGGCTTCCGGACGAACAGATTGGACTCGGAGACGCCTACGAGATCGATCCCAAGCTCGAGGACGGTTTCCTGTTCTCCGTCGCGCAGGCACAGCTGGCCCGCCAGTTGTTCCCGAAAGCGCCGCTGAAGTACATGCCTCCGACGAAACACATGACGGGCGATATCTTCAAGGGGCACCTCATCGACGCGATGTTCAACCTGACATCGGTGATGACGAAGCAGAACATTCATCTCTGCGGGATGCTGACGGAGGCGATCCACACGCCGCTCTTGGGCGATCGGGCACTTTCGCTCGAGAACGCCCGGTACATCATGAACACCGCCCGGCATCTGGGTGACGAGGTGGCGTGGAAGCCCGGAGGTATCGTGGAACGGCGTGCGCAGGCGGTGCTCGCGGACTGCGTTGCGCTCCTCGAACGGGTCGCCGACCTTGGGCTCATGAATGCGATCGAGGCACAAACCTTCGCCGACGTTTCCCGCGCACCCGACGGCGGACGTGGATTCGAGGGCGTTTTTGCGCGTGCCGACGACTACTGGAATCCGTTCGAGGAAGCGCTCTTGCCGGAGGGCCGCACCGCGGCGAAGGCGGCGGCGCGATGAGCGTGCTCGTCAAACCCTACGGCGACACGGAAGGCGACGGTGCAATGCAGCTCTCGTTTACGTTGCCGCTCGACTGGAGTGAAGCCGCCGATGAAGCCGCACGGCAGCTGGTCGCCAAAATGGGGTTCGAAGATGTCGCCGTCGCCGAAGGCCGCCGCATTGCGACCGGCTTCTCGTTTTTCGTGGTCTACGCGCGTACGCCGGTCGAGGTCGACATGGCGACGATTCGTGCGCCGTCAGTGAAGACGACGGCAATGTCGATGGACCAAATCGACACGTTCGTCCGCGAGCGCATCCGCCGTAAGGTTCGGGTGGCAGGCGCCTGCATCGGTACCGACGCGCACACCGTGGGGATCGACGCGATCCTCAACATGAAGGGCTACAA
>JAFAXE010000184.1 GCA_019241305.1 Vulcanimicrobiota bacterium
CGCCGCAGCGACGAACCGGCGCGCCACGTCTTCAAAGGCGTCAGCTCCGCGCAGCAGCGCACGGCGAACCGCGCGGCGATACTCGCGGGGGGTTCGCGCCGAGTGGAACGTCACGATCCGCTCGCGATCGAGCAAGAACAGTGCAGCGCGGAACAGCAGCGTAATCGCCTTACTGTATTCGCCATCGGTCGCTGCGCGCTCGGCTTGCTCCCGCATTGCCTCGGGCGCATGCTCTTGCTGCGTGCGCATCGTCTGACGACGCAGCGCCTTGGGCCGCCGCCGAAACGCAACTTGCGTTATCAGGACGTACGCAATGACCAGCAGACCGCACGCGCCGAGCAGGCACAGAATGAGGAGTAGCACGTACGTTGGGACATGCGCGAGACCAGCGGTCGCCTGGAACAGGTGATGCAGCCACGCTCGAACCGCTGCGATGAGGTTCCTCAGCCACACTTCAAACGCGGAGGGAGATGCGCTCTGCTCTTTCAGAGCGCGAAACTCCGGCTGTGCTAAAATGATGTGGATGACGGCGTTCGGATCACCCTGGGTCCAGGACGGGTTCACTTACGATGTCGCAATAGCTTCAGACGCGGCGGCGCGTTCGAGATCGAAGCCCTCGTTGCGGATTCGTACGTCGTAGTAATAGACGACCACGAGAGCGGCGGCGAGCACCGAGAAGCCGACGCCGATAACAGCCGCCAAAATACTCGAGACGACGGGCGAGCGTAGCAGCCCAATGACGAGACCTTGCCCGAGGGCACTGACGAGCCAAACTCCGACGTACACGGCGAAGAGCGACAGACCGTACGCAAACGAGCGGCGCCGCTGGCGTCCCGCGACGCGCGACAAACCCATCGTAAACGCCCGAACGAAGCCGACCTTCTCGACGACCTGGGTAATACACGCGATTTGAAATGCGAGAATACCAAGTGTTACGACGATGAGAATCGCGAAGACCGCGACCAGGCCCAGTACGATGGCGAGCGTCGTTCCGATCGGTTTGGCGGTGGCGATGAGCAAGCTGAGCGGAACGGCGAAAAGCACTGCGATGAGAATGAACGCGAGATAGAGCGGCAGCCCGACGGCCACCCAAATCAAAGATATTCCGATGAGAGAGAGCCACTGCCGTACTCCATCGCGGTACGCCTGTTTTAGCGTCGCCGCGTGGCCGTCGAGGTATGCCTCACTGGTAGAGCGCAGCAGCGCGGCATTAGCGAGCGGATAGCCGAGCAGTGCCACCACGATATACCACGTGAACGCCGCACCGAGGTGCGGACCAGCGGCGAGCTGTTGCATGACCCGCGGGTCCGCTGAGCTGCCCCGCATGACTTGACCCAAGGCAACAAAAACGATGTTCGTCGATTCCGCGGTCGCAAGATATCCCAGCACGCTGAGTGG
Source organism: Vulcanimicrobiota bacterium (assembly GCA_019241305.1). Lineage (GTDB taxonomy): Bacteria > Vulcanimicrobiota > Vulcanimicrobiia > Vulcanimicrobiales > Vulcanimicrobiaceae > JAFAXE01. The sequence goes on from JAFAXE010000184.1 coordinate 1,399, forward strand.
AACGATATAGAACACCCAGATCAAAGCGAGCGGGGGAAAGTAGCGAACGCTGAGCGTGACGGCCCGATCCAGCAGCTCTCCGATGCTGAGTGGCCGGAGCGCGGTGCGCACGGAATGTGGTTCGCTGTTTTCACGTCGAAGACCCTGGCATGAACGATAGCTCGGCGCTCGTTCTGGGGACCCTCACCTCCATCTGGCGCTATCCGACGAAGAGCCTGCGACGCGAGCCGCTGCAAAGCGTGCACGTCGAGAAGAGCGGACTCGCGGGAGACCGGCGCAGCGCTCTCGTGTTGACCACGCCGGACCGGGCGCGCACCGGCAAGACCTATCGAGGAAAGGAGGACGAGCGGTTCCACCTGATCGGCGACGCCCAAGGAGCGAAAGCGGCGGCTTTCGAGCGTGGGATGGAGGTGGTGGAAACCAGCGGCAGGCGGTTCTTCGATGACGCGCCTGTCTCGCTGCTCCTCGATCGCTGGCTGCACGACCTCGAAGGACTCGCGGGGAGGTCACTTGACCCGCAGCGTTTTCGTCCGAATTTTTTCGTCACTGCGGCGGAAGACGTGCCTGACGAAGCCTCGCTCGTCGGGGCGACGGTTGCGCTTGGTGACGTCGTCCTCCGCGTGCGCAGTACCACGGAGCGTTGCGTTACGGTTACCTATGACGTGGAGACCGGGACGCCGGATCCGGCAATTCTGCGCGTCCTCGCCCAGCAGCGCGGGGCCGTCATGGGAGTTTACTGTGACGTTGAAAGGCCTGGAAGCGTGAAGCGCGGCGTTACAGTGCGCGCCGTCCTTCCAGGGCGCGTGTCAGCGTAACCTCATCGGCGTAGTCAAGATCGCCGCCGATCGGTAGACCGTACGCCAGCCGCGTCACCGCCGTACCGCTCGGCGTGATGCAGCGCGATAAGTAGAGCGCCGTAGCTTCTCCCTCCGCATTCGGATTCGTGGCGATGATGATTTCGCGCGGCTCCTCCCGGCCGATGCGCTCCAGGAGTTCGCGCACACGCAACTGAGCCGGTCCGATGCCGTCCATGGGAGAGATCAGGCCACCCAGGACGTGATAGCGGCCCCGATATGCCGAGGTCCGTTCCACGGCGAAGATATCCTTCGCTTCCGCAACGACGCAAATCGTTTGCGCATCGCGGCGTTCATCCGTACAAATCGTGCACGGGTCTTCTTCCGTGAGCGAAAAACAGCGGCTGCACAGCCGCACCCGGTCTTTCACCGCCAAAATCGCCTCCGCCAGCGATTGTGCTTCGCTGCGCGGGCGGTTCAGCAAATGAAAGACGAGCCGGGCCGCGGTCTTCGGGCCAACCGTCGGCAGCTTCGAGAACTCATTGATGAGGCTTTGGACCGGTCCCGCGATAACGTTCAGATGCCGCTGCAGCCTTTCATCTAGAGACCCGGAACGCGAACGCCGCCCGTCACCGAGCTCATGCGTTTATTCGACGTTTCTTGTACTTTTCCAAGCGCATCATTGAAGGCGACGGTCAAGAGGTCTTCGAGCGTCTCGGGGTCGTCCGGATCGATTGCTTCCTTCGCGATGCGCAGCGCGGTAACACGAAAATCGCACGTCATGTCCACCGTTACGGCGTCGCCGCCGGCGTGACCCGAAACGACCGTTGAAGCGAGCTCTTCCTGCGCCTTGGTCATCTCGGCTTGCATCTTTCGCATCTGGGCGAGCATTTGCGCCTGGTTCATCATCGCACCCGTGAAGCAATCGTCTTCGACGCGTAGTCCAAAAGGTCGTCTTCTGAAGCATTCTGTGGCGGCTCGCCCGATGCAGAGGCGCGGTGAGCGCCGCGAGACTGCGACTCCCGCGCCGAGCGATCTACGCGAACCTGAACGTGAACGGGGACTCCAAGCAGCTCGCTTGCGGCCCGTTCGACGATGCCGCGATGTTCGCGCAAGATTTCCGCTTGAGCGGGCTCGGTCAGTCCCAAGACGATTGTCCCGGACGTGACGGAATCAACGGTAGCGCGCGACAAGGGCGCGCGCAGCGGCTTACGTTCTCCCTCGACGCGCGTTCGAATGCTCTGCCACAGTGAGCGCACGCGCTGAAGATTCGGCTCAGGCTGAAGCTCGCCGGTGGCCGGTGGGGCGTCGGTTTGTGACGGAGTTTGGCTGGTGCTCGCCGGCAGCGGCGCGGTAACCGAAGCGGTGCCTGCGCCGTCCACGAGCAGCCGCATGACGGCAGTCTCGACGTCGAGGCGAGGATTCGGGCTGAACCGCACCCCGCCAAGGGCCTCGGAGAAGAGACGAAGCCCGGCGATGAGCCGGTCCTCTGAAATGCCCGCGGCAGCCTCGCGGACCGCGCTCGCATCCTCTGCCGCCAGGTCTCGGCTCAAGAGTTCGGGGCTGAGCCGCGCGACGAGCAAGTTACGCTGCTCCGCAATCGCGCCGCGAAGAAGCTCTTGCATCTCCGCGCCGGCATCGCAAGCCTCGTCGATAATCCGCAGTGACGCGGCCGCATCTCCGCGCAGCGTCGCACGCACCAGGTCGCGCGCGTAGCGACGGCCAGTTGCCCCAAAAGCGGCATCGATGGCGGCGGCATCGACCGGCGTTCCGCCCGCGAACGCGGCGACTTGCTCCAACATCGTCAGCGCGTCGCGCAGCCCTCCGTCGGCACGGTATGCGATCGCCGCTAACGCAGCATCGTCGATCGCGATCGCTTCTTTATCGGCAATTGCACGCATGCGGTCGATCATGGTCGCGACGGGAATGCGCCGAAAAGCGTAGCGCTGACAACGCGAGAGAATCGTCGGCGGCAGTCGCTCCGGGGCCGTCGTCGCCAAAATGAACAGCACGTGCGCAGGTGGCTCTTCGAGGGTTTTTAAGAACGCGTTCGCGCCATCCGGCGTGATTGCGTGAGCTTCGTCGAGAATGTATACCTTCATGCGCATCTGCGCCGGCGCATACTTCACGGCTTCTCGCAGCTCGCGAATCTCGTTGATTCCGCGGTTGCTGGCGGCATCGATTTCCAGCACGTCGAGCGCCGTTCCGGCGATGATTGCCAGGCAGTTTTCACAGCTGTTGTCGGGATCCGGCGTAGGTCCAAGCACGCAGTCGACGCAGCGCGCCAGGATTTTGGCAGCCGAAGTCTTGCCGCTTCCGCGCGGCCCCGAGAAAAGATATGCGTGCGCGAGCCGGCCGCTCGTTAGGGCGGCGCGCAACGTCCGAACGACTGCGTCCTGGCCGACGAGGTCGCCGAACGACTTAGGACGCCAGCGACGATAGAGCGACGCGGAATTGGACGTCATAGCAGCAGGGAATGTGACATGAACGCTGCGGGCCTCCTTAGCAGGGAGACCCCGTAATCCTGGCGGGCACGGTTCGCGGGGTGCCCCGCTGAGCCGCCTCACCCGTCGTTTCAGCCGTTGGCACGTTGGGTACTAGCGCCGACAGCAACCCTTTTGGCGCCGGCGACGTATTGGAGAGTGTACGAGAGCCGGCGGGCAGCTATTGATACCGAGCGGCAGGTAGCATTCCCAAAAACCGCCGGGGCTCGTCCATTCGAGAGAGACGTGGAGAACGCCGTTAAGACACCGTCAGCACGCAGGCCCAAAAGAAAGGGTCTCGCCGTTGCTACCGATCGCGCATCGCTGGAACGCGCCCTTCAGCGCATCTTTGGATTCAAACGTTTCCAACCCGCGCAAGAAGAGATCGTGCGTCGCGTCCTCGAGGGAGAGAACGTTTTGGCCATTTTGGCCACTGGCGCGGGAAAGAGTCTGTGTTATCAACTCCCAGCATTGCTGTTGCCTGGGACGACAGTGGTGGTGAGCCCGCTTATCGCCCTGATGAAAGATCAGTTAGATATGCTGGCCGACCTCGGTGTCAACAGCATGGTGGCGCTGAATTCAACGCTCGGTGAGGATCAAGAAGCGGCTGCCATGCGCCGTATCGCGAGTGGCGAGGTGAAGATCGTTCTCGTCACGCCCGAAAAGCTCGAGGACGAACAGTTCGTCTCCCTGTTAGGCACGCTCGACATCCCGCTTTTCGTCGTAGACGAAGCGCACTGCATCAGCGCCTGGGGTCACGACTTCCGCCCGGCCTATCTCGCCCTCGGTGCCGTCATCGCCGCGCTCGGGCACCCGACCACGCTGGCCCTTACCGCGACGGCCACGCCGGCCGTGCGCGAAGATATTTTGCATCAGCTCGGGATTCCGAATGCGAAGACCGTCGTCAAGGGATTCGATCGGCCCAATCTGCGCTACGAAGTCCGGCGCGCCGAAGCGGAAGCGGACAAATGCAAGCTCCTCAAGGAGCTGTTCACGAACGGCCTCGAGGGCACCGGGATCATTTACACCGCCACCATCAAGAACGCGCTGGAAGTTCAAAAGTTCTTACGCGATACGCTCAACGTTCCGGCCGCGGTATACCATTCGAAGCTGCACAAGCACGAACGCGTTTCGGTACACGAGCTCTTCATGAACGAAACGATTCGCGCCGTCGTCGCGACGAACGCCTTCGGCTTGGGGATCGACAAGCCCAACATCCGCTTCGTCATTCACTACGATTTGCCCGGCTCCGTCGAAGCGTATACGCAAGAAGCCGGCCGCTCCGGACGCGACGGGCTTCTCTCCCGCTGCATCTTGCTCTACCGCATGAGCGATACGCGGGTTCAGAACTATTTCCTCACCGGAAAGTATCCCGACGTCGAAGAAGTGCAACGGGTCTTTGGCACGCTGGAATACTTCGATGCGCAAGCCGAGGGCGTCTCGCTCACCGACCTTCGCCGCATTTCGCAGCTTCCGCTGACGAAGCTGAAAGTCGTCCTGGCATTGCTCAAAAAGGCCGGCTTCATCGTCGTCCGTAACCGTTCGCGCTACAGTCTTTCTGAGGCGGCCCGTAAGAATCGCGCCTTAGTCTTGAATCTCACAAACTACGAGACCAAGAAGTCGTACGATCAAAGCAAACTTGCGATGATGCTCCAATATGCGGAGACGCAATCGTGTCGCCGCCGCTTCATCTTGAACTATTTCGGTGAGGACTTCGAGCGTCCGAATTGCGGGGAGTGCGATAACTGTTTGCGAGGGGCACGCGAAACGACCGGTTCGAATTTCCGCATTGCGGACGTCGTCACGCATCCGAAATTCGGACAAGGTACGGTGGAACGCGCCGAACGCGATTTGGTCACGGTGCTTTTTCCGAACGTGGGATATAAGACGCTGCTCGCCTCAGCCGTCAACCGGGAAGCGAAGATCGCATAACCCTCCTTGAGCGCGTCGGGCCAATGCTGCTCTTCGGGGCCATTGGCACTGCCGTCGCGGCCAGCGCCATGTCTTCGAGTCCGCCGCTGGCGCCCGCCGGCAGCATCGCCTCCGCCCTCACGCTGCGCGTCACAGGAAACCCGGCAGAGGCCGGTTTTCTCAGAGAGCAGGCCGCGAACGCTGCGCAACGCGCGGCTCAAACACGCCCGAACGCGCGCGCAATCGCAGCCGCCGAGAAGATCGACGTCTTCCCTTCGCTCGCACCCGATGACGTCATCACGCTCGACGTTCCAGTGAAAGTCGAGGGTACCGGGTATCGGGCTACCGACGGTACCACGCATGTTCGGGTCGAAAATGTGGCACTTCCCAGCGTTCAGCCGCGCTGGCTTTCGGTCGTCCAGTTGCCGGATGTATCGCGCCGTGCCGCGACGTTATTGACTTCCGACGTGCCGGCGGGCGCGTCCGTGCGGTTTCTCGCGCAGGCGACGAGCCCGTCTCGCGGAGGCGAGCGTCGCGTGCTCTTCAACCTTGCGAACGATTCTTCGCTCATGAGTACCGTGCAGCTGATCGAAGGCGCGGCTGGCCCCGAAGAGAGCGCGATCACTGCAGGACACCTGGCCGCAGGACGTTTTCTGCTACGGCTCCTGCAGGACGAGGGGATCATCATCGCGGTTCCGCCTCACGCTGCCGTCCCGCTTGTGCAGCAGACCCTTTCGAAAGGAGAGTCTAGTTGTGCGCTCCTCCAGGTACGGGTGCTCAATGGTGCAGCGCTCCGCGGATCGCTCCGCTTCGAAGGACTCTCCGGTCGCGAAGACGCCGCGTCCGAGAAGGCTACCGCTGTGCCGTTCGCTCGCTACGCCCCGGCTGAGTTTCGCATCGAACGAACGTACGTGACGCCCGGCGACGATCTCGTGGTTCCGATTGGAACGGTCCCCCTCACTGACGAGAGCGGCGAAACAGCACTGCTCGGCGACTACGGCGTCGTTCAGCGGATCACGATTCGCATGGTCAACAACGACAGCCGCCCAGCGCGCGTCGCGCTTTCGGTGAGTCCGCGTGGAGGGCCGGCGATGGCAAGCTTTGTCCTCGACCGTGTCTTTCTGGAAATTGGGCCGATGGAGACGTTCAGTCAGCACACGCTGAAAGAATACGTTCTCCCGCCACATGCTGACGTCACCGCAACCCTCGTGACGATACCCGAATTTGGCTCGGCGTATCCGCTCAATCTTACCGCGGGGGCGGTCTCCATCAGGTAACGGCAATGCCCTGCGCCGGCGAGAGCAATCCGTTGGCCTTGGCCACGGCGTCGGTCATGGGCTTCAGCCGTCCCGTGAGTTTCATGGCATCGAACCGTTGCGATCCGAGCGCGTCTCTGAGCGCGGACTCCAGGTGCTCCATCGTGCGCTCGGCGTGCGCCGAGCGTGTGGCAGCGCTTCGCTTCCGCACGGCCTCGGCGACGGCGACGAACATGACTGCGCCTTCGGAGTCTTGTTCTCGCTCGGCGATACGCGCAGCGACTTCGAAGACCTCGGCGAGGCGTTCGTGGTCGTTCGTTTCCAACGCGATCCCAAGCGCCGTTTTCGAATGGAATCTCGCCGACTCGAGATCGCCCACGACGAGCGCGGTGCACGCTAAGTTGATGCTCGACGCAGCGACGATGAACGGTGCCCCGACCGCCTGAGCAATGCGAATGGACTCGCGAGACAACTCTTCGGCGACGACCGCATCCCCGCGCTGCACCGCGCATGCCCCCAAGTTGCTCAAGGTCGCTGCAATGTCCAGGTCGGCTCCGGCGGCTTCGAAGATCCGCAGCGCCTCCGCATGGGCGGCTTCCGCCGCATCGACGTTTCCGACAGCGTTTTCAACGAGACCCAGCGCCATGTAAGCGAACCCTACATTGTAGGGATCTGCGCCGTGCTCGAGGTCTCGCTGACCTCGCAGCGCCAACGTACGGGCAAGCGCCGTCTCACCAACCGCGCATAAACACCCGCTCATGTGCAGGCACACGAGCGCAACCGATTCGCGTTCGCCGGCCGCCTCCTCCAGCGTCAAGACTTCTTCGTAGCGACGCACGGCTTCACGATAGTCATGCTGGTGGCGCGCCATGACGGCGCGCGCCAGCAACATTTTTACGCGAAGCCGGCCGACGATGCTCGGAGATGAGAGCGCCAAATCGACCCACTCGGCCCCCTCGACGACGTATCCGCCGGTGAACCACATGCGCTTCAGCGCATCGCACAGAAGCGCGCCGCGCTCGACATCGAGGCCGGACCGAATCAAGACATCGAGAGCCGCTCGCACGTTGTCGCGCTCGCGCTCGACGTCGTCGGCATATTCATGGGCCCGCGGACCATTCAACTGCTCGCTGAGGGCGATATACCGATCGGCGAAAAGTTCCGCGTGTCGCTCACGCACCGTTCGCATTTCATCGCTTTCAGTGAGTAACGACCAGCCGTATTCGCGCAAAGGCTGAAGCTGTGAGTAACGTGTGACCGGCTCATCGGTGGAGGCCGCGACGAGGGAATGGTCCACGAGCGTCGCCAGGCGGTCCTCCGTGCGGTTGTACGATTCGCCGTCCAAGTGCGATGCGTCAAGGGCAGTGAAGCCTCCGCGAAAGACCGACAGCCTGGCAAAGAGTAGACGCTCCGCCGGATCCAGCATCTCGAGGCTCCAGTCGAGCGTCGCGCGTAACATCGCGGTGGCCGAGGTCACGGCCGCTCCGCGCAGAGCAGGTTCCGACGCAAGGCTCTCGGAGAGTTGCCGAAGCGACATCGACCGGAGGCGCGCCGCGGCGAGCTCAATCGCGAGCGGCACACCGTCGAGCCTTCGGCAGAGTTCAGATACATCGCTCGTGGAACGGGCACGCCCGCGGACTGCGGTACGGACGAGCTGTGCACGATCTTCAAAAAGACGCGTGGAGGCGTCGAAAGAAAGCGGACCCACGTCCCACAACATTTCGCCTGCTGCGTGAAGCGAGAGGCGGCTGGTCGTGAGGACCCTTACCTGCTCGGAGCATGCCGCGATCCGTGAAAGCGTCGCGCGAACGCCTTCCGTCGAGCGTTCGCAATTATCTAAAACGATGAGGCAGCGACGATCGCGCAGCAATTCATCGAAGCTCGGCTGAACAGGGACTGGGAGCGGTTCTTTTCCTACCGCCGCCGCAACCGAGGCCGCAATGCTTTCCGGCGCGGTGATATGCGCGAGATCCACGAAGAATGCCGGCATGTCGTGCAGGTCGCAGAACCGCTGGGCGACGGCGACCGCCAGGCGCGTCTTCCCAATTCCGGGTGGCCCAACGCAGGTGACGAGCCGCTGCTGTGTGAGCGTCTGGGACAGTGCTTCGATATCGCTCTCGCGGCCAAACAACCGCGTCGACTCCGGCGGAAACCCGTACCATCGCCTGCGCGCCGCGTAGCCCCGCATGAGTTGATCGCGGAGCGCCAGCGTCTCGCTGCTGAGCGGCAGGCCCGAACGGCGTTGCGTGAGCTCCGCGTCGGCCAGGAGCGACAGCGCGCGCCCGTGATCGCCACGCTTTGCCAGAAACTGCATGGCCTTGCGCAAAACGTCCTGGCGGAGCAGCTGACCCTCGAGACGCTGCAATCGCTCGGCCATCCGAAGCGCCCCTCCGGCGTCGTCTTCCAGAAGCGCGCGTTCGAAGCACATCTCGAGGCGCGTTCGCTGCTGTTCCTTGAGACGGTTGCGAACGGCGACGATCCATGGCTGCTCGAACGTCTCCAAGAAGTGACCGCGGTAAAGATCGAGAGCATCGAGATCGCATTCGCCGGCTGCGTCACCATCGCCGGATTGTTGCAATTGCACGACATCGATGAAGAGCTCGGTTCCACTCCGGAGCGCTACTCGCGAGCGGTCGCGTATCAAAAGCGGGCCACGATTCACCGCGCTGAGTGCACGATCGAGATAGAGCAGGTGGCGGCGCACCTCGGCTCTGGGGTCTTCCGATTCCGGCCAAACCGCACGCGCCAGCTCATCGCGGGCGCACGACTGGCCAGGCGCGATTGCCACGTAGGCGAGCATTTGTAACGTCGACCGAAACGACGTTACCTTGAGCGGCCGATCGTCGAGACGCAAAGAGGGGGCACCGAACAGGCGCAGCTCGAGTCGAGAGGAGGACGACGCGATGCTGTGGGCATCGATGACGCCGCCTTCGGCAATGGAGCGGTCCTGACTCGATTCCTGCACTTCGACGTTTTTTAGACGGTCGGGGACGTACGATTACGGCGTTGGTCGCGCTGCGACCCTTGACCCTCAGGATGGGCTGACAGCGATCCCTTCACAGTTCCGGCAAGGAGGTCTGCAATGATCGAACTTTTTCCGCCGGCCCAGACGCGGAAACGTTTTGGCCGCGAGGCGCTCACCTGGCTAGCGCTCGTCGTCGTGCTCGTCGGCGGTACGCGGGCCGCGTCGGCGAGCGCGCTGCGCGGTACCGTCATGCCCTTACCGACTCAGAGAAGCGCCGTTGGGACAGCGGTGCACAAAGATGCGGGCCACACCATCAAAGTTCACGCGCTACCCGGAGTAAAGGGAGGGCTGGAGTTCACGATCGGGGCCGACGGCAATTTCTGGGTCGGTGACGACCCTGACAACGCCGTCCTCAAGGTCTCTCCCAAAGGTAAACTGCTCAAGAAAATCGTGTTTCCCGAGTCGAATGCCGGCATCTTGGCCGTCGCCAACGGCTCCGACGGCAACGAGTGGATCGTCGAGCGCAACACCGGCAACATCTACAAAATCACCCCCAAAGGAAAGACGACGCTCTACTCGGGCGTGATCGCGAGCGGGTGCCTGGCGCTCTTCGATACGCCTGGCCCAGACGGAAACGTTTGGTTTACCACCGATTTCTGTGGCCTCGGCAAGGTGACGCCCAGCGGAGTGGTGACCATGTGTACCTTCCCGAACTACGGCGATCAAATTTTGGCGGTGGTGGCGGGTGCCGACGGCAACATGTGGTACAACCTCGGCTTCAACGGTAGTCCGGGTTACATCGGCGCCGTGAGTACGAGTTGCGCGACAGGGCCGCAATACGAATACGCGTCGAGCACCGGAGGAGGAATCGGCTTAACGGTCGGCCCCGACTCGAAGCTATGGTTTACGGCGAGCGCGCCCGGCGAGATCGGCAAAGTCTCAACGACTGGCGGTCTCGCAGTGTATCCTCAGAGCGCAACGATGGGTGGGATCGTTTCTGGTCCCAATGGCGACCTCTATTTTGCGCAGGCAAATCCCGACGCGATCGGGCGCATTACCACGAACGGCAAAGTCACGCTCTTTACGAACGGTATGCCTTCAGGTTGCTATCCCCAATGGGTCGTCATCGGGAGCGACAAGAAAGTCTGGTTTACCTGTTCCAATCTCGGGGCCATGGGCGAAGTGGCTCCCTAACTTAGATGGCAAGCGCGCGGCGGTAGCTCTCGATCGCTGCCGCTGCCGCAGTTCGCCAGGAAAATCGTTCGATCGCGCTTTGGCGGAAGCCGGAGGCACGACGTTCGGACTCGTCACGATCGTCCAAAACGGTTTGCAACGCCGCCGCCCACGCTACGTCATCATGCGGCGGGAGCAGCGGAGCAGCATCACCGACGACCTCCGGCAGCGAGGCGGCATTGGCGACCAGAAGCGGCGCACCGGAACACAGCGCCCACGCCGCCCCATAACCGAAGCCTTCGTAGGTCGAGGGCATCGCAACGACTGCGGTGCGAGTGAACAACTCAACGAGTTCGCTTCGTGGCACATAACCTCGAAATTCGACACGCGTCTGGACGCCGAGCCGCTTTGCCTCTCGTTCGCATTCGATTTGATATGGCGTGGCGCGGCCCGCCACCACCAACTTCAGCGCCGTAATTCGAGCAAGCGCGCGGATGACCACGAGCAGATTTTTTCGTGCCTCGACAGTACCGGCGACGAGAACGAACGGCTGAAGATCAGGGGTGCGCCGAGTGGTTGCAACGTCGTGCGCGATCCCCGGATAGACGACATCGATCCGCGCCGAATCCACGCCACCGGCCGAGACGAGTTCGCCTGCAGTAAAGGCTGAGTCCACCATGATGCGCCGCGCATGAGGATACTGACGTAGCGTAAGGCTGCCGAAATAGGCACGCGCGTACGACGCGGTGTGTCCTTGCACGCGCAACCATGCGAGATCGTGCACCGTGACGACGACCGGCCCCCTGCGGATGAAAGGCATCGTACCGGACGCGCAATGTAAGAGGTCCGCTCGTACCTTGCGCGCCGCAACCGGTAGGAGCACTTGATCCCAAAGGACGCGGCGGTCGAAGCGCCATGGATCAAAGGAAGGACGGTGGAGTGGGACAACGTCGACGCCGGCGCGCTGGAGCGCTTGGCACAAGCCGCCGGCGTATTCTCCGATTCCTGTTCCTGTGCCGACGGAAAGCTGGGTATCAAGGGCGATTCTCACCCGTGAAGTTTGGCTTCCATGCGATGAAGTGCCGGCGATGCGGGATCGATGCGCTCGGCGCGGGCGAGATAACGCCGGGCTGCGGCACGATCGCCGCGTCGCAAGGCAACCTGGGCCAATCCCACCCATGCTTGTGCACTCGTAGGATCGACGTCGCGCGCCCGTTCGAAGTAGCGTTGAGCCGTCGCGGCATCGTTCAGGTTCAACTCTTGACTTCCGGCTGCAACGAGATACCGCTCCGAAAGTGGCGCGAGCGCAACGGCATTCTCGTACGCTTTCATCGCCCGTATTTGCCAAGGCCGTCTGCTGCTGATGGGATAGTGCATATAGCCGTCGAGCTGTTCTGCTAAGCCGAGTCGCCACCACGCCTCGGCAAGGGCGTCGGGTTGCGTACGATCCTTCTTGAGTCGCGCAACGATTTCACGCTGGAGCAAGACGGCGCCGCGCGTGTCACCGGACGCGGTGACGCGTGCTTCCTCGCGTTCGAGACCGTTCGAGTCGCCGGCAAGAAGGTAGTCGTGAATGGCATCGGCGTGGTCGCCGCGTGCTTCTTCCAGGAGACCGGTCAGCTGGTCCCGGTCGCGCCCCGGAGGAACATTTCGGAGCCGCAACTCCGCCAAAGCATAGTTGTGATCCGCGAGTGCCTGCCGTGCCAACAAAAGCCTCAGCCCCGAAGTCGGGGCGCGAGCACCGCTCTCTCCGAAGAGGCGGTCATCCATGTCGGCCGGCAACAGGGCGGGCAACGCGTACGGCCGCGCGTAATCCCTCAGCAGCGCGCTAGAGACGACTTGCAGTGCGCCGAGCGCGAGGAGCAGCGCCGACGCGGCGACGATACCCGCCACCTTCAAGCCAACAGGAACGGTGACGCCCCCTTAAAAGCGTATCGTGAAGTTCACGTCCTCGCGGTTTTGTACGTAGTTGTAGGTCGGCATCACGTCGTCGGAATAGCGATAATTGCGATAGGTAAAGCCCACCGTCGAATTCGTCTTGGGAATCGTGTAGTTGATAGCTCCGGTGTAGAAGTCTTTCTTCTCCGAGATGTTCTGCGTGAGCGTCGTCCCCGCTTCGCCCGCATAACGCTGACCCGTGTAGGTCAAATCCAACGCCACTCCGCTCGTCAGTGGAACCGAAACGCGCGCATTGTACACGTAATGCTTCACATCGACGAAGTTCGGATAGAACGGGACGTGGCTGATCCCCATCGGCAGGTTCGCCAGCGCGTTCGCATACGCAGTGGGATCGAATGACTGCGTCCCAGGGTTGAACGGGTAGTAGAGAAACGCCGTCTGGTCTGGCCGGTTCAAGCGCTCGTACGTCCCGTTGAGGCTCACGCCGATCTTCTGGCCGAACGCGGGGACGGTGACGGCCGTCCCGAGGGTCACGGAGTCTAAATGCTCGCGCGTATTCGAAGCGTAGCCGGGGCCGAATTGAATGCTGCTCGACGAGTTCGGCCGCAACTCCTCGAGATGCGCGTACGTCGCCGTGGTCTTGAACGTGTAGTCGCCGACCCGGACAGGAGAACTTGCGCTGAAGGCAATCCCTTGCGTGTTCGGCGTGTACGCTTGGAAGAACGTCGGACTCGAACCCCGGAACGGGTTGAAGACCGGCGTCAGATAGGTCAGGTTCGGATTTTGGGTCACGTTCGAGAAGGCGCCGACGCCCAGAAACTGATTGTCAAACTGCGTGTTGATTCCCACGTTGTTCGCAAATCCGAAGAAGTCGGGCAAGTACGCACCGCGATAGTAGGTGAAAAGCGCCGGCGGATTGCCGAAGTACCGGAACGGCGCACCGTCGAGGAATCCCGGTCCGACGCTTTGGTACTGCAAGGAAAGCTCGGCCAGTTTGATCTTGAAACGCAAGCCCACAATCGCCGCCGTATCCGTCGTCGGAGCCACGTTGTGGTAGTCGGGCGTAAACTTGCTGCCCGCAGCTTCGGCGTACAGCACGGGGAAGTAGTCCGGTCCGCGTCCGCCGATCGCATGATGAATCGGTGCTTGGAAATCGATCCCGAGCACCGTGTCGCTGACCGCCCCAAAGCCCGTGGTCGGCGCCTGCAAAAACGTCGTGAACTGGCCATTCGGATTCGAGGCCGGTGCATCGTAGTCGAACACGCGGTTGAAGGTAACCCCAACCTCAGCGCCGGCGTACCCTTTAATCTTTTGGTTGACGCGCGCATGCACCATGTAGCGTTGGAAGTTCGTGTTTGCCGTATTTCCGAGCGGCCGGTATGAAATCGTCACGGAGGAGCCGGCCGGGATCGGCGGCGTGAACACGACGGCATTGTACGCGTCGTTGTACGTCGCGGCCGGTGGGGTGATCGCGGGGCCTCCCGTACGCGTGCCGTTTGCGTCGAACGTCGCGCCGTCGTACTGCGAGATGTACACTGAGCCCAACTGCGCTTTACTCGGCAAGAATACTTCGGCGAGCGTCGTCGTCCCCGAATTGAACGTCGTGCTCGTGTACGCGCCGGCGCCTGGAGGAAGCGCCTGCGTATAGCTTGCCTGGGGAGGAACCGTCAAGTAGAGATAGGCGTTGGGAACCGTCGCGCCCGCTGCGTCAAAAATGAACGGCTGGGTGTTGTATTCGGTGGGCGCGATGCGGGTCACGGAGGCCTGAAAGTCCGTGAGCGCCGAGAGCGTTCCCTCGACTTCGAAGCCTTTTTGATAGGGTTGCAGCGCTTCCAGGTACAGCGGGTTTTGATCGCCGCTCGGTGCTTGGAACGTCAGCCCTGTGCGCGAAGACTTCATATCATCGATGATGCCGAACTTGACATGGAGATTTTGCAGGGCGCCGGCACGCGCCACGCTGACGTCGACGCCAGGTTCGAAGTCGAACGCACTCTGCTGGACGAACGCCCCACCGTAGTTGTAGTTGAGGACATGAACCGGAAACGAGACCTGCACGTTTTCGGTAATCTGATAGTTCAGCGCAAAGCGGTCGTCCGAACGCAGATTGAGGCCGGGGCCGGCTTGCGTTAGGGGGCTGTTGCTTTCGTCGCTGGTGAGAAAGGCTTGGACGAAGGGATCGATCGGTCCAGTACGCCCGGGAGCGATCGTTGCACCATAGTAGGTGGTGACATTTGAAACGGTGCCGTTGACGATGGAAACCGGCGGCAGGACGCGGTCGCGCTGCGAGTATTGTGAGTTCACATTGCCGTGCAGTGAGACGGACTGTGCGAACTTGGTGCGCTTGTCCAGCGCATCCAGTGAATCTTCCAGGTTCGTTACGCGGACACCGAGGGCGTCGAGTTCATCCTTGAGCGCGTCGATGAGCTTCTGGAGCTTGTCGAGGTCTTGTTTGGAAACGGGCGAGCGGTTCTCTTGCAGTTTCGCGATGGCGCGAGCGACGACGACCGCCATCTCGTAGCGCGTCAGCGGCCGATCACCCTTGAATTTTCCGTCGGGATAGCCGTCGATAATGCCGTCGGCTGCCAAGCTCTGGACGTATTGATACGCCCAGTGATTCGCGGGCACGTCAGAAAACGGTGTCGCAAAAACGGCGCGGCTCACGCCCAGCGTCGCACCGAGCGCCAAGCTCGATGCGAGCGCGAGGGCTGCGACACGCTTCATAGAGTCCTCCAGAGGGCGAGAAGCCGCGGCTTCATCAGGAAGCGCTCGCACGTCGACCGCACATCGCCCGCCGGACGGAAGAGAGTGTCCAACATTTCCTCCAACCGCCGAAAGACGACACGTTGTCTCCCGCCCTTGGGAGATAAACTCTAACGCGTTACGCTTGAGCGCTGCCCAGGGCACCGAATACGAGCCGACCAGGGGGACTCCTCCTCAGGCGGCGGCCGCAACGAATGCACCGCTTCGCGCTCCAAGAAACGCTCCGCGATCAGCAGTGCGGGAGCGAGCATGGATGCGAGCCTACCGCACCCGGCCGGGAGGGGCGCAACTAACGCACCGCTTCGCGCTCCAAGAAACGCTCCGCGATCAGCAGTGCGGCGAAGTCGTCGATGGGGCGCGGCGGAAGGAGCATGCCGCGCGGGACGAAGCGACGCCAGCCTTTCGGCGGATGGGCCCGGAAGTAGCGCTCGCGCGCCAGGTAGGTCGTGTCCCGCTCGTCGACGATGGCGAGCGGTACCGTTAGCGTCCCGAGGCTGGCAGCGACGGCGGCGGTGTGCGTGCCGCCGCCGAGCGCGACGGCACGAACTCCGTGGCTCGCGATGAGCTCGCTGACCCGCTGCTCGAACTCTGAAAACGGCACGATCTCGAGCGCCAGTGGAGGTACTCCAGGGAGGACGACGACGGCCATCCCGCACTTCCGGGTCCCTGGATCGATTCCGAGGATGGGTGCGCTTCCGTCGCGGGCCGCCGTCAGCGTCACGATGCGCGCACGAGATCGAAGTCCACGGGCAAGCCGCCGGTGTGCGGGTAGATATCGATCTTCGCGCGAGCCAAAATGCGGTAGCGCCCGTGGCCGCGCCGGATCGTGTTACTGATGTCTTCGACCTGACGCGGCGTCAGCGAAGGGAACGCGTTGCGGACATACGGAGCCGGCATCCCCTTCTGTTGTGCCTCATCGGCGGCCGCGAACAGCACTTCGGAAAACGCGATTTGCGGATTGATTTGCGTTCCGCCGTCGACTTCCACGCTTGCGATGGGTTGGTGCGCCTGAAAAATCATCTGGTCGCGGTACGACGCAAAGTCGAAGTGGATCGGGTCGTTGTTGAACAGATTCTCGTCGGCGATGGTGATGATCAGCACGGGGCCCTGCAAGATGTAGCTTTGCATCTCGGGATCGTCGAGGAAGCCCTTGAGCCGGCGTTGCACCTCAGGATCGTTTGCTCGCAGCGGATACGGTTTCAGCCCGCGCGGAACGAGATTGCGATTGATATCGCTGACTGCAGCATTGAAGTAGGCGCTGAACTGGCGCAGCCGCTCTTGCCCCGTCGCCGAGGGCTGTAATAAGAGGTACGGATTGTAGAGAAGATCGCCGCGGTTGACAATGACGTGCGTTTGATGCACCCGACGGTCGAGCGCGTCGGCTTGCGCCTGCAACTCGTTGAGGCGATCGTTGATTTCGCTCAGATGGAAGAACGCGGCACGCGCGTAGTTCGAAGCGGCCAGCGTGATGATGGTGACGGCGAGCGCAATGACCATCCCGGTCCCCACCGCGACGACGGTCGACGTATACTTTGGACGGAGGCCGAACAGCGTAAGGCGCCGGCGGCCAACTTGGTGTCCGACGCGGTCTCCGACGTACGCGATCGTGCCGGCCAGGATCGCGATGACGATGACGACGAGTGCACCGCCGAGATATCCCACGCTGCTCCCGTCCTACGTGAACGAGGCGCGCCGAACGAACAGCGCGCCGATCGCCGTAAAGAGCGCGTTGGGCAGCCACGCGCCGAACGCGGCCGCGATGGGGCCGCCACCGATGCTCGTAAAGACCGCCGACGTAACGCTAGCAATAACGAAGTAGACGAACACGATCGCAACGGCTAAGCCGAATCCCAGGCCGGCACCCCCTCCGCCTCGCCTTGGTGAGTTCAGTCCAAACGGCACGGCGATCAACGTGAAGACGAAGGTGGCGAATGGCCGCGCCAACTTTTCCTGATAGGACGTTAGGTACGTCCGCAACTCCGCGGGGGAAAGCTGGCCGCTCGAAATCAGATCGCGGATTTGCGCGCGGCTCATATTTTCCGGATTGTTACCAGCGGCGCGCTGCATGATCTGCGAGGGCTTTTGCCCGATGTCCCATTGCTGCTGCGGCGCGGTTTGCGTCCAGGTCGTTCCATCAGATTCGAAGTGGTACTCCGTGACGTTGCGGAAGGCCCACGTCGGCTGCACGTAGCGCGCCCGGTCCGCGAAGACGATGAGGACGGGATGATTCGCGGTATCGTATTGGATGAGGACGACGTTGAGAAGCGTCTGCGAAGCGGGCTCGTAGCCGGTGGAGGTGGTCAGTTGCCGCCCTCCGCTCGGCAACTTCGAAACGACTGCGAGATTCCCGCTCGAAAAGACTCCGACGTGCTCGATCGTCTCCTGGCGCAAATAGGTGGCCCGGTCGTTGGCATACGGCACCACGCCTTCTTGGAGCATGAGCGCGAGGACGGAGACGACGAAGCCTGTTGCCAAGAGCGGCGCTGCAATGCGGACCAGACTGATGCCGCCCGCTTTCATGGCCGTGATCTCGCTGTTCCCAGAAAGCGTCCCCATCGTCAGCAAGACGCCGAGCAACATCGCCATCGGAATCACGAGCACGACGATTCCCGGCAGCTGCCACACGAAGTATTCGATTACCGCCCACAGTGCCGCGTGTTGATCGGACACGAGCCGGCTGATCGCCAGGATCTGCGTCGCCGCAAAGATGAGCGTAAAGGCCGACAGCCCGAACGCGAACGGGCCGCCCAGCTCCGTAATCATGTAGCGGTCGAGGATCGAGAGGCGCAAACTGAGCACGTGCGGTCTCCTCACGAGCACCGCACCGACACCCCGCGCTTCCACGCGGTCGCTCGCGCGCACCGCTTTCATGCTACGCCCACCGATCCCAGGAGAAAACGTTTCCCCACCTTCGAATCCCAAAAGCGCGCCCTTTTTCTATCACCAAACGGCTTCGGGCGTGAACGACGGCTATCCGAAGAAAACGAATGAAGGATGATGGTTTCGGAGGCGGGGCGACGTTTCGTTGAGCAAGCTCCGACCGACGAGCGTAACCACGGATGGTGAGAGCGAGGAGGCGGAGCAGCCAGGAGCGAGCCTCGGATGGCGAGCGACGAGCGGTTGCGAAATGGAATGTCGCCCCGCCGAACCAAACACTGAAGCGTCCTTCGACTCCGGCGCTTCGCGCCGGAGCCTGTCCTGAGCGCAGTCGAAGGGCTCAGGATGACACAGATACGTGCAACGACGCGCGACGTCGCGTTCACAGACGGAAGCCTTCGCCGAGATAGAACTGGCGCGCGACGGGCGACTCGAGCACGTCGTGCGCACTGCCTGACACCACGATCTTCCCGTTGTTGAGAATGTACGCGCGATCGACGATAGCGAGTGTCTCTCGCACTTGGTGATCGGTGATCAACACCCCGAGGCCGCGCTGACGCAACTGCCGGATCATGATTTGGATGTCGGCGACCGCAATCGGATCGATCCCGGTAAACGGTTCGTCGAGGAGCAGGAACGACGGTTCCGTGGCGATCGCGCGCGCGATTTCGACACGCCGGCGTTCCCCACCGGAGAGGCTGTCGCCGCGCGCATCGACGAGGTTCGTCAGACCAAACTCTTCCAAGAGTCCCGGAAGCCGACGGTCTTGTTCCGCTCGCGGAACGCCATTCATTTCCCAGATCAGGCGGATGTTATCTCCGACCGACAGCTTGCGGAAAATCGAGTTCTCTTGCGCGAGGTATCCGATCCCCCAGCGCGCACGCACGTACATCGGGGATCCGGTGAGGTCTTCTTCTCTACCATCCTGAACCAGCGCGACGTTACCGCCATCCGGCTTCACCAAACCGACGACCATGTAAAACGTCGTGGTCTTTCCGGCGCCGTTGGGGCCCAGCAGACCCACGATCTCGCCGGTGTGCACGCTGGCCGTGACCATGTCGACGACGGTCCGCTCGCCGTAGCGTTTCACGAGATCGCGCATCAGGATGCGGCTCGCGCCGTTGAAAGCCGTCATGTGCCGACCCCGCTCACGCGCACATGATTCAGTTGAAGGTCGGCATCGAGCGTGTCACCTGAAAGCGTCTCACCGTGCGGACTTGTCACGAGCACGTTCCCACTGCCGTGGATCGTTCCATGACGGTCGTCATAGATCAGCTGGTCACAGGAAAGCGTCACGCCATCCTGCGTGTGCGCGTGGACGCCGCCGTTCATCACGACCGTCTTGGTTTGTTCCTCGACGTCGGCGGTGGGCGACTGTGCCATAAGCCTGCGTCCGCCGTCTTGGTAAAACACGATGCGAGGCTGCGTGAAGGTACTTCGTCCCGTCCCGGCGCCAAATCGGTTCGACACATTCGCGTCGGCCCGCAAAACGTAGATGGTCCGGGTCTTGCGGCGCTCCGTCAAGACCACGGCGCCATGACCTTCGCCACTGGAACGAACTTTGAAGGTCAGCGGCGTCGCGGTACCATGGGGACTCGTCCCATTCGCCGGCCCAGCGCTCGGCGAAGGCTGCGTGACCGGAGCTTTTGAGCCACACGCCCCGCACAAAAGCGCGACCAGCGTCGCGAGAGTCAAGCGTACACGCATCACGTCTCACTCAAGCCCGTATTCCGCAACCCCGAGCGCGAGGGCCATGAACGGAATCCAGCATCCCAGGATCACGACTTGGATGAAGTCCAGGCTGCTCTGCGCGAGCGTCGCGACGAAGCCGCTGAGGATCGCGAGCGTGAGAATGCGCCGCGACCCTTGTGCACCGCGGAGCGCGCGCTCCATCGCGCGTCCGAAACAGTACCACAGTGCGAACAGCGTTGCGATACCGACGAGACCCGTCTCGGCGAACGCGTTCAACAGGTAGTCGTGCGCGTGAAAGGCGGACGGTTCCCCATCCGGCGGTCGCAGCGCGGGATAGACGTGCCGAAACGCACCCGGCCCAACGCCCGTAACCGGAAACAACTGAACCGTTCGCAGGCCGGTTCGCCAAATGGAGAGCCGAGTGAAGTATTCCGAGGGATTGTGATGACCGTTGTACACCGAGATCGTCACGAGCCCGACCACGAGCGCCGCCGACAACAGCACTCCGATGCGCGCAGATCGTCGTAACATATAAACAAAGAACGCTGCGCCCACCGCAAAGCCAAGCCAACCGGCACGGGAATAGGTCGCGGCCAACGCGAGCAGTCCAAGGCCTGCCGCCGCGATGCCGAGGACGCGCAGCCAAAAGCGTCCGGTGACCAGCGCGACGCCGATAGCCGTCGGGATCAGAAACAACAGGTATCCTGCGAATTCCCCAGGGACGACGAAGGTACTGATCGCACGCCCGTGGCCTACGGCATACATTGCCGCAGGGCGGCGCA
The DNA here is from genome assembly GCA_019241305.1 of Vulcanimicrobiota bacterium. Lineage (GTDB taxonomy): Bacteria > Vulcanimicrobiota > Vulcanimicrobiia > Vulcanimicrobiales > Vulcanimicrobiaceae > JAFAXE01. The sequence continues at coordinate 21,991 of JAFAXE010000184.1, forward strand.
GTGCCAGCATACCGAGGCCAAGCGCGGCAACGAACGCACCGCTCCCGAGGAACGCCGCGATCATCGTCAACGCCGCTCGCCGATCGGGATAGAAGCGCGCGATGGCCGCATGAAAAATCAAGACGAGGACGCCGTCGAGCACGAACAGCAATCCAGTCGCCGGGTCGAATCCGAAGAGCGCTGCGAGCAGCCACGCTCCGATATACGCAACCGCTGGACCGAAGGTGACTGGCAGCGGCCGGCGCTCCCAGAAGAGCTGCAGTGCGAGGACCAGCGCCCCAAGCGCGCAGCACGCCAGGAGCGCGAGCGCGACTCCCCGCGGAATGAGCGAGACTCCGGGAGGGCTGACGGACGAGAGCGTGATGAAGGCCGGGTATGCCGGAAATGCCGCGAACCCGAATGCGAGGAGGACGAGGTTCAGCGGCGCTGTCGCGCGTTGCGGCGCCCGTGGAAGCACGGAAGCGGTGCCGAGAACCGTCACGATGCGAGCTTTCGCTGGCACACGAACTCGACCGTCTCCACCGCGATGCGCCGGGCGCCACCGGGCGGCCCCAAGCGCTCGGGACCCGCTCGTTTCATTCGCGACAGCTGCTCCGAGTCGGAGAGCAACGCGTTCACCGCAGCGGCAGCTTGCGACGGCTCCGCCGGCACGAGGGCCAACGCTTCTCCCAAGAGACGACGCTGTCGCATGCGATACCAGCCCGAACGATCGCTCCGGTCATCGGCAAGAGCAACGAGCGGAACTCCCCAACTCGCGGCCGCCTCGTTGGCCGTACCGGCTTGGCCGAGAACGAATTCGCTCGAGGCGAGAAGCTGGCCGAGGTCGCCGGTCCAAGCCACGATCTGCACCTCGTCCTTGAGCGCAGTGAATGGTGTCGGGTTGGACCCTTCGCAGATCGTCCATCCGGCATGGCGTAAAGCGTCTGCGAAGTCCTTCGCCTGCAGCGTTGGCGCGACCGAAAGGAACGCGCGCACGGAACCTCCGCTTTTGCCAAGCTCGATCAAAACGGCGGCAAGCCTCACCGCATCGGCGTAGGCGGCGCCGCGGCTCCCCGGCAGCACGCCAATCCAGCGCCCTTCCGCTAGACGTTCGTTCGAACGGTGTAAGTCCGCGATGACGTTGCCGGCAAATCGTGCCGGTACGTTCAACGCTCGCAGCCTGTTTGCCGTACGTTCATCGCGAACGTAAATGCGCACGGCACGTCGCATGATGCGCCGTTCTAACGAACCGTAAGGCGCGACGTACGCGCTCTTCGCCGTGCCGACGAACACGACCGGAAGGCGAGCGAGCAGCGCCATGCCGAGCGCGTACACGTCTCCTACGGCGACGATGAGATCGTACGCGCGGTGTGCGGATCGCAAGAAGCGCACCTGAGCGAAGAAAAGGCTCACGAACCCGGCTCGCACGTCGGAAACAAACGCGCGGATATTACCCATCGCGACGAGTCCACCGCTCGGCAGCGACCGCCGAGGTCCCACCACGGGAACGCACGCGTCCCCGTCTCCTAGTCCCACGAGCGGAAAATGCGCTCGACCGAGGGACGGCTCCAGTCTTCGCACCTCGTCCGCAATCCTGTCGACGATCGCAGATTCACCGTGTCCGTTGCTGATGAACAGAATGCGCATTATCCCGTGGAGGCCAGCAACGGAACCAGACTCGAACGCGCGACTCGAGGCCGGCGCGCGGTCGCTTCGAATTCGGTGCATGAAACGTATGCACCGTACGGTCCCGCGTGCACGATCGGGACGCCTCCGATACGCTCCGGTTCATACAGCGTATCGTGGCTGTGGCCGCCTAGAATGAGATCGAGCCGCGGAACTGCTTGGGCAATGACGCGGTCGGTTTTCAAACCAAGGTGAGAGAGAAGGACGAGGGTGGTGGAAACGGGCGTGTCATCGGCGATCGCCCGCGCGACTTCGACCGGTGGCAGAAAACGCCATCCGAAAACGCGTTCCCAAGGACTGCCTTTGGGATATTGCACAACCATGAGGCCGAAAACGCGGACCGTCCATCCTTCGCCATCTGCGTCACTCTGGAACGTCATGTCCGTTACGAAGGGAAGGCGCCGGCCGCGAACGTCGGTCACGTTGGCACACAGCAAGGGATAACGCATGTGGCTTGCGCGAGCCCGAACTGCGCTGAAAAGGTAGTGAAACTCGTGGTTGCCCATCGCTTGCGCGTCGTACCCGGCCTTCGCCAACTCGTCGATGATCGGTTCCGATCGATGGTAGATCGTTTGACTGCCACGCAGCGCGTCACCGCAATCGAATAACAATCCGGGACGCGCGGCCCGCAAAGCTCGGAGGCGTGGGGCGATGCCGCGGTGATCGTGCAAGTCGGCAGTGTGCCAAATACGCAAGCTCACAACAGTGACGGCGGCGGGGGTTCTGCGCGAGCGACGGCAACGACGAACTGCGCGCAGCGTTGTAGGGCGTCCGGAGCTCCCAGTCCGGAACGTAGGTCGCGCATGTTTGCCTGCTGCCTAAACGGGTCCGCAAGGAGCAACTCGAGCTCGGTGGCGAGACGCTCGGGCGTCGCCGCGTCCTGCAAGAGTTCCGGGACCACTTCCTTTCCTAAGAGGATATTGGGAAGGGTGATGTACGGCCCGTGCCACATCCGGCGGCCCACCTCGATCTCCGACGGAGCGACGACGTAGAGTGCCACCGTCGGAACTTCGCGTAGCGCAGCCTCGAGCACCGCTGTGCCTGACGCAATCCAGGCAGCGTCGGCCGCGTCCAGCGCCGGCCCGGCGCCTCGCACGACCTGCAACGCTTCGGACGCGAAGGCGCGCTGCGCAATCAATTCTTCCGTCTCCGCGTTGGCGGCCGCGATGAGACCCCGTAATCGCGGGCGACGAGCGCGCAGAACGGTGAACGCCGCAACCAACCGTTCCAGGTGCCGTCGCACTTCATCCCGGCGACTTCCGGGAAGAAGCGCAACGCAGCCGCCATCAGATGGTGGGGGCGGTCGTGGCGGTCTCGGTGCGACGAGCGAGACGAGCGGGTGACCGAAAAATGCGATATCGAGGCCAAGCCAGCGATAATAATCGCGCTGGTGCCGAAAGGCGGTAAGCGGACGCGTCCAGCGTGCAACGGCGTGCGCCTGTTTGTAGCGATCCATCCACGCGCCAGGCGGGAAGTAGTACACGACGGGGCCGCGATAGCCGATGAGCCGGAGCGTTTTCGCGAGGCGCAGGTTAAAGGCTCCGAAATCGACCAGCACGACAACGTCGACCGAATGCCGGCGCAACGCGACCGCATGCCGCCACATCGTCAAGAACAGACCTGGAACTTTGCCGAGCGCCGCAGCCGGCCCCATGCTCGACCATCCGTGTGCATCGCTGTGGAGACGAAAGCCGGCCGAGCGCATCCGTTCCGCGCCGATCCCTTCGAATTGCACGTCCGGGACGATGGCCCGAATCGCCTCGGCGAGTGCGGCGGCGCTCATGTCTCCGGACGCTTCGCCAGCAGACATAAAAATGTGCAGCGACACGCTTTGCGCCTTAGGGTGAGGGAGTGGGCTGCGGGATCCCAAGCGCGAGAAGCGCGCGCGCGAGCTGCGGGTCATGCGCGACGTCGCCGGCGATCGACCCTGGTGGCTGCGGCACCACGATATCCGGCTCGATCCCCTTCTTATCGATGTCACGTCCATGCGCGGTGTAATACCGTTCCACCGTCACCTTGAGCGCCGCGCCGTCGGGTAAAGGAAACATCTGTTGCACGAGGCCCTTGCCAAACGTCTTCGTGCCGACCAACACTCCGCTCTCGGTATCCTGGATCGCCCCGGCGGTGATTTCGGCCGCGGAAGCCGTCCCACGATCGACGAGCACCGCCAGCGGCTGGACTCTGGCCACGCTGTTGTGTGAAAACAGCGTCGTTCGTTTGCCGCTGCGCTCTTGAACGATCACCACCGGTCCCGGAGGTACGAAACGCGCCGTTACGGCAATGGCGGCCTCACGATAACCACCACCATTCCCGCGCAGATCCAGCACGAACGCACCGGCACCCGCCTGCTGCAGATGGCGCAGCTGCGCGGCGACATCCCGTTCGGCGTGTTCACCGTACGATAGCAGGCGAATGTAGCCGATGCCGCCGGGGAGCATGCTACCGATGGCGTCAGGTGGCGTTACGTCACTGCGTACGAGCTGGACGCTGAGCCGGCTCCCCGCGGCACCGTGCGAGTACGCCAACATGACGCGCGTGCCGGTTTTGCCGCGCAGCCGTTTCTGAATATCGTCAGCCGACAGTCCGCTCGTCGTAACGCCGTCGATCGTCCAAATAAAATCGCCTGGATGCAGTCCACCCTTTTCTGCCGGGCCGTTCGGAATGACGTCGTCGATGAGGATGGCGCGGTGCTCCGAGTCGAGGTGCAGGATGACGCCGATTCCCCCGAAGCCGGCCGGGTTGAGGTATCGGTAGAACGCCTGCTCCTGCTCGGGACTGAAAAAGATGGTGTAGGGATCGTTGAGGGAGGCTGCCTCCCCGGCAATGGTTGCATAGACGAGCGCGCGCGGATCGAGCCGTGTGCCGTAGCGCAGGAGGGCGCTCGCGACGGCCTGTCCCGGAACGTGTAAATCATGCGCGTAGCGGCCGCTAGCCCGCAGCGGCGGCAGGCGTGGACTCGCGACGCCGCGTGAACGCAAGTACGCGAGAATTCCGGTGCGTGCACCGTCGAGAATGCGCTGAGCCTCGACGTGGCGATAATAATCGGCCGTGAGCGTGTCATAGGAAACTTCCAAGTCGATGAGGTCGACCGGCGAAATCTCGCGGGAGGCATGTGCGGACGGCGTCAACGCCATCGCAAATCCTAGGGCCAGCAAAGCGAACGCTGCGCGGCGCAGTCGCCGCGGCGTCATTTCAAAATGCCACGCTCGGAAGGTGCCTCGATAAACGCTACGAGCCGGCGACCGGCATCAGTCTGCACCAACCGTTTGAGTTCTCCCAGCGCCTGAGAAATGTTCCGTCCCGACCGGTACATGATTTTGTAGCACTCTTTCAGCTCGGAGATCGCTTCTGGGGAGAACTGTGCACGTCGAAGTCCGACGCTGTTCAAACCGTACACCTGCGCCGGATTGCCTTCCACCAGAAAGAACGGAGGAACGTCCCTCGTCAACTTCGTGGCGCCGCCGACCATCGCATACGTGCCGATCCGTACGAACTGATGGGCCGCTGCGGTGCCGCCGATGTTCGCGAAATCCTCCACGGTGACGTGACCCGCGAGCTGCGTCAGGTTCGACATCGTCACCCCGTTGCCGATTCGGCAGTTGTGAGCGATGTGTACGTACGCCAACAACAAACAGTCGTCGCCGACCGACGTCACCTCATTTTCTCCGGTGGCGCGGTTGATGCTGCAGTATTCGCGCACCACCGTGCGATCGCCGATCATCGTGAAGGCGCGCTCTCCGGTGTACTTGCGGTCTTGCGAAGCAGTGCCAATGGAGCAAAACGGAAAGACGACGCAGTCATCCCCGATGGTCGTATGGCCGTTCACGACGACGTTGGCCAACAGTTTCGTCCGCTCGCCGATCCGCACGAATTCACCGACGATGCAAAACGGCCCGACCTCGGCGCCGTGCCCGATCGCGGCACTGGGGTGCACCAGCGCCGTCGCATGGACGAGCGCGGTGCGGCCGCCGAGCGCAGCGCCATCGGGCGAGCGCGGTGCGACGCTGACGGGCGCAGGCTCCTGTAGGATCTCGTCAGACATGCAGGATCGATGCATCCATTTGCGCGCTCGTCGGCCCGGGCGCGACGGAAAACATCAGCTCCCCGGAGCAGACCATCTTGTCATCGACGCGCGCCGCGGCCGCGACCCAACCGATGTTGCGGCGTGAGCGCAGCATCGTGACCTCCATGACGAGCCGGTCTCCTGCGATGACCGGACGGCGAAACTTGAACTTATCGACGCCGGCTAGGAAGGGAGTCCGGTGCGCAAATTCTCCAGGCGAGAGGATGACGACGCCACCCAACTGGGCAAGTGCTTCAATCATCAGGACGCCCGGCATAAGGGGATTGTCCGGGAAGTGTCCGTTAAAGAACTCCTCGTTGATCGTCACGTTCTTGTAGCCGATCGCGCGGTGCATGGGTTCCAGCTCCAAGATGCGATCGACCAATAATAACGGGTAGCGATGCGGCAACACATCCATGATTTGACGGATGTGCATCTCGCTCACGACGCTAGGCCGCTCCGGCGTAGTGAGCGCAGATCGCGCGTCACGCGCGCGTGAAGTTCATGACCGCTGCGCAGCGCGATGACACCGAAGCGCGGCCGCGCGCCGGCGAGGGCGAGATCACCGATGAGATCGAGGACCTTATGCGCCACCACTTCGTTCGGCTGACGCAACGGCACGAGCGGCCCGTCGGGCCCGAAAACGAGTGCGTTTTCGAGCGACCCTCCCTGAGCGAGCCCCGCAGCGAGCAGCGCTTCGACCTCATGCAGGTAGCCGAAGGTCCGCGCCGGCGCGATGCCGTCACGGTACGTTTGCGACGTCAGCGCTCCAGCGAAATACTGAGCACCTACGGGTGAGGGAAACTCGACGGCAAAGCGCACCGTCCAGCGGTCTGCGGGGAGCAGGACGACGAGCGCGCCGCGTTCGTCGCGATAAACGCGCGGCTCGTCCAGCGCGAGTTCGGCGCGTGGCGCGCCTTGCGGCGTCCGGCCCACGCTTTCGATCGCTTCCACGAAGATTCGTGCGCTACCGTCGGCGATTGGGATTTCGGGGCCCGTGACGTCGAGGAGAACGTTATCGACCTCCATCCCGCACAGCGCCGAAAGGACGTGCTCGACGGTCGATACGGTGCGTCCCGCGGCACCGAGGACGGTCGCACGGCGCGTATCGACGATGTAGTCGGCGTGCGCTGGAAACGTCACGGCGCCATCGAGCCGAAAGACGATTCCGCTCCCCGGCGGTTGCGGAACCAGACGCACGCGCCCCTTCGCTCCGGTATGAA
>JAFAXE010000211.1 GCA_019241305.1 Vulcanimicrobiota bacterium
ACGTCGCGCTCGTCATGGGAGAGATCGGCGACGGAAAAGACAGCCTCGTTCGCGTGGATTCGGGGTGTCTCACGGGCGATGCGCTGCACTCGTTGCGCTGTGACTGCGGGGCCCAACGCGACGGCGCGTTACAGCTCATTGCAGAAGAGGGTCGCGGCGTGTTCCTGTATCTGCATCAGGAAGGGCGCGGGATTGGCCTTGCCAACAAGCTGCGAGCGTACGCTTTGCAAGACGGCGGGGCGGACACCGTCGAGGCGAACCTGGCACTCGGTCTTCCCGTCGACAAGCGTGACTACGGGATGGGCTCGCAAATCCTGGCCGATCTCGGCGTGCGCGAAATGCGGCTGATCACCAACAATCCGAAGAAAATCGTCGGCCTCGAAGGGTACGGACTGCGCATCGTCGACCGCGTCGGCCTTCCGGTCGGGCGCACCGCGTTCAACGAGCGATACATCGAAACGAAACGCAGCAAACTTGGCCACATCCTCGATACGCACCGCGAGTTACCGGCGCAGGCTTCGTGAAAACGTCGAACGGCGAGAAGCACGCGCTTCCCGAGGGCCAAGGAAAACGCGTCACCATCGTTTCTGCGCAGTTCTACCCTGCGGTCGCGCGTTGGCTCGAGGAGGGAGCGCAGCGTGGGCTGGACCTGTGCGGAGTCGCCCCGGCCGCACGCCGCATCGTAGCGGTTCCCGGATGCTTCGAGATTCCGCTTGTGGTGCAGCGGATCATCGAATCCGAACGGGTCGACGCCGTGGTCGCACTGGGAGCCGTGGTGCGGGGAGAGACGCCACATTTCGACTATGTCGCAGGGGCATGCGTCGATGGCATCATGGCGGTGCAGTTGTCCACAGGGGTACCGGTCGGGTTCGGCATTCTCACAACCGATACGCTGGCGCAGGCCGAAGAACGCGCCGACCCCGCGCGAGGCGACAAGGGGTTCGCCGCTGCGCTGGCGGCGCTTACGGTGGCGGCGGTTGGCCAGCGCTCGTCGTCTCGACCGATAGGTCTTCGAGGCTAACGCTTCTTCGCGGCTCGGGTAGAAGCGCCCGACCGCTTGCATTGTGCGGCTCGCTTTCCTATACTGCCTCTACGTCGAGCCTAAAGATGGGTGGGGCGTTTTCATTCCTAAAGGTTCGGGGACAGGTTCGCCTGTCGATCGGTGCATTCGTGGAAGACAAAATCATTGCATGTAAGGACTGCGGGGCAAATTTTGTGTTCAGCGTCCGCGACCAGCAGTTCTATGCAGAGAAGGGTTTCGAGAACGAGCCGCAGCGCTGCCGCGACTGCCGGAACGCGCGGAAGACACAGCGTGCGGGTCCGGGCGTTCGGGAGATGTTCGAAGCGGTGTGTGCCCAGTGCGGCGTCACGACGACCGTGCCGTTCAAACCGCGCGGAGATCGTCCGGTCTATTGCCGGACGTGTTTCTCCGCTTCGATGACCGCCGTTCGCGCGTAACCGAGACCCACAGCCAGGGTCCGTGTGCGCCGTCGGGCGAACGGGCGCGTTGCGTGGCTGAAAACATCGTTCCGGTCTGGTGGGATGGCGACGCGGTCGGATATATCGACCAGCGTCTGCTTCCTCACGTGCGCGTCCCGTTGCGTGCCGAGACGGTAGACGCGTTGGTCGACGCCATCGCAACGCTGGCGGTCCGCGGCGCGCCGGCCATCGGCGTCTTTGGTGCTTATGGGGTCGCACTCGCGCGCCGTTTGCATGCAGACGATACGACGTTTGCCGCGTCCGTCGAACGGATTCGAGCGGCACGTCCGACAGCAGTAAATTTGGCGTGGGCCATCGACCGCGTTCGTTCAGCGGAGCCCGAAGCGATGCTCGACGTCGCGCTGGCGATTCATGAGGAGCAGCGCGCCGTCGATCGAGCGATCGCGCAGCACGGCGCCGCACTCATGCCGGCAGAAGGCGCCGTGTTGACGCACTGCGACACCGGGCCCCTTGCGACGGGCGGAGAGGGAACGGCGCTTGCCGTCATCGTCGAGGCGTGTCGACGGGGAAAACGGCTGCGACCCATCCTCGACGAGACGCGTCCGTTGCTGCAAGGCGCCCGGCTTTCGACCTTCGAGTTTGCCGCCGCTGGGATACATGCCACGTTGATTGCGGACGGTGCGGCGGCAGCCGCGATTGGAGCCCTCGGAGTGCGATGCTGCGTCGTCGGTGCTGACCGTATCGCAGCAAATGGGGACACTGCCAACAAGATTGGTACGTTTGGCCTGGCTATCGCTGCAGCGTATCATCGCATTCCGTTTTACGTGGCCGCGCCGCGCTCCACCATCGATTTCTCCCTTCATTCCGGCGAGCTCATCCCGATCGAGCAACGTTCCGCGGATGAGGTCCTCAGCTTCGCCGGAACGCAGGTTGCACCGGAGGGGACCGCCGCCTACAATCCTGCCTTCGATGTAACTCCTGCCAGGCTGATCACGGCCATCATTACGGAGTTCGGCGTGTGCAAGCCGCCGTACACCGACTCCGTCCCTGATTTGAAGACGCGCGCACAAGGTTTGTTCGTCACCGCGGCACGTCGATGAAGTTTTACGACTTCGTCGATAAGGACCCGCCGCTCCCAACGCTCATCATCATCGAGGGCACCGAGCCGGTGTTTGCGGACCTCGCCGTCGAGCGCATCGCCGAACGACTGCTGGATGTCGCGACCCGAGATCTTAACCTGGACCGCTTCATCGCTCCGGAACTCGAATCGATGGACCGCGTTGCGGCTGCGTGCGCCGCGATGCCGTTTCTTGGACCAGCGCGGCTCATCGTCGTGCGACAAGCAGAAGACTTGAGAGCCGCGGAACGGCGCGTTTTGTGGGAGATCGCGCAACACGTGCCGGCCGGCAATACCTTGGTGATCGCCGATCTTCAGCCCGCCACCAAGCGAACGAAGCCTGAAACGTTTGGGCAGTTGGCTGGCCGCGCGGCGCTGCGCGTCGACACCGCGCCGACGCCCGATGCGCGCGGTCGTTATGTGCAAGAGGCGCTCCGGCGGCTCGGTGTGAGCGCACAGACAGCGGTCGTAACGGCAATAGCCGGAAGCGATGCGCCGCTCATCGCCGTGCAGACGGATCTCGAAAAGCTCGCGCTCCTCGGAACACGCATCACGCTTGAAGACGTGATCCGGGAAAGCATCGTCGCCGAAGACGTGCGCGGGTACCAGGCAGCCGGGGCTCTTGTGGAGGGCGACGTATCACGGGCGCTCGCTTTGACGCACGAAATGATTGCCTCGAGCGGGGAGCGCGGAGCGGCCGTTCCACTGCTGGCGGCGATCGCGAGCGAATATCGTCTGGTGTGGGAGCTCGCGCGCCAGGGAGGTGAACTTCCGGCGCGTTTCCGCTGGCGCGAACGGGCGCTCCGACCGATTGCTCGTCGCCTTGGGCAGCATGGGGCTCGCCTCGGTTACGAACGTGCCGTGCGCGGTTTCGAGTCCATCGTCACCGGTAAGGGTGAGGATCTTCGTACGATCGTTGCGGTGCTCGCGACGCAGGCCGCCAAGAGCAGGGAACGTCGCACGTCGAAGACAAGCGCATAGCCTCAAAGGCGGACGGCACGTGCCGTCCGCGTTGCATGCTCGGGCCTGAAAGAATCCAGGGAGTCCTTCTGATGCGTAGTCCGCTCGTATGGTTCATCGTCGTCGCCTTCATTGGGGCAGCGGTAGCGGGCTGCGGCGGCTCTGGCGCGCTGAGCCCCGGCAGCAACGGCAACGCCGGAGGCGGCGGGTCAGTGAATCAGTCTGGTACGGCAGCGATTCGCGTCCTCATGGCCTCACCGGACTTCAACAGTAATCCGTTGGTCAATCCGGGTGGATGCTGCGTCGACGTTTATATCGACAACGTCCGCGTGTGGCAGAACCTCGGGTACGGCAACTTCAACGGCAAGGCTGGCGGACAAGCGACATCGCCGTACTTCGTCACGTCGGTACAGGGAACGCCGCTTTCGCCGTCGGCACACACCGTGACCGTATACGCCGCTGGTGCCGCGCCAGGTAACGCAAATCAGCAAGCTTCGACGGTGACGTCGCCGGGCGCTGTGCGTACCACCGTCGTCATTGCAGACAAGGTCTTCGGCGCGGTTCCGCTCGTGCTCCAGGCGATTCCGTTCACAGAACCGGCGCTTTCGGCACCGATTGGCGAATCGGACAACGTCGTATTGCATCACGCCGCTCCGTCGGGCGCGCCGGGCTTACTGGCGTACGGCAAGCTCGCTGTCAAAGGCTCAATCATCCGGCCATCTTGCCTTGGAACCCTGACGTTCTCAAATCCACCCGGACCCTTAGGACAGAAGGTCGTTCCGCTCGTTCATTCCGGTGGCGCGCCCATCGGATTCTACGTTGCCGGCAGCGGACTCGTGACCTGTCTAATGCCGACCGCTGAATTTTTCCCGGCGACGCAGGGTACGCCGTCCCCGCCACCGTCGCTCGGCGGTTTCCCAAACAGCGGCATCGTGTATCCCACGCCGATTCCCAATCCGCCGGGTCAGCCGTCACCGCCGCCCTTCGATTGCGACAGCACGCTTCCGCCAACGTGTAATGGCGTGCCGCCAAACCCGCAAAGTACGCCGGCCAATCCTCTTGCGACCGCGCCGAACCTGTCGTTGTACGCAATCGATGCGCCGCCGTCACCGCCCGCTACGACGGTCGGCATCGCGATCGTGGGCATCTTCGACACAAACACGCCGTAGGAACGCTTAGCGAGGCAAGACGAACGCACCGCGCGAACACGCGGGCGGTAATGGATCACGCGTCGTACGCTTCGCCGTTTTCCTGGAGGTACGGCCGCGCTGAGATGCGGCGATTGTTCTCCGAGCGCGAACGACGGCGCCTGTGGCGTATGGTTTGGCTGGCACTCGCGGAATCGCAAGCGCGCAGCGGTCTCGTCTCAGAGCGGGAACTCGAAGATCTTCGGCTTCACGCCGACGAGGTAGACATCGACGCCGCACTTGCGATCGAGCGGGAAATCGGTCACGATCTGATGGCGGAAATTCGTGTCTTCGCTTCCCAGGCACCGATCGGCGGCGGCAAGGTTCATCTCGGCGCGACGTCCATGGACGTTGAGGACACCGTCGAGACCTATCGTTTGCGCGTCGCGCTGGGGCTCATCGGTGAGCGTTTGGCTACGCTGTTGCGAAGCTTTTCGGTCGCGATCGTCCGGTATGCCGACCTGGTCTGCATGGGATACACGCACCTGCAACCTGCGGAGCCTACGACCATTGGGTATCGGTTTGCGACCTATGCGCAAGATCTCTTGATCGACGACGAACTCTTGCGTGCGGCCTATGCTCAGCTCACGGCCAAAGGGATCCGCGGCGCAGTCGGCACCTCGGCATCGTACGATCGTCTACTCCGTGGTACCGGACGCGCTCCGGCGGAGCAAGAACGTGACGTGCTCGCCGTTTTCGACCTCGAAGCTCGGGATGTCAGCACGCAAACGTATCCGCGCAAGCTTGACTATCTCGTTCTGTCTGCGCTCTGCGGTTTGGGAGCGTCGCTCTCGAAGTTTGCCACCGACTTGCGAATCCTCTCGTCGCCAGGCTTCGGTGAAGTGTTCGAGCCCTTCGGCGAAAAACAGGTTGGAAGCTCGGCGATGCCGTTCAAACGCAATCCGGTCATGAGCGAACGGATCGGTTCGCTCGCGCGGCTTCTGCCGGCATACGCGAGCGTCGCATGGCAGAACGCAGCCAACAATCTTCTCGAGCGCACGCTCGACGACAGCGCCAACCGTCGTACGATTTTGCCGGAGGCGATGCTCTGTGCTGACGAGATGCTGGGGCTGGCCCTGCACGTCGTCGAAGGCGTGCGTGTCGATGAGCAGCGCATCGTAGAAAATTTGCGAACATACGGACCGTTTGCGGGAAGTGAAGCCGTATTGATGGAGGCGGCAAAGGCGGGCGGAGACCGCCAGGAGCTCCACGAGGCGATTCGTGAGTCATCGCTCGCGGCGCACGACGCCTTAGCGCGTGGTGGCGACAATCCGCTCGGACAGTTGCTGGTCGACGACACGCGCATTACGGCACTGCTCGACCCCGCAGAGGTCCGGGCACTCCTCGATCCTTCGCGCTATGTCGGCGACGCGCCGGCGCGCGCGCGCGCCTTGGCGGCGCGGATCGACGACCTACCGCCGTTCCCCAAGCCGCGGACGCTCGCTCGCACGTGAACAAAGGGCTCGAAGTGGCGCGCGGCAAGACGAAGGTCCTGTACGAACAGCAGGACCAACCAGACGTCCTGGTCGTCACGCAGACGGACAATATCAGCGCCGGCGACGGTGCCCGCCGTAATACGATTTCCGGCAAAGGCAGACTGGCCGCGAAGACGACAGCGCGGGTTTTCCGTTTGCTGAACCTCTGCGGCTTGCCGACGCACTATCTGAGCGGCGGCGAGGATGACGACGACAACGAGATGCTCGTGCGGCGTTGCGATATGATTCCGCTCGAGGTCGTGGTGCGCGGTGTTGCGGCGGGTTCGCTCGTGCGACGCAAGCCTGGTATCGTCCGAGGCTCCATCATCGTCCCGCGGATGGTTGAATTCTTTTTCAAGGACGACGCCAATCACGATCCCCTGATCGAGCCCGATGAAATCGTACGTCGTGGGATCGCGACGCCGCAGGAGATCGGGGTGATGAGCGAGATCGCGCGCATCACCTTCGAGATCCTGGCCCACGCATGGCGTCGACACCAAACGCTTCTGGTCGACTTGAAGATTGAATTCGGCCGTCTGGTTGACGCTGAGGGACGGGGCAATCTCGTGATCGCGGACGTGATCGATAACGATTCATGGCGCATTTGGCCGCAGGGTCGCGAAGAGCTTATGCTCGACAAGCAGATGTACCGCAACCTCGCGGAGGTGCGACAGGAAGATCTCGACCGCGTGTACGGAGCCTACGAACAGGTCGCCGAGCTCGTCGGTATGTTTCCAGTGATGCGACCCGGTATGGTCGCGATCGTGCTGGAAGGTCCCGAGCATGCAGCGCAAGCGGAAGCGATTACCGCGGCGTTGCGGCCGTATGGTCTTCCGGCGATGCGCCGAATCGCATCGGCGCGTCTCACACCGTCGTACGTGCTGCAGGTGATTCAGCAGCTCGACGCAACCTTCGCGCGGGTGGTGTTCGTGACGGCAGAGGGCAACTCGTCGCGGCTGGCAGAGCTCATCGACGATGCCACGACGACGCCGGTCTTGCGGTTTGCTGACGCGAGCGTGCAAGCGGAAAGCGCTGCACAGTTGACCGCGCAACGCGTTGCGCTCGCCGCAGCGAAAACCTTTGCGGTCGACGATACGGTGTTGTTCGGACGGGTGTTGTTGGTGCAGGCGAATGCGCGCTCCGCGATCGTCGCCGCTGACGCGCAACTGAGCGCGCCGCCTCCACCACCAAACGGCACCGTCGCCTAGCCTTGGTGAAGCGCCCGGCACCTCCAATAATCGCTGGGAAGGTTCCAACCTTCGCCGTCCTCGGCAAAAGTGACGAAGCGTTGGGGCAAGACGCGCGCCGTCATGGGTTGGCCCTGACCGTCGAGGAGTTGCGCAGGATCGCCGGCGGGCTGCGGCGCGATCCGACCATCGTCGAAGTGCATGCGTTCGATGCGCAGTGGAGCGAGCACTGTTCGTACAAGAGCAGCCGCGCGTTTCTCTCGCGGTTACCGACCGAGGGTCCGAATGTCGTGGTTGGCCCCGGCGAGGACGCCGGGATCGTGCATCTCGGCGAATGGAAAGGCGAGCGGTACGGCATCGTCGTCGCGCATGAGTCGCACAACCATCCCTCGCAAGTCGTACCGTTTGAGGGCGCCGCAACCGGCATTGGCGGTATTGTGCGAGACGTGCTGTGCATGGGGGCGAGAGTCATCGCTGTCGCGGATCCGCTGCGGTTTGGACCGCTCGACGATCCGCATTGCCGCTACGTCGCTCAAAGCGTGGTCGATGGCATCGCGGCGTATGGGAACGCGATCGGTGTTCCCAACATCGGCGGTGACGTGTATTTTCATGAGGGATTTCGCGATAACTGTCTTGTGAACGTGGTCGCGCTCGGCCTCGTCAAAGAGCGCGACATCATTCACTCCCGCGCTCCCGCGAACGCCGACGGCTGGGACCTGGTGCTTGTTGGAAAAGCGACCGATCGCAGCGGCTTTGGTGGCGCCTCGTTTTCGTCGCTCGTTCTCGATGAGGATGATGCGGAAGCCAACAAGGGCGCCGTTCAAGTACCGGATCCGTTCCTAAAGAACGTGTTGATGCGGGCAACGTACCGCGCCTTCGACGTCATCGCCGAAGAGCGGATTTCCGTTGGACTGAAAGACCTCGGAGCGGGCGGCATCATGGGCTGCACGGCAGAGCTCGTCGCAGCCGGTGGTTTCGGTGCAACGATTGACCTCGACCGCTGCCCGACGTCCCAGCCGGATCTCCCACCAGCCGTCCTTGCCGTCGGCGAAACGCAGGAACGGCTGGCGTGGGTCGTGCCACCCGATTTCACGCCGCGTCTGCTCGCCATCTATAACGACGAATACACGCTGCCCGAAATAGCGCAAGGCGCGCGCGCGGCCGTCATCGGGCGCGTGCACACAGAACGCGCCTACGTGATGCGCTGGCACGGCGAAGAAGTGATGCGCGTCCCCATCGACTTCTTGACCGCCGGCATCAGGTATGAAAGACCGTATGAATTGCCAAAGCGAACTCTGCCGGACCTAACGTCGTGGCTACGAAGCATTGAGCCGAATGAAAAGGGCAAATCGCCGCTGTTCCAGCACGTGGTCGAACCGTATTTCTCCTCTGAAAACGGTTCCGACGCACCGTCGCTTGAACAGCAGCTTGCCCGCGTGCTCGCGCACCGCGACGTGTGCTCGCGCCGGGCGATCTTCGAACGTTTCGATTCCGTCGTGCGCGGCAGTACGTCAATTGCAGCAGGAGTCGGCGACGCGGGCGTCATCGCGCCGCTACCTGGGGCGCCGTTCGGTGTTGCCCTCGCACTTGGCGGCAACCCACGATACGGTGCGATCGATCCGCAACTCGCAGGCGAGTTCGCTGTTCGTGAAGCGGTGGAGAACGTCGCGGCAGCTGGAGCGCACCCTATGGCATTGACGGACTGCCTCAACTTTGGCAACCCTCAAGAAAAGCGACAGCTTGGCGAGTTCGTCGCTGCAGTGGATGGTATCGCCCGTGCCGCTAGAGCGATCGACGTTCCGTTCATCTCCGGCAACGTCAGTCTCTACAACGAAGCGGCAGACGGCGGCGCCATTCCAGCCTCGCCGATTGTCGCTTGCATCGGCGTCCTTCACGATCTGTCCAAGGTTTGCACGCCGGTCCTCAAGCGTGTTGGATCGCCACTCTATCGACTCGCCATTCCCAATTTTGGTCTCGGCGGCTCCGTTTTTGCAGAAATCGCAGAAATGCCGGGGCCCTTGCCGTTACCTACAGCGAGTCTGGATGCCGTTCGTGCCGAGATCGCAGCGCTGCTCACCGCACATGCCCGCGGCCTGGTGCTTGCAGCGCACGATATTTCCGACGGCGGCCTGCTGGTAGCGCTGGCCGAGATGGCGTTTCCCACGCAGGAGCATAGCGCAATCGGAATCGAGCTGAGTGTCAGCCCAGTGCTCGATGCGTTTTCTGAGACCGGTGGTTTCATCGTAGAAGCGGCAGAGGGCGACGCCTTTGAGGATGCGTGCGTCGAACGTGGCGCCGTGCTCCATCTCCGAGATGAATCGAGACGAAAGACTGGCGCCGACATGATTGCAACGACCGTAGGCCTTCAGACGGCCGACGCCCGCCGTGTTCTTGTCGAACGGATAGGTCGAACGATCGATGGTCCGATTTTCGCCATCCCTGCAATCGAAGCGATGTCGCTACGGACGCTGTACGAAGCATGGTCTTCTCCACTGCGCGACTTCTACGGAGACGCCGCGTGACCGCCACCCTGCGGAAGGCATCCATGCGCGTCGGTGTGCTCGTCTTTCCCGGAACGAATAGCGAGGACGAAACGCAGCGTGCGTGTGAGGCGGTCGGGCTGTTCACCGATCTGATTCATTGGACCGCGTCACTCCAAGACGTGCGCAGGTATGATGCCTTGATCTTACCGGGCGGGTTTGCGTACGAGGATCGTGTCCGCGCGGGCGCCATTGCCGCACATGACCATCTGATTGACGCCGTTCGACAAGCGGCGTCAGACGGGAAACCGGTGCTCGGCATTTGTAACGGCGCTCAGATTCTCATCGAAACCGGACTCGTCCCCGGCTTCGATGATGCACGGCATCCTCAAGCGGCCTTCGCACCGAACGCGCCCGGCGGTCGATTTCTTTGCCGGCACGTGACGATGAAGCTCAACGCGCCACCTGCGCGCTGCATCTTTACTCAATCCATGCAGGCGGGCGCGCTGATTCCCGCGTGGCATTCGAATCGTGAAGGCCGCCTCTCCGCTTCGCCGGCGGTTCTGGACCGCATCGTTTCCGGGGATCACGGCGTCTTCGTCTATGCGGATGAGAGAGGAACGTGTACTCCAGAAGCAGTTCCAAACGGCTCGCGGCTGGGGATCGCCGGAATGACGAACGTGGCCGGAAATGTGCTCGCCCTCATGCCGCATCCGGAGCGTGACGCATGGACGTTCATGCACATGGATGCCGCGCCCGAACGCGCCCGCGGGGATACGAATGCCGCGCTTACACCCTCCGGAGGCATCGCGCTCTTCGAAGGACTCGCTGCAGCGCTTCACCGATGACACTTGCCGTTGAAATTTCGCTGATCATCCCCGACAATGAAGCGCGCACCGCACAGGCGACGCTGCAGCGGCTCGGCATCGACGTTGGCGAACTCCAGCGCATGAGTCTGTGGCGATTGGAGATCGACGCCGGCGAACGCGATGCACTCCTCGAAGCCCTCAAGAGTACCGAGACGATTTACAACCCCAACAAGAACCGGCTCAGGATCCGCGACGTTGCTTCACCGGACCGCGCCGAAGTCTGGATCGATGAGCCAGATTCGCCGGCTGCGCACACCGGGCCGCCGTATATCTTCGCCGGGCGAGCGCTGCCTGGCGTGACGCGTTTGGAGCGCTTCGTCGCTTGGCGGCTCATGGACCGTGGGGGCAAGCCTGCCCCAGATCACGTCGTGGAACGTGCGGTCGAAACACTTTTGTGCAACACTGCGTTTCAAAGAGCAATACGGTGATGGTAGCACCGGAGCTGCTTCCTGTTGCGGCACAGACGAACAGCGGCGAGTTCTACACGATTGCGACCCTTGGCTCGCATTCGGCGTTGCAGATACTCAAAGGCGCCCACGACGAGGGCTTCCGAACCTTGGCCATTGCCAACCTCGACACGGAACGGCTCTACCGTTCCTTCGCGTTCGTCGACGAGGTTATTCCGCTCGCGCGCTATCAGGATTTCCCGTCGCTCGTCCCGGAGCTCGAGCAACGAAAGGTCATCATCGTCCCGCACGGTTCCTTCGTCGCCTACCTCTCGCTCGGCGAACACAAACGGATGACGATCCCCTACTTCGGGAACAAGGCGGTGCTCGACTGGGAAGCAAGCCGCGAACTCCAGCGGCAGTGGCTCACCCGGGCGGGACTCCGCATCCCGCGGCAGTTTCGAACGGGTTCGGAGATCGATCGTCCGGTGATCGTGAAGTTGTACGGCGCGCAAGGCGGCAAAGGGTACATGTTCGTGCGCGATGCGCACGACTTCGAGCAACGTGCGGAAAGGTTGGCGCGGCAAAACTACATTCTCCAGGAATACATCATCGGCGTTCCGGCGTACATTCACTACTTTTATTCGCCCTTGACCGGAAAGCTCGAGATCATGAGCATGGATCGCCGTTACGAGACCAACGTCGATTCGCTCGGCCGGATTCCGGCCGCAGCGCAAGAGGGAATGAACGTGGATCCGAGCTACGTCGTCGTCGGCAACTCACCGCTCGTCCTGCGGGAGTCAATGCTCGCGGAGGCTTACCGCATGGGCGAGGACGTCGTTCGGGTCAGCCGCGATATCTGTCCGCCGAAGGGACTCTTCGGCGCCTTCTGTATCGAAACGATCATTACGCCGGATGCCAACTTCTACGTGATGGAGATTTCTGCGCGGATCGTTGCCGGCACCAATCCCTTCATCGATGGCTCACCCTATTCGTACCTGAACTATAGCGAACCGATGTCGACCGGACGCCGGATCGCGCGGGAAATCAAGAATGCCTTGCTCTCCAACTGCCTCGGTTGCGTGCTCGATGACTCCAGTGTCGTACCGTAGGCCGGCGCGGCTGACCGTCGCCGTACTGGCGGCGCTCACGTTGTCTTTCATGGTGCCGCGGGCGGCCTCAGCGGCAATCGAGACGGATCCCGCGTCGCTGTACGCGACGATGAAGCGCGCGTACGACGTCGGTCTTGCGCACCGCTGGCCGTTCGCGGACGAACGGTATTACCTCTCGACGATCCTCGACGCCGGCAGGGCCTATTCGCTGTTCCGTCCCTCCGACCCAAACTACGCGGAGGTTGCGCGGCTCACCGTCGACATCGCGACGCAGCTGCACTACGACCCGCTCAGTAGTGACGATGCTGCGAGCTGGTATGTGCGCGAAGCATGCGACTACGAAATCGCGCACGGCGATTCAGGTCATGTCGCGACTGCCACGGCGTTGCTCGGGAAGGTTCAGGCGAGCGATGCCGACCCGAAGGAAGCCGCCCAGCAAGCTGTCGACGATGCCGTCGCCAACGTTCAGGCGTTCAGCGGAGACGGCGACGCGCTGGCCCAACAGATCGTCGCAGAAATCCGCGCCTACAATATCACAAAAGACCCGGCCATCCGTAGCAGCATCCTGCAGCATGCGGCGAATCCCGCAGCGCCGCTGTTACGCGTTCCGGACGCGGAGTTCAACGAACTGTTTTCCCTCGTCGAAGAGGCGCGAGGCAACGAATCGACCTTTAGCGATCAGGACCGCGCCTACGCGCAGAAGCTGGAGGCGCGTAAAAAAAACACTCCCGAGCTGCAAATCATCGGGAGGGTCACCGCTGTCGGACACGCTCTTCGTATGACGCGCACCGCGCCGGCCGACGAGTACTTCGGACACCTGAAAATGTCGCCGATCGGCATTCATAACGAGATGGCCCGGATCAAACGCTATCTCGACGTGGGCTGGAGCACCCAGATGACACACGATGCATTGATCGTGTCGAACGCGATCATCGATTGGCAACGGCAGTATCCGCGCGACGTGACGCTACCGCAAAACTTGCTCGATATGTACCGTCTGCTCGAACGCGTCGACTCTTCGGACGCCCATGCCGAAGGCACCAAGTTGAAGCATCTGCTGCTCGTCGAATACGCGAGTTCCAGCCAGGCACGGGAGTTAGCGGCGTCGTAGCTCGGCGAGCGTGAGCGAATCCGCGGTCGCGGCTGCACTGGCGGCATACGACCGCAAGGCGTTGACGATGTGCTGCGTGGGGAGCCACTCCGCTCTCGATGTGGCACTCGGCGCGCGAGCGTGCGGTTTGCGCAACCTGATCGTGACGGCGCACAAGCGCGACCGTACATACAGCGAATTTTTTGCTCAACGAGACCATCCTGCGCGAGGCTGCGTCGACGAAACGCTCCCGTTGCGGTCGTTCGCCGATATCCTCGACGACGACGTGCAGCGTCGGCTGCTCGCCGAAAACGTTATCTTCGTGCCGAACCGCTCGTTCGAGGTGTACCTTCACGAGCGGTATTCGTACGACGAGATTGAACGCGGCATGCGCGTTCCAATCTTCGGGAACCGCCGGCTGCTGCGCGCCGAGGAGCGCGACGAAGGCGAAAACCAGTACGCGTTGCTCGAGCGAGCAACGATCCGTCACCCGCGCACGTTTGCGGACCCTCGCGAGATCGATTGCCCCGTCATGGTGAAGGCGGCGCACGCAGTGGTTGGTTTCGAGCGCGCCTTTTTTCTGTGCGACTCCGCGCAGGAATACCGGCGTCAGGCCGACCGCATGATCGCGGCCGGAATGCTCACTGAAGACGGGTTGCAGGCGGCGCGCATCGAGGAATTCGCGCTAGGACCGAGCGTCAACCTCAATTTCTTCTATTCGCCGTTGCTGCACGAGCTCGAGTTGCTGGGAACCGATACGCGCCGGCAAACAAACCTCGACGGCTTACGCGCCCTGCCTCCGGGGCAATTGTCTTGGGCGTCCGGTATTCCGGTACGGATGGAAGAAGCGGGGCATATCGCGACGACACTGGTCGAGTCAATGCTGGAGAAGGCATTCGAATTGGGGGAACGCTTCGTCGCCGCAGCCCACGCGGCGAGCCCTCCTGGCGTGATTGGGCCGTTCGCGTTACAGAGCGTCATCGTCGCCGGCCCGCCGAAGGAATTCGTCGTCTACGATGTGTCGCTGCGCATTCCCGGCTCGCCCGGAACGCGCTACACGCCGTACAGCGCGTATCGCTGGGGCCGCGACGTTTCGGTGGGCGAACGGATCGCCATAGAAGTCGTGATGGCCCGCGACTCCAACCGCCTCGAAGCAATCCTCACGTAGAAACCGGATGACACGGAATTAGCGCCGAACGTATCTTCTGTTCGGGTAGAAGGTGAACCATGATTGCAGGAGCGTTTGGGCGGTCCGCGTTGACGATATGCCTCGTCGTTGCGATGCTCCCGCTCGGGGCCGCAGCGCGGCCCCCGCGCAGCGTACCGTGGGCGTTCTCGGCTGCGCACCGAAGTTCTTTGCTCTACGTTGGGACAGGCGACAACGTCTATATGCTTTCGTATCCGGCGGGCGTTATCATAGGAGCGCTGAACGTTCCCGGTTACGACATCTGCTCGGATCCTGAAGGCAACGTTTTCGTTCCACGAACGGCGATCGACGAGGTCAGTGAGTACGCACACGGTTTTCCAAGTCCCCGAGCGACGTTGCACGTTGACGATCAGCCTTTAGGGTGCGCGGTTGATCCGGTGACGAGAAACTTAGCCGTGACGCTGGAAGGTTCTGGGGCCTCCGGTGTTGCCGTCTTCCCAAACGCGAAAGAACCGGCGCAGTACTACGACGACACAGCGGTGTACCAGTACGGTCTGTGCGGTTATGATGGCGCTGGGAATCTCTTTGTCGATGGAACGGGCACTGGAAACGTGTTGGCGGAACTGCCGAAAGGAGCCAGCACTTTCGAGAACTTCGCGCTCAACGGCGATTTCGATCCCCTTGGCAGCGTCGAATGGGATGGACGCTTCATGACGCTGACGAATCCATCTACCAAGAAAATCTATCGCATCCAGCTCTTGAAGAGCCGAGTGAAGATTGCCGGCACCACCGCGCTTCGCGGTTGGCATGATGCGTATTCCGGTCACTGGCCATACGTCCAGACGTGGCTGCGCGACGATACGTTTTTCGCACAAGGGACGTCGAACGGCGCGATTGGTCTGTGGCGGTATCCAGTGGGCGGATCTCCGCGCCAGTCCATCGGCGGGTTCGACCGCGCGACAACGATCTACGGGGTAACCTTCAGCGCCGCTCCTATAGAACGATGACGGCGGCGCAATAAGGGTGGGCGGCCTTTGCCTACGGACCCACCTTCACATCCGTCGGATCCTTGGCTCCTTGAAGGACCTCAACGACATGTTGTTTGTGGTAGCGGTCGGCGTGATAGACGTACACCGTTGGCGGCGTTGCTCCGACGCAGGCGTCCTCGAGGTATCCTTGCGAGACGGTCATGCCGGTGATGGTTCCGGGATTGTGCGGTTGGCTAGGTTCACTCGAAAAGTTCCAGCAATCGCGAGCCATGATGAGGCGGTCCTGCCGGTGGGAGCCGCGCAGGGGATGAATAACGTCGAACTCCTCAGATTGCCAATTCGAATAGATGCCGAGGGGGCTTTCTGCAGCGTACAGCCATCCGCGCTCATCAAACGTAGCGGGCCCCTCGAAGGAGAAAAACTGGGACGGCCTACTGATCTGCCAGCTCGGCGCTTTTGAATCTTTGGTGGGATGCTCAAAGACGTCGATCGTGAACAACGCTACCGCGAACAGCCGTCCGAGAGGCCCGGGCGTCACGCCGAAAAACTTATCCTGTGACATGAGCGACGCGACGGGACTGGGATAGTAGCCCGATGTGCCCGGCGCGTACGCAAAGATAACGCTGCCGTATTGGCCCACGACGGTGCAGAGGTAGCCTTGCGAATCGACCCCGACAGCTCCAACGGAATAACCAAGCAGGATGCTGCGAAGGTGGTTTCCGTTTGCATCGAAGACATCGATGGAGCATTGTCCTGACGACGGATCGTTGCTTGCGGAAAAGATTTCGCCGGCGCCATCGATACCCAAGAACGTCGGGGCGACCCCTCCAATCGTGAGGTCGGGCGTAACGCTCGGAAGTCCATGCGTTAGGGGATATCGCAATATCGCCTCGCTGCCCGGGTCGGCGACATAGATGTGTTGCGGACTGAAAGACCGCGGTCGGTACCGAAGGGCGGCAGCTATGTTCGCTGATGCGTGCGGAAGCCTTAGTCCATTGAGTGGGAGCGCAACGCTCGCCGGTAGAGCGTATGGGCCGAGTACAGCGGCGAGCAAGTAACCCAAAACTGCCGACATCCAGACCTCCTCCTTCGTGAAGCAGGCCCGAGAAAGAAGTGCAATTCCGGCTGCTTCGTGGACTTCCTGTCGTTAAGACGGCGCCTGTGCGGCTAGTAGCCTTCAGCGCCCGGGTCCTATGGAACGATGACGGCGGCGCCGTCGAGGGCGTCGTTCTTGACCGCCAGCAATGCGTCGTTGACAGCGTCCAGTGAAAACGTCGTGACATCCGGGCGCAATTGAATCTGCGCAGCGAGTCCGAGAAAGTCACGTGCATCCTGTCGCGTCATGTTCGTCACGCTGCGAATTTCGCGCTCACCCCATAGCAGCGTATCGTAATCGAACTGCGGCATGCGGTCGAGATGGATTGCGTTTATGGCGAC
>JAFAXE010000051.1 GCA_019241305.1 Vulcanimicrobiota bacterium
TCCCTAACCTGTGCCGGCGCGGAATTGAAGGATGCTTTGGATTCGCTCGGACGCTGGGCGCAACGCTGGCTGGAACCGAGCGACCCCGCGCTCACCCACGCTGGCTAGATCGTTACGATAATCTTTCCGCTGATGGCGCCGGACTTCTGGAGCTCCAGCGCTTCAACGGCGTCGCTCAGGTTGCGCTCAGCGGCTATTGGAGCGCGGATCGCTCCGCGTTCCACCATGTCAATGATGGTCCGCAGCCCTTCATGTGAAGATTGTGGCGACTCGAACAGATTGACGTTGAGACCACGGAGCCCGCGCTCGCGAACGTAGGCCTCGTCCACCGCGTGAATCGTCGACGCAATCGTCCCACCCGAACGCAACAGCACCGTCAATTTTTGAAGCGCCGAAGCGTTATCGGCCAGATCGATGATCGCGTGAACGCCTTGCGCGTACTTTGCGCGCACGGCGGAGACGACGTCCTCACGGTCGTAGGAAACGTACGCCCCGAGGCTAAGGGACTGTGCGACCTCGGCATTGTCCGATTTGCCGCTCCCAGCCACTTCGACTCCTCGGTCGCGTGCGATCTGGGCGGCGTACTGGCCCACCGCGCCCGTCACGCCGACGATAAACAACACCTCGCCGGCATGCACGCCGACCCGCTCGACGCAGGCGAGCGCGGTGAGCGCCGCGGTCGGAAGAGCCGCCGCATCTGCATCCCCCACGTCATTCGGGATATGTGCCACCGGTTGCTGATTCTCGTCTTCCGGGACGACGGTCAACTCGGCGTACGAACCGTGTGCACGCGCGATGCCGAAGACGCGGTCGCCGACGGCGTACCGTCGTACCCCCGCGCCGACGCCGGCGACCACGCCCGCAAAGTCTTGGCCTAAGACGAGCGGGAGCGGCGTTTCGTCGTCATCGCGCCGCTTCCAATCGACGGGATTGACACCCGCTGCGCTAACACGAACAAGGATTTCGCGTTCACCCGGGACGGGATTCGGCCAATCCCGCAGCGTCCCCAACTCATGACGATGTTCGACGACGACGGCGCGCATGGAGGCGGAGTACCCCTCCGAGAGCGCGCCGTAACGCCGCCGAAGCCGTCGTGCCCTATTTCGCTATCGGCACGTAGTCGTTGCCGGCGTTGCGCTCGCCGCGTCCACTCGGCAAGAGGTCGAAAAGATTCCATACAGGCGTCAGCAAGTCGATCCCACGATTGTTGTTTTCGTCGAGGATCGCAGACTTCTGATAAAAGTGATGCACGCCGGAGGGGCTGCGCCGGAACACGCTAATGACGGGAAGTTGGTCGCCGTCTGCGTCTTCGGCATGAAAGTCCTTATTGAACGTCGTGCTGTAGCTCGAGAGCACGCGGATCTTGTCCCAGCCACGGCGTTTCGCCCAATCGCGCAGCTTTCCGATGGGCGCCTTGCCGATGACGACGAAGCTGGCGCGCTGCTCGACGTGGGGAACCACCGCGTTGAAGCCGTCGACCCACATCGAACACATCGGACACGCCTCATTGTCGTCCGGGTGGTACATCATGTGGTAAACGAAGAGTTCATCCTTGTCGCCGAAGAGCTCCGAGAGCCGAACGACTTTGTCGTCGCTCGCCGCCAAGGCGTAGTCTTCTTCGAGCGGGTCGGGCATCTCGAGCGCGCGCCGCTGCGCGGCGACCTGCTCGACGTGGTCCTTCAGCGCGAGCTCTTCCTTCAATAACGCTGCCCGCGCCGCGTTGCGGCGTTCCGCGGCGGAGTGCATGTCCGGCCCGGCCTCCTCGCCTTTTGCAACGGTGGCAAGGCGGTCCATCCAATACCCCCAACCCTTTTCGTGACCGCTCGCCTTTTCTTCATCGACGAAACCGGTGTGCGTCAAACGAAGCAGCGTCGAGCCACCCTCGTCGATCAAGTCGAAGGCGACTTCGGTGTTGGCGCGGGGTGAACTCTCCCAGGACCACGTGAACGCCAGACGCTTTGGCGGTTCGTACGCGGTGATTTCGCCGCGGCTGACGGACTCTTCACCGTCGAACGGAAACGTGAATTCGACCTGCCCGCCTATGCGTGGATCGAACACGGTGGGCCGAAACCAGCGGCGCATTTCGTCACGCGACGCGATCAATTGGAATACTCGTTCACGCGGCGCTTCGATGCGAATTTCGCGTTCGATCGTGAACGCGCCGGCAGTTTTCGTAGTCATCGTTTCTTCCTCCGAACGTCGTGCTCGGCGGTTGCTTTGAGCTCCCGCAGCGCGCGTTCCCAAACAGCGTCGAGGTACTCTCGCACGCGCGCGAGCCCCTCGGGATCGAGTTGATAGATGCGTCGCGTGCCGTCTTGACGATCGCGCACGAGCTGCGCCTCCTTCAGCACCTTAAGATGCTGCGAGACGGCGGGCCGCGTGACGGGGAGCCGCTTTGCCAAGTCGCCCACGGTCGCCGGGCCTCGGCGCAGCGCCTCGACGATCGAGCGTCGTGTCGCGTCGCCCAAGGCCTCGAACGTCCGCTCGCGTCCGTCAGTCTTCACGAATGGTAAGCTAACACTAACGGAACGAAACTGTCAAGCCGGTGAAAGGCGCTGCTCCGGCGTGTTATTTACCGCAGGACCAACCGCTGCAGTCTGTATGATCCTTTACGTGAAACCGTTGAGTGCGTGTAATTCGCTTTGCATTCTGAGCGGAGCGACACTGCAGCGACCGCAGTCCAAGGATGCAAGTAAGGCAGAGCGTGCTGCAGCACGTGTCATCCTTGAGCGAAGCGACGCTGCCGCGAGCGTAGTGAGCCGGCAGTGCCGCGGAGTCGAAGGACGCCTTACCGGACCGTTCCGTGCAAGTGGGAGCCTTACTGTGCCACCCTGAAAAGGCTTTCCCATGATTCGAATCCGCGTCTTCCTAAGCGCCCTCGTCGCCGCCACGCTCCTCTGCGCGGCAGTCGCGCAAGCGCAGGAGCCTTCAGTAAATGCCACGGGAACGTGGCGCCTCGCGGGAAGCGGTGAGCCGCTCACCACCGGAGCCTTGCGCATCGAGCAAACGGGCGCAACGCTGGCCGGTAGCTATGGAACGAGCGGTCAAATCAACGGCTCGTTCAAGCCGGGCACACTGCAACTCGACGGCACCTGGAGCGATAATCGGGGCAATGGTTGGCTGACGCTGCGGTTCGATCCGAGCGGCAACGGCTTTTCAGGCGAATGGGGATATCCTAGTACGAAACCAGCGGGCAGCTTTGTGGGCTCGCGGATCGTCGCAACCTCGTTTGCGGGGCACTACACCATTACGGTAAGCGGTAGCCAAGAATTCCCGCCGGCTCGCAGGATGACGCTGCACCAGCTGGGCCAGAACGTCGTCGGAAACTTCGGACCGTACACACAATTGACCGGAACGCTCACGACGGATCCAAACACCGTAATGGGTTCGTGGAAAGCTCCGACGGGCGAAGGGTGGATTCGTTTGCACTTCGCGCTCGATCGAAAGAGCTTCCAGGGCGAGTGGGGGTTGCGTTCCGATACCGACGCGCGCGGACACATCGAGGGCACCAGCGGTCACATGCCGGCGGCGATGCACGTCGTCACCTCAGCATATCAAATCTCCGCGCAAGGCCTCTGGGACACCGCGACGAGTAGCACGCAGTTCGCCTTCGGCATACTGCGGCTGCAGCAGCGGGGCGTAGTCATCGACGGCTCGTACAACGGCGGCCATGTCCATGGCACGTTGCCGCGCGATTCGCATACGCTGACGCTGAGATGGAAAGGCTCGAACGGTTCCGGATACATGACGCTGAGGCTCGCCGAGGATGGGCGCACCTTCGAAGGAATGGTGACGAGCGACAGCGGCGGCCGCGGCAGTATTATCGGGCGACGGAACGTCGCGGCTTCCCCGGCTCTGCGGTAATCGCTACGCAAGGCTGAGCCCACTCGCTCGACCACGCCGTCGTGCGGGTATTAGCCGTGAACAT
>JAFAXE010000066.1 GCA_019241305.1 Vulcanimicrobiota bacterium
ACCGTTGCAAGTGGCCGTTTCAGTGCACGAAGAGCACTCCGATGCGCCTTCCCTTCGCTCCGCTTCCGCTCGCAATACGCTCTACCGGGGTGGCACTTGAAGTACGTTTTTTCAGTTGGCGTCGATTCGAAGTGAGCCACGATGGCGAACGACGAGCGGTTGCGAACGTGAACGTATCGCCCCGAACGTTAAGGCACGACGCTGGTTGCGATTTCCACCATGTCGCGCAGCGCAAGGTCGCTCACGAGGGCGAAGTGCAATTCGTGTTCCTGCCAGGCGAGCAGCGTTGTCGGGCCGTCCTCGACATACTTGGCCTCGTGTCCTTCGAAGGAAACGACCTGCGGCTTCATCTTGCCGAAGTCCGCTGCGGCGCCGAGATTATTTTCGAAGAGCGAGAGCGCGCGCAACCCGTCAGAGTACAAAAAGTGCAGCGTTTTCACGTCGCTGACCGTCGCGACATCGGCGCTGACGAGTGTGAAGCCTTCCGGCAGATACTTTGGCACGAAAGGCTTGAAACCGGCCTCCTTGACGACGCGGTTCACGTCGCTTGTCGGTGAAGCGTAATCGTGGCCGTTGACGCGGGTGTAGCCGGCGGGCACCGCCGTCGAGAAAACGTCGCTGGGGATCGACGCGGTGTAGCGGATATCATCGAAGCGAATCTCTGCGGCCACGGAGCCGTTGGGACGATACTCCTCTTTCTTGAGGACGAGGTTGGTGGCATCGTCGATCCATACACGTAGCGCACGTTCGCCGGTATGTTTGTTGATGAGGAGGACGCTGTCGCTCTTGCGACCCGCGACGGTTTCTTCGTTCCCCATCACAGCGCGATAGTTTTGCATGATGAGGGCAAGCCCGTCGCCGGCGGCGAGCTGGTCCTCCAGGGCCGGATTACGCGACGTGACGACGCGCGAGTTCTTGGTGTCGAATTCGAACGTCGTGATGCCGCGCGTCACGGTATAGTCGCCATAGAGCGATTCGGGCGCGACGTACCACCGTCGCGTGAGATTCGGAGCGCGATGCTCGACGCGAACGATCATGGCTTGCGCACGGTTCGTGCTGAACAGAATCGTTTCGAGTTGACCGACGTACGAGATGCTGTGCGGCGCAAGCACGCTGGTGCGCAGCAACTTCACGGCTTTTTCTGCGGTATCGGGTGGGGGAGGAGAGGGGCTTGGCGTTGCCGCGGCTACCGCCACTCGCGCGAATCCCCCGAATCCTGTGAGAAATGCTCCCGCCGCTACGAACGACGTAAGCGTGAGGAGGCGTGCTTTAGCGCACGGCATCCATCACCGCTGCGGCTCGAACTGGGAGCGTCGTGGAGCCGGTGAAGGCCGCCTCGCTCGTCTCGAGCATCGAGGAGGTCGCGTTCCGGTCCGCGAGTGGACTCTTCATCTGCTCCGCAGCGTGTTGCTCGAAGTAATACATGACGTCGATCGTTCGTAATTGGGCGGTCGGACGGCCCAACGGACTTGCAAAGTATGTTACGAGGACCAGCAGGGCCGCGGCGGGCACGGCTATCGCGGGCCGGAGCAACGCGGCCAAGCGTTCAGCGGCGGAAGGTCGCTGTGTCCGAATCGTCTGCCAAAGCTGAGCCTTCACCATCCCTGGAAGATCTCGCTCTTCCGCGTGTGCGTACGCCCGTAGCGCATCGGTGAGACTCGATTCCCGCTCGAACTCCGCGCGACAAGGCGCACACGCCTGCAAATGGCTGTGAACCAGCGCGTCTTCCGCCGGGTCAAGTTCGCCGTGGAGGTAGTCGATAATGTTGTCGGTCGTTAGGTGCTGCGTCATCGTTGTTGCTGCTGTTGCTGTCGCTGGATCAGGCGGCGGAGGAGGGCCCGGGCGCGATGGAGTCGCGACCGCACCGTCCCGATCGAGCAACCCATGATTTCAGAGATTTCTTGGTAGCTATACTCCTCGATATCGGCAAGCATCACGACCTGCCGCTGTTCTGGTGAAAGCATCTGGAGTGCCTGGGAGAGCGGTTCGCTCAGCTGTCCCTCGACGTAGTCTTCGATCGGCGTGACCGCGAGGGGTCGCTGTCCGCCGAACTCCTGAGGGGCATTGTCCTCAGGGATCTCTTCATGAAAACGTCCCTTTCGTCGCCGAAGTTCGTCCCGGTACAGGTTTGTGACGATCCGGTAGATCCACGAAAGGAAGCTCGTTCCTGGCTGAAAGGAGCGCCAAGCCCGATAGACGCGGATGAAGGCATCCTGGGTGAGGTCCCGGGCATCCGACTCATTTTGTGTGAGCCGGTAGGCGAAGTTATACGTCGCCTTGCCGTACTCCGCAATGGCGCGCTCCAGAAAGGCGGCCTGTTCCGCGGTGGGCGGCTCGACCGGCCGTCGCGGCACTCCCATTGGCCGCTCCACTTCGTCCTCGGCGGGGGAGACCGCCTGTGCCCGTTGCGTAACCGGTGCAACGAGGCGCAAGGAGTCGTCCGGCTTAGGGCTCCCTATCCTCGTTTGTTTGGCCTATCTAAAGGTAAGCAGTAGGCTAGGCTAATATGAGATGGACGTACCATGCGCAACGCCGCGAACGTCGTCCTGCTCATCGCGCTGTTCCTCGGAGTTGCGAGCGCGGCGGCTCTTGCGGATGCCGACGAGTCTGGAAGCCGGCCGGTGAGTGCAGGCCCCGTTGGCATGCAACCGTTGACGGGGCCCATCCCGGTCGCCACCCCCCTTTTGGGCGAAAGCCGAACGGTGTTACGTCCGGACGGCACGCGTCAGGCGATTCCTGACTCTCACGGTCGTGAGAAGGTCTTTCACATCGTCGCACGGCCTGCGCCATGGACGCTTAAACCGGGTCTGACGGTCATGGCCAAGACGTATAACGGCGTTGTCCCCGGCCCTACGTTGGTGGTCGATCAGGGCGACCGCGTCGTCATCGACTATCGCAACGAACTCGACATTCCGGACACGATCCATCTGCACGGAATTCACGGCATTGCGCTTGACATGGATGGCGTGCCCGGTGCGTCGCAAGCCATGGTCCCACCGCACGGGACGTATCGGTATTCGTTCGCGGCGAATCAGCCGGGAACGTTCATTTATCACACGCACGATCCCAAAGTCGTGCTGAACGCGGGACTGTACGGCGGCATTATCGTTCGGCCGAACCACCCGCGTACGGAAGAGCGCGTCTTGCGCGATGACCTCGAGATGATCTCGTCGTGGTACATCAATAGCGCGAGCGAAAACGAATTCACGCTCAACGGCAAAGCGTATCCAGCTACCACCCCAATCCAAGTACGCTCTGGTGAACGCATTCGAGTACGCTGGATCAACATTTCGGCGGAAAATTTTCATACCATGCATACCCATGGTCACTACCAACGCATCATCGCGCGTGATGCCGTGCCCGTAAGCGTGCCGGATGTGGAAGACACGGTGCTGATCGGCCCGGGTCAGCGAATCGACGTCACGATCGATGCCAACCAGCACCCCGGAACGTGGATGGTGCACTGCCACGTGCTAGACCACACCGAGGATGCTCGCGGGATGCCGGACGGTCTGATCACCGCAATTCACTATCTGGGCACGCCCGATAAGACGGCCGCTATGGAAGACGAGATGATGCGGGCCATGCCAATGCGGGGGACTTCCTTAACCGCGAATACCGTCGGCACACCAGCACGCGGACCATTCCTGCGCACGTTGTTTCTCGGCGCGTTTGCGGGCTTGACGATCTTCCTCGGTTTGCCCATCGCGCGTGCGCGGAGGTTGCGGCCGGCGCAAGTGAACATCCTCAATGCGTTTGCGATCGGAATTCTGGTGTATCTCGTCGTCGAAATTGCCACCGGCGCGATCGGACCCGTCGCGCGCGACGTCGCTTCCTGGCGCGCGAATCTTACGCCGTTTCCCTTTGCGTTGTCGATCGCATTAGGTGGGGGGCTCCTGATCGGGCTCGGCGGTTTGGCGCTCGGTTCGTCGGCGCTGGTTCGTCATGGCGCACGACAGGTCTCTGAGCGTCCGCTCGTCCTCGCGATGATGATCGCCGTTGGAATCGGCGCACACAATTTCGCCGAAGGCCTCGCGATCGGCGCCTCTGCCGCAACGGGCGCAACAGCGCTCGCCGCCGGTCTCATCATCGGGTTTGCAATTCACAACGCGACGGAAGGCTTTGGCGTCGCCGCACCTCTGGCGGGTAGAGTCGTCCCAACGTGGGGACAGCTCGGCATCGCAGGACTCATCGCCGGAGGCCCAACATTTTTTGGCACGCTGGTGGGCTATCTCTTGAGTTCGCCGGTACTCTCTGTCTTTTTTCTCGCCATCGCGATCGGCGCGTTGGTGTTCGTCATCGGCGAGTTGTGGTCGGTGCTGAAGAAGACCGGCGTCACGATGGCAGCCAGCGCGATGGTCACCGCTGGATTCGCGCTGGCATTCATTTCGGAACTCTTGGTGGATCTCAATGGAGGCTAAGCGGCACGAGCCGGAGTTGAGTCCGAACGTCGAGATGTATCTGAAGACGCTGGTTCGGCTCTATGGCGGTGACGCACCGGTGTCCACTGCCGCCGTCGCTAAGGAACTGTCCGTTTCATCGCCTTCCGCCTCGACGATGCTCAAGCGGCTCGATGCCGACGGCTTCGTCTCGCACGAAGGGCGCCACGGAGTCGTGCCGACGGAATTAGGCCGCCGCATCGGTGCGGTGACGTTGCGCCGTCAACTCCTCGCAGAGCGGCTACTCGTAGACCACCTCGGTGTCCCGTGGGAGATTGCTGCTAGCGAGGCATGCCGGCTCGAACACGCCGTCTCACCGCTCGTCGAACGCCGGCTTGCCGACTTTCTTGGAACGCCATCGACGTGTCCGCACGGCCACCCCATTCCGCTCGAGGACGGCCGTCTGTGGCGGCATGAAAGAACGTCAGCCCTCAGCGAGCTCGACACGGATGCTGTCGCCACGGTCGTCGCCGTACCGCACGACATGCCCGAGTTACTCAAGTT
>JAFAXE010000119.1 GCA_019241305.1 Vulcanimicrobiota bacterium
ACTCGCGGCGGATGAGGACGGCCTGCGCGCCGATGATGCAGAGCGTGTGTTTGCGGAGTACCGTCCGCATTTGCTGTTCGTCAACCCCTTCGCGCAGAACCCGACCGGCGGCATCCTCCCGGCGAGGCGTGCGCGCCGCATCGTGGAGCTCGCGCGGCGCTACGACGTCATGGTCGTCGAAGATCAGACGGGCTGGGTGTTTACGTATGACGCGGCGCCGCCTGCACCGCTGGCATCGTACGATACGGATGGACGCGTCGTGCTCATGGAGAGTTTGTCGAAGTCGGTATTTCCGGCGCTTCGCATCGGCTATCTGTACGCCAAGGGCGCAGTGCGCACGGCGCTGGCCTCCACCAAAATGCGCGCCGACTCATTTACTTCGACGCTGACGCAACGTGCGCTGTGGCGCTTCTTGCGCTCACCAATGTATCCGCGTCATCTGCGTACTGCACGGGATTTGTACCGTTCCCGTCGCGACGCGTTCGTGGAGCGCCTTGCGGCGGCACTCCCCTGGGCCGACGTCCGCCCTCCCTCCGCCGGACTCTCGCTCTGGTTGCGCTTGCCGCCGCGCATTTCGACGGCGGCCGCGTTCGATGAATGTGCGCGCGAAGGCGTGCTGGTGCTGCCGGCCGATCCGTCCTATCCAACACGGTCGGGACCAGCGGCGTTGCGCCTTTCCTTTGCGGATCTCGACGAAGCTACCGCGGCGGAAGGGATCGCCCGACTGGCACGGGCGCTGCGGCGTTGCATGGCCTAAGGCAGCGGCGGCGAATACCGGGGCCCCGTGGTGGCGGATCGCACGAAGTTTTCTGCTCCGTATGTCGTCGAGGATTCGGGCCGCTTGCAGGCGGCGCTCCTCGTTCGGCCGTCGTTCGCTATCGAAACGTTACCGCCGGTTCAAGGCGAGGCGAGTCCAATCGCGGGCCGTGCGCAAGAACAGCACGCACTGCTGGAAACGCGCTTGCGCGCGCACGGAGTGAGCGTCGTTTCGTTGGAATCCGACTCGGCCTCGGCGGCGAGTTTTGCCGTCGGGGACATTGCGCTCATGCTGGGCGACGGCGCGGTGATGATGCGTCCGAGCGACTTGGGACGCCGCAGTGAAATCGCTGTTGTGGAGTCTGCGCTTGGCGACGCCGGCATTCCGATCGTTGGCCGCATCGAACCGCCCGGGCTGCTCGATGGCGCAGACGTGCTGCTTGGCTCCGATTCGCTCTTCGTCGCGGCGCCGTTCGACCGTCCCTCGGCTGTTGGGATTTCCCGTATACGACGCGGCAACCCAGAGGGCCGCCGGCAACTCGCCGCGATCGCGAACGAACGGGGATTGAAGACGATCGAAGTTTCGCTCGCGAGCGACGTGCGGCGGCTGCGCAGCGTCGCAAGCTTCATCGATCGTGGGACGGTGCTGCTCGCGAGTCCGCTTGCCGCTGCGGACGCGTTTGCGCCGTTCGAACGCATCGCCGTCGCGCTCGGTGAAGATTATGGCGCGGGTGCGTTGACGTTCGGAAAACGGAGCATCCTGGAAAACCTCCGCTTTCGTACGACGCTTCCCATGTTGCGCCGGCAAGGCGTCGCGGTCGACGCGATCGACCTTTGGGAGTTCGGGAAGCTTGGCATCACGCCGTCGGCACTCGTGCTTGCCCTGAAGCGCGGCTAACTCAAGCGACCATGTCGAGCCTTTCGGTCGCGCCGCGCGACGGCAAAAGCGCCTCGCCCGCCGCCCCCGAAGGCGTCGATGCAATCCGCATCGAGCGCCTTTCGAAGCGCTACGGCGATGTGGTTGCGGTCGACGACCTTACACTGCGCGTTGCCGCCGGTGACTTCTTCGGTTTTCTGGGACCGAACGGTGCCGGGAAAACCACGACGATCAACGCGATCGTGGGACTTGTCCGCAGTACCACGGGAAGCATCGAAATTTTCGGGCACGATGCCACGAGCGACTGGCGCTCCGCGCGCCGGTTGATCGGTTTAGCGCCGCAGGAGTATAATTTCGACCGGTACCTTTCCATCCGCGACGTGCTGATCTATCAGGCCGGATACTACGGTCTGCCGCCGCGGGACGTTGGCGCGCGGGCCGACGAACTGCTGGAGCGCTTCGGCCTCGCGTCGAAGTCCCGCGACACCTTCATCAAACTCTCCGGTGGCATGAAACGGCGGCTCACGCTGGCGCGCGCCCTGATTCACTCGCCGCGCATGCTCATTCTCGACGAGCCGACCGCGGGGGTCGACGTCGAACTGCGACTCGAGCTGTGGAGTCTGCTGCGGGAGCTGAACGCAAGCGGTACGACGATTTTTCTGACGACGCACTACCTGGAAGAAGCGGAGACACTCTGCCGTAACATCGGCATCATCGAAAGCGGGCGTCTCGTTGCGCTCGAGCCGACGTCCCGCCTGTTGCAGCGCCACGGCGCAGCGTCGCTCGTCGTGCGCGTCGACGGTCCCATTCCGGCGCTCCCCGCCGGTCTCGCGGAGCGAGCCTTTGCCGAGCGCGACCTCGGCCTCATCCGGATCGAAGGCGTCGACTCCACCGAAGTGGCAGAGATCGTCGCGGCCCTCGTTCGTGCCGGAACGCAGATTACGGCCATCGATTTCGGCCGCGCCTCCCTGCAGGACGTGTTCCTGGAACTGACGCGTAAATGAAGTCGCTTGCGCCACGGCGCCGTGTCGCCGTCCCGTGTCGCTCTGAGTGGAGAGAGCTCAGCTTGCTGAGCGAACGTAGTCGAAGGGCGCGTAGGTGAGAGAGTCGCTCTCCTTTGCCAACGGCGTCGGCTTACTCACGCTCATAAAGCGCGAGCTGGTTCGCACACTCAAGATCATCAATCAAGTGATCTGGCCGCCCATCATCTCGACGCTGTTGTACGTGTTCGTTTTTGGACTGGCGCTCGGCGCCCGCATCAAGACGGTGCAGGGCGTGCCGTATGCCGCGTTCCTGATCCCGGGCCTGATCATGCTGCAGGTCATCGATGCGACCTACAGTGAGTCGAGCAGCTCCGTTTTCCAGGGACGCTTCATGAACTCGATCCAGGAACTGCTGATTGCGCCGCTTTCTGCGGCCGAAATTGTGACGGGCTACGTGGTCGCATCGGTCGTGCGCGCTCTCGTCATCGCAAACCTCATTTTGATACTCGGCGCGATACTGGTGCACACGGTGCCCAGCGATTGGGTGCTCTACTTCGGCGTTACGGTGGTGGTCGCGGTCCTGTTTGCATCGCTCGGCATCATCATGGGACTCCTCGCCGAGAAGTTTGATCATCTCGCGGTGCTGACGACGTTCGTCATCACGCCGCTCGTCTTCGTCGGTGGCGTCTTCACGTCGGCGCAGTTCTTACCACCCGCCGTCCGCATCGCATCCTACGCCAATCCGGTCTTCTACATGATCGATGCGTTACGGCATTCGTTCACCGGAAGCGGCGACGTGCCGCTCGACGTTTCACTCGGCGTCGTCAGCGTGCTCGCCGTGATCGCGCTCACCGTCGCTTTGATCATGACCGCCCGCGGCACGAAACTGCGCCTATAGAGTCGCTGCTTAGAAAGTAGATCGAGCTTCGCCGGGCGCTTGAGCGGACCCCAAACCGTGTCATCCTGAGCGAAGCGAGGTGAAGCGTAACTTGCGCGTCGCAGCGAGCGTAACCCAAGCGTGTCATCCTGAGCGGAGCGAGTGGAGCGAAGCGTAACGAGCGCAGTCGAAGGACGCAACATCAGAAACGGTGTTCTCGTTGGTGGCGTTCGGCACGCACAATATCGTGGATACGCTTCCAATCGTCGTTTGCTAAGGCGCGTTTCTTGGCGCGAGACCAGCCTTTAACGTGCTTTTCCCAAGCGATGGCGTCGATTACGTCCCGAAAACCAGCGCAATAAACCAGTCGAACGGGACGGCGCTCGTAGGTATAGCAGCCCGGGTCGATGCCCGCGCCATGCTCCCAGACCCGGCGATCGACATTGTTCGTGATTCCAACGTAGTAGGACCCATCGGCGCAGAGTATCATGTAGACGAAGTAATTGTCCATGCATGGTTTAGTGCGACATAAGCTCTTCTTGGAAAGAGTTTGAGTGGGAGCGTCCTTCGACTTCG
>JAFAXE010000074.1 GCA_019241305.1 Vulcanimicrobiota bacterium
GGCGGCTCGAGGAATATGTGCTCCCTTGGCTCGAGGGGTACGAGAAGTCCAAGCCGGTTCGTATCGGGAACGCCGCCTTTGCACAGTTCCAACTCGATGTCTACGGTGAAGTGATCGACGCGCTGTATCAGGCTGTCCGCGTCGGCATGCCGCCCCACCCGATGTTCTGGTCGATGCTGCGCGAGATCGTCGAGTACGTGGGACGACATTGGCGTTATCCCGCCGATCACGGCATGTGGGAGATCCGCGGGGAGCCCAAACACTTCACGCAATCCAAAGCGATGGCGTGGGTGACGTTTGATCGTGCAGTCAAGGCGATCGAAGCCGGCTCGTTCGAAGGGCCGCTCGATGACTGGCGCGCCCTGCGTGACCAGATCCACGCCGAAGTACTCGCACACGGCTACGACGCCTCGCGCAACACGTTCACGCAGCACTACGGCTCGCCGGAAGTGGATGCCGGCCTGCTGCTCCTGAGTCAGGTTGGGTTTTTGCCTCCGGACGATCCGCGAATTCGCGGGACGGTCGAGGTGATCCAGCGCGAGTTGTATGATGCACCTTTCGTCTTTCGATACTCGACTGAGCGTGGGCGAAACGTCGACGGCTTACCCGGCGACGAAGGCGCGTTTCTTGCCTGCAGCTTCTGGCTTGCCGACAACTTAGCGCTCATCGGACGCACGCAAGAGGCTCGCAAACTCTTCGAGGATATGTTGGCATTGCGCAACGACGTCGGTCTCTTGAGCGAGGAGTACGACATGCAGAAGCGGCGCCTCGTCGGCAACTTCCCGCAGGCATTCTCGCATTTGGCCCTCGTCAACACAGCGTACAACCTTTCGCGCTACGAGGAGAGCCCGGCCCTCCAACGCGCCGAATCCTAATCGGCCTCGCGCTTTTCTAGCCTAGGGCGACTCCAAGAACGTGCGCCCCCGCCGTGAAAGCGACATAACGCAGAGCGCGCCCCTAGGAACGTGTCACGTGAGTTGAAAGTGCCCGCGCGCTGACCTCAGGCCTGTCGGCGACATGAAAACGGAGAGCGCGTCCCAGTGTGTCATCCTGAGCGAAGTCGAAGGACGGGCTGAAGGCACGCCCGCGGCCGTTGACGCACCCCCGAATCTGGGTACGAGCGGGTTGTTATGGATACCAACGTGCGCAACAACGACGTGGCGGAAGAAGATCGCCATTCCATTCAGACGTATGTCAGCGATATGCTCGCGTTGGAGCGACATATCGGCCAGCCGCTCAACCGGCAGCAACAGTTTGAGGACGCGTCACGCTACACGAACGCTGCGTCGCTGATCAATCGGATCAAGGCAACCAACGACGCCCATATCGCGACGCTGGAACGCCGGCTTGAAGCCCTTGGCGGCCATGCAGCATCGCCGATCAAGTCGGGATGGTCTGCACTGCTCGGCGTCGGCGCGGCCGCCATCGACTCGGTGCGCAAGACCAAGATTTCAAAGAGTTTGCGCGACGACTACACGGCGCTGAACTTGGCCGCGATGGGTTACACGATGCTGAACGCGACCGCGCTCGGCATGGGTGACGCCGCGTCCGCTTCGATGGCGAAGCAGTGCCTGGGCGACTACGCCAAGATCATCGTCGAGATCGTGCAGGCTATGCCGGACGTGGTGCTGCAGGAGCTCGTCGACACCGGCGTCTCGGTGGCTCCGATGGCCGCAGACCAGGCGCGCCGCGATACTGACGAGTGCTGGCGAACGTCGTCGCCGCAGTACGAGACGCAGGTGACCTCTACGGTTTCAACAACCTTCGGCGGGTCAGCGTAGCCCCCACTTTTCCGCGTTCCACGACGGAACGACCGGATTAGGAGCCATGCCGTAGACTCGGTCGGAGGCGACCTCGACGTCCTTCGGCCAAAACACGAACACAATCGGGACGTCGCGCGCGAGCAGTTGTTGACTACGCGCGTACGCCCGTTTGCGCCTCGCGGAATCGTAGTACCGAAGGCCATCAGCCTGCGCGGCGTCCATCTCGGCATTGCAGTAGCGGGAGTAGTTCTGGCCGTTCGGCGGGATCGCG
>JAFAXE010000187.1 GCA_019241305.1 Vulcanimicrobiota bacterium
CGCCGGCCCCAGCGCCGTTGGCGCAAACACCATGACGCCGAGCGTCGCGCAGGGGAAGGATGTCGATGACCGCGTGGCACTGAGTAAACGACCCTGGGCCAACGATGAACTGTAATAGAACAGCGTGTAGATGTAGCCATTGGTGTCCAGCGCCACGCTTAAGTACGAGGTCGCATAGGGCGCTGGAAGCGTGAGCTCGCGCACCGAACGATGCGAGTGCAACGGATACCAGCGTAGGTGCTCCACCTGCTTCGAGGTTTCCGGGACGCTCGCAACCAGCATCCCGTCGGGCGCGATGGTAAACGGCGTGCACGCCTGGTACGTGAAATCCGGTTTGGAAGCCGGCACACCGGCGTGCAGCGTATACGACTGCACGCCGCATCCCAGCTCGCTTCCCACGTACAGGTGTCCACTGCTTGACGGTACCGAGCTTCCAGACCGTACGAGCGGTGCAGCGTGAACCGAAACAGGCGCAGAGACCGCCACCATAAGGGCGAGCCCACCGGTAAAACGCAAGCGTACGAGCGCGCTCACGGTCCGACGGCGACCCATGGGCCTGGGCATCCACTGGCTTGGGGGAGGCTCAGTATTGCAAACGGTGGTTCTGCATTGCGCGCGAACTTATGATAAACCAGCACCTTGTGGTTCTCTCCCACGTACAGAAACTCGTCGTCGACGGCGATGTTGCCGCACCATTGGGCCTCAAGTGGCGAGAACAAGCCCTTTGAGAGAATTCCCTCCGGTTTCGTGGTTCCGTTCGCATAGGGTTGGTAGCGTGCGACGTAAGAATACCCGTAGTAATAACTCGAGTTATTCATCACCCACATGCGGTCCTGAGCGTCAAGTGCGATACTGGTGGGAGATTGGAACGCCGGGCCGCTCACCGTTCGAATCAACGTGGGATTGGTGTTTGGCGTTGCATAGACGCCGACGGACGGGGGGTACTGATCCGGCACGTAAAGACTCCCCCGTGAATCGATGGCGAGGCCCTCATACTGCGAATAGACTTCGTTCACCTGATAACAGATGGTATAGTTCTGCGTCCCTTCGGCGCCGGGAGCGTAGACGAGGATGCCGAGCCACGGCCCTGAAGGCGGATTGCAGGGAGCGGCGTCGTGCGAACCGGCGTTCGAGGATGTGTGCGCGTGCCTTCCCGTGCCGCGCGAGCCGGTGTAGTTATAATCGGCGTAGAGGTATCCGGACGGGTCCACGGCGGTGCCATCGTAATAGGTATTGTACAAGGGTGTAGGGAGTTGAAGGCGCCGCTCGACTTTCGTCGAGTTCGGAGGAAAGACGTTCACATCCCAATTGCCGGTTGTGGAGTCTCGTCCTACCCCAAAGAGTGATCCATCCGAAGCGACGGTGAACTGTGGGTCCACCAGGTTCGGATAAACCAAATCCGGACGCTTCGCCGGCACGCCATTGTGGATCGGATACCGCCAGATCGGGCTTGTTCCGAAGACCCCAGCCGTGCCAACGAACAGGTGGCCCGCGACAAAACCGTGAGACACGGGAGCGGTGGATTGCCGAACCATCGTTCCACCGGCGCGCTCGACGGGCACAGCGGCCGCCTTATCGACAAAAGCGCCGCAAAACGCTACGGCACAGCTCACAACAGCAAGGACAAAGCGTTTGCGCATCGGTGCGTCTCCTGGAAAGCTTTGCCCGATGCAAAACTCTTCGGCTTGCGGCATTCGTATCCCGCTTCTCTCCAATCGTCGGTACGTGTTTGACTCGCAAACGGATGACTACTCGACGACTTGGATCCCGCTGCCTTCCTCGACTTCGCCGATCTCGGCTGCAAGTGCGCCCGCCTCGAGCAGCGCGTCGCGCAACGCGCCTGCACGCTCTGCTGGGACGGCGATCAGCAAACCTCCAGAGGTTTGCGCATCGGAAAGCGCCAGCCGCATCCCTTCGGGAACGCCGCGCCCGAATTCTGTGAAGGCGGCGTGCTCGCGTGCGTTCTTTTTCGTACCGCCCGGCATGACGTCCACCGCAATGAGATCGAGCACGCGCGGAAAGAGTGGGACGCGTGATGCCGTGATGCGTAAACGGACGCGCGAAGCACGCGCCATCTCGCCCGCATGTCCGAGAATTCCGAAACCCGTCACATCGGTCGCTGCATCGACGCCGATGCGCAGCATGGCCTGTGCCGCAGCGGAATTCAAGGTCACCATCGACGCGATCGCAGGCGCCATATCATGCTCAGAAATGGCATCTTTTTTGAGTGCGCTCGCAAGGATGCCGGTGCCGATCGCTTTGGTCAAGAAAACGAGATCGCCGGGTTTTGCGCCCGCGTTCGTCACGATGTGCTGCGGGTGCACCGTACCGGTAACGGCGAGCCCGTATTTTGGCTCATCGTCCTCGACGGTGTGCCCGCCGATGATTGCAACGCCTGCCTCGCGCGTCACCGTCGCTCCGCCGGCAAGGATCTGCGCCAAAACTTCCGGACCCAGCTTCTCCATGGGGTACGCTACGATGTTCAGTGCGCAGAGCGGCGTCGCACCCATCGCATAGAGATCGGAGAGGCTATTGGCCGCAGCGATGTGACCGAACGTCAGCGGATCGTCGACCACGGGCGTAAAAAAATCGACGCTCTGCACGAGCGCGACGTCATCGTTCAGACGATAGACGCCGGCATCGTCTGCGGTCTCGATACCGACGAGCACGTTCGGATCAGCGGACGGCGGTAAGAGGCGCAGGACCTGCGCCAGGTCGGCAGCGCCGACTTTACTCGCTCAACCGCCGCCTGAAGTGAGAGCGGTCAAGCGAATCTTTTGGTGGGACTGCATGCCCCCCTCATACAACGTTGCCCGTGCATTTACCGGGGAGACTCCATGCGGAATCTACTCTTCATTCCAGGACCGGTCGCCGTGCCCGAGCAGGTGCTTGCAGCGATGGCGCGGCCGATGATCAACCATCGTGGGCCCGAATTTGCGCGTCTCCTCGGAAGCCTCGAGGAACGCCTGAAGCCGGTCTTCGGAACGACGTCTGAGGTGCTGTTGTTAGGGGGTTCGGGAACCAGCGGGCTCGAGGCAGCAATCGCGTGCGCGTTTTCACCAGGCGATCGCGTGTTGGCATGCCCGATCGGTATGTTCGGACGGCGCTTCTCCAACATCGCTCGCACGTATGGGCTCGAGGTCGATGTGCTCGAAACTCCGTTTGGCGAAGCGCAGGATCCCTCGGCCCTCGCTGCACGGCTCCGCAGCCGCGACGGCGAGAACTATCGTGGAATTCTTCTAACGCAAAACGAGACGTCGACCGGCGCGCAGAACGACATGCAAACCCTCGCACGCGCAATCGGTGACCATCCGGCGCTCGTGTTGGTCGACGCGGTCAGCGGGCTCGCGGCGTCGGAGTTTCTCATGGATGCCTGGCGTTTCGATATCGTCGTCGCGGCTTCGCAGAAGGCCCTCGCCGCGCCACCGGGGCTCGCGATGGTCGCCGTCAGCGAACGCGCATGGCAACGAATCGAGCGCTCCCGCTCTCCACGCTTTTACCTGGACCTCACGCGCGCCAGACGTCTTGCGAAAACTGGAGAGACACCGTGGACGCCGCCGGTGTCCATCGCCTTCGCGCTGCATGCCGCGCTGGAGGCGTACGTCGATGCCGGGCCCGCCAAGGTGTGGGCGCGGCACGAACGTTATGCCCGCGCGATTCACGCTGCTGCGCACGCGATGGGACTCGAGCTCTTTTCCCAGCCGGGCGCGCATTCGAATACGGTCGTCGCGATTCGCGTACCGCCGGGCGTCGACGCTGCTTCGGTGACGCGGCGGTTGCGCGAACAGTACGGGGTCGTGCTCAGCGGTGGACAAGAAGAATTGAAAGGAACCATCTGGCGGATAGGCACGATGGGCGATATCTCTGAAGTCGACGTCGTCGGTGCGCTTGCGGCGCTCGAAAGCGTGCTGCGAGAGTGCGGTTGCCAGCGCGAGATCGGGACCGCGACTGGTGCGGCCCAGACGGTCTTTGCCGAACCTCCGGGTCCACGCACCGCTCTGGCCGTTTGAGCCAGAAAGCGAGAACGGAAGCGCTAGACGGCTAAGCGGCGCAACACCCTTGGCAGAGCCCGTGCAACGTCACGGTTGCTTCGCTGATATGTGCCCCGGTGCGTTTCGAAAGTTCCGTGATGGTTCGCTGCGGTAACTCGTATGCCACGTCGCTCAGAGACCCGCATTTCGTGCATCGGAAATGTGCGTGGGGTGAGGCAGTCGGTTCGTAGACGGCAGAGTCCGCCCCGGGCAGGAGAATTTCGTCAATGAGACCGAGGTCACGCAAACGTTGAACGCCCCGATAGACCGTCGAAATCCCGATACCAGGACGGCGACTGCTTGCGCGCAGATAGAGATCGTTGGTGGTCAGGTGGACGCCGGCTCCCGCTTCGCGGATCACATCGTAAATCAGTTGGTAGTTGTCCGGCAGGCGTTCGGACGAACCTTGGCGAGCACCCATCGAACATCAGTATAGCGAAAATCGAGCGAAAGTGAATACCGCATTCACTCAACCTTGACACCCCTCACTCGCGTCCGTATCGTGGGATGAACGTGAGGTTCACTTTCATCGGACGACGGAGCGCGCCGTGACGGTCGCCAGTCTGGCGGACCTCATCCGGCCTCCGAGCCGCGCGCAAATCGGTCGTGCTGCGGCGATCGCGGGGCCCGCGTTTGCGGTGAGTGTCGGCTACGTCGACCCAGGCAATTGGGCGACCGACCTTGCGGCGGGCCGTTACGCGTACACGCTGTTGTGGGCGGTCGTTCTCGCGAGCTTAATGGCCATGGTCGTGCAAGCCGTCGTGGTTCGCCTCACGTTCGCGACTGGCGAAAGCCTCGCGCTGACCATCGGGCGCGCATGGCCAAGGCTGCGATGGGTCTCATTCCTGGTGTTCCAGGGGGCGGTCGTCGCTACCGACCTCGCCGAGTTCACCGGCGTCGTGGTGGGTCTGCG
This sequence comes from Vulcanimicrobiota bacterium, assembly GCA_019241305.1. Taxonomy (GTDB): domain Bacteria; phylum Vulcanimicrobiota; class Vulcanimicrobiia; order Vulcanimicrobiales; family Vulcanimicrobiaceae; genus JAFAXE01. The sequence continues at coordinate 4,945 of JAFAXE010000187.1, forward strand.
GCTCGTGTTTGGCTTCGACACCATCGTGGCGAGCGCGCTCGGCGCAGCACTCATCATCACGCTGTTGTTTCTCGGCAATCGTGGATTACGCCGCATCGAGATCGCGCTGATGTCGTTCGTCGGCATCATTGCGCTCGCTTACGTGTACGAAGTACACATCGTCGGCGTCCATCTCCCCTCGCTATTCCGTGGCGCGCTGCTTCCGATCATACCGGCTCCCGGCGCCTTTGCGCTGGTCGTTGGGATCATCGGTGCGACCGTCATGCCACATAATCTCTTCCTGCATTCCGCTTTTATCGTCGAGCGGATGGACCGACCGCTGTGGAACGACAAGCGAACGGGCGCCACGTGGTTTACCCGCGAGACGGTCGTTGCGCTGCTGTTAGCGATGCTCATCAACGCAGCGATTTTGATCGTCGGTGCAGTGATCGGCGGGAGCGGCTCGATCGAACAGGCGTATCGTACCATCGCACCTCTCGCGGGTGGCGCGGCGGCCCTCGTTTTCGGTGTGACGCTGATCTGCGCGGGACTTGCTGCTTCAACGACCGCGACGATCGCGGGCGATGTCATCACGCGCGACCTCGCTCCGTGGAACATCCGGCGCTGGACGCGACGGATCGTCACCCTTGCGCCGGCGGTCGCACTCATCGTCGCCGGCGTCGATGCGACGAGCCTACTCATCTGGTCGCAGGTTGCCCTGGCGCTCGCGCTTCCCCTCATCCTCGTTCCGCTGATCGTGCTGTCGTCGCGACGCGACGTCGTCGGCGCACTGCCCCTTCCTCGCACGTTGCGCGGCGTGGCCATCGTCACCGCGCTCTTGTGCGTGGCGTTCGACGTCGCGCTGCTCGTTCAAGCCCTTCTCTAATTGACGCCGCTATACGCGATGACGGGCGAAAAGGCCGCCGGCGAACGGCCGCACGTACCACGGCAGCGACGCGCGGAGACCGTCGTCGAGTTGACGGTTCGGGAACGTGAGCAACTGCGCGAGCGTTGAGCGGTGCAAATCGGCGCGCACGTCTGGCGAGAGTGGAAAAAAGAGCGCGACGTACAGGACAGCCCAGAGGAAGAGCGCTGCCTTGGCCACGCCGATGACCGCTCCGAGAAGCGCGTTCGCGAAACCGACGATGGGGAGCCTCGCGAGGGGACGCAAAAGTGCGGCGAGCGTAGCGACGATGAAGTAGGCAGCGAGCGCAAAAAGCGACATGGCGAGGACGTGTGCTGATCCTGGACCGAGATGGGTGAGCGACATCACGGCTCCATCCCACATCCCAGGATAACGGAACGCCGCAATGAGCGCGACGAGGAGCGCCACGGCTCCGCTGAGCTCAGAGACGAACCCTCGCCGCAAACCCCGAATGCCACCAATGATCAAAAGGACGAGGATCAGAAGGTCGGGCCACGCCCAACTCATTCGCGGATGTGCGCGCCGACGCGCTCGCGAAGCGACGACAAAATCGTTGCGATGCGTGCCTCAACCTCGCCGTCGGTCAACGTTCCATCGTCCCGTTGAAAGCGAAGGCGAACCGCGAGGCTCTTGCGATCTTCACCGACCTGCGGGCCCCGATATTCATCGAAGACGTGCACGTTTTTGACGAATCCGTCGCTTGCGGCACGAATAGCATGTTCGATTTCGTGCGCCGGGACGTCGGGCGCAACGACCAGCGCAAGATCGCGTTCGACTGATGGATATCTCGAGGGCGCCCGATAGCGCGCTATGCGATACGCCGGAACGTCGGCGGTTCGAGCGAGACCGAGATACACCGGTCTTTGAATTTCATACGCCGCCAACAGCCGTGGGTCGACCGCACCGATCGTCGCCACGTCGTGGCCATCGACGATCAGGGACGCCGTCTTGCCGGGATGCAGTGCCGGTGCCTTCGTCGTTACGGCATCGGCCTTTCGTCCACTGATGGTACGGACGAGCGCCATCGCTTCGCCTTTGAAGATGAGAAAACCCGAGTCTTTCCACGCCGGTTCAGCCTTCCGCTCGCCGACGAACAGCCACGCCAGCATGGGAATCTCGAACGGATGCGGCGCGCTTCGTTCGAACACGTGACCGAGCTCGAAAATTCGAAGCTCGGCAGCGTCGCCGTACTTTGCCGCGAGCTCAAGCAGCGCCGGTACGAGCGAGAAACGGAGAAAGCGCTGATCCTCCGAGAGGGGATTGACGATCTCGAGCGGTTCGCCGGCAAGCGCAACGCCGGCACGGAGGAAGTGCTCGTAGCTCGACCGCGGCTGAAGCGGAAGCGTAAGGACCTCGCGGTACCCGAGCGCCGAAAGCGTCTGCGCAATGGCGCGTTCGTGCAAAAATTCTTCACTCGAGACGCTTTGCTCGACGACGGGAAACGAAGCGGCCGCGATTTGATCGAAGCCCACGATGCGCGCGATCTCCTCGGCCACGTCGGCGGGAATCGCGACATCGCGCCGCCAGTAGGGCGGCGTTACGACGAGCTCCGATTCGAACTCTTCACCCATTTGATTGCTCGCCGGCGATGGCATGGCGGAAAAGCCGAGCGCGCGCAATGCGTCGAGCATCGCCTCCCCCGGCACGTCGATTCCGATGAGCGAACGCATGCCACTCTCGCTGCAGACGATCGTTGGCGACGGTGTCGGCTCGAGACCGACCGCCAGCGGCGAGTGCGGCACGGCGCCTTCTGCGGCTAACAGTTCGGCAGCGCGCGCTGCGCCGAGGTCCGCAAATTCCAGCGGCAAGCCACGCTCATGCCGCGCCGACGCGTCGGTCCGCACGCCGAATTGCACGCCCATGCGACGGATACGTGGCCCAAAGAATGAGGCGCTCTCTACGACGATGTCATCGGTCGCCTCCGAGACTTCACTGGCCGCCGCGCCGCGCAAGCCCGCAAGGCCTTGCGATGCCGTTTCGTCCGCGATGACGAGCGCTCGCCGGTCCAGCACGCGTTCGACGCCGTCCAACGTCACGAGCCGTTCTCCATCGTGCGCGTCGCGTGCGATCAGCGCCGGTCCCGCAAGCTTCTTCACATCGTACGCATGTTGCGGCTGTCCGAGCTCGAGCATCACGAAATTCGCGATGTCGACCACGTTGTTGATGGGCCGCTGCCCCGCAAGTGCCAGACGAAAGCGAATCCAGGCCGGCGACCGACGGACGTGCACGTTCGTGAAACGCTGAGCGACGTAACGCCGACAGTCGTCGCTTTCGATACGTACGAGCAGAGAATCGGCGCGCGCTTCACGGGCCGATAGCGTCTTCACGAGATGCGGCGCTCCCGCTCCGCGTACGGGCGTACCGAGGGCGGCTCCCAACTCCCGCGCGATACCGACCATCGACATCGCGTCGACGCGGTTGCTAGTGATCTCGATGTCGAGCACGTCGTCGCACAGATGAAAATGCTCGACGACGTCGGTGCCCGCCGGCACGTCACCGTCGAGTTGCAGAATGCCGTCTTCGAACCATTCGGCATCGAAGCCGAGCTCGTCGGCGCTGCACAACATTCCTTGCGACTGGATGCCGCGCATCGTCCGTGGCTCGATCGGGAATGGCTCTCCCTCGCGTACTAAGAGTGCGCCAATCGTCGCGACGGGAACCGTTTGCCCGATAGCGACGTTCGTTGCCGCCGTCACGACCGTCAGCGGCAGCGCTGTTGCGATATCCACGGTCGCAACGTGCAAACGATCGGCATTGGGATGGCGCTCTAGCCGAACGATTCGTCCGGTGACGATGCCATGTAGGCGGGGACGGCGTTCGACCGACTCGACCGGGAAGCCGAGCATCGCGAGGCGGTCCACGATGTGGTCCGTCGATTCAGAAAGCTCGATGTAGTCGCGCAGCCAGCCGAGCGGTGTCTTCACGCCAGCTGCTCCAGTACTGCAGGATCGTTCTCAACGAACGCCCGGATATCGTCCATTCCGTGACGGGTAAAGGCGACGCGCTCGATTCCGACGCCGAAGGCCCACCCGTTCACGACGTCCGGGTCGTATCCGACCTCTCGCAAGACGCTGGGATGAACCATCCCCGCACCACCGAGTTCAATCCAACCGGATCCACCGCATGTCCGGCAACCCGCGCCCCCGCAGGCTGGGCAGGTGGTATCGACTTCGGCGCTCGGTTCGGTGAACGGAAAGAACGAGGGTCGGAAACGCACGCTCTGCTGCGGGCCGAAAACCTCTCGGCACATACCCGTGAGGGCGCCCTTCAAGTGGCCCAAGTGCACGCCTGGTGCGACGAGCAACCCTTCGATTTGGTGAAAGGCGTAGAGATGACGCGCATCGAGCGCGTCCCGGCGATACACGCGTCCTGGGACAACGATCGCCAGCGGTGGCGGATTCCGTTGCATGACGCGGATCTGCATCGGAGAGGTGTGCGTTCGGAGCACCAGATCGGGTCGAAGGTAAAACGAATCGAGCCCTTCGCGAGCCGGGTGATCGGGCGGAATGTTGAGCGCGTCGAAATTGTTGTAATCGCTCTCGATTTCGGGCCCGACGACGACGGCGAACCCTCGCCGTTCGAAATAGGCGAGCAAATCGTCCATGGTACGGCGGATCGGATGGATGCTCCCGACGAGCGGCGGGATGCCAGGAAACGTGACATCGATCGCTTGACGCAAGCGCTCCTCGAGCGCCTCTCGCGCGAGTTCTTCGCGCCGGCGCTCAAACAGCGTTTCGTACTCGGCGACGGCGTCGTTGATGATCCTGCCGGCACCTGGCCGCTCCCCCGCCGGTAACTTCCCGATCGTGCGCCGGACTGCCGTGATTTCACCGCTACGCCCGAGAAACCGGACGCGCACGTCCTCGAGTGCGTCCTCGTTTTGCGCTTGCGAGAGCTCAGCGCGGAGCGCTCTTTCGATGTCGCCGAGTTGCTCGGTAAGCGGGCTATCCGGTGTCACGAAATCCTTTCATCATCGTGGTGTGGAAGGCTGCAAACGCAGAACGCCCGGCCGATGCGGCCGGGCGCTCTCACAATACGTGTCCCTTCTGGAGCTACGAACTGCCTGCGGGGCTCGCGTGCAGCCGGCGATACATCAAGTAGGCGCTGATCGATCCGGTGCTGGTAAACAGTTTCCAGAAGAAGTCGGGAGTCAGCATCGTTACGCGGTACCCCTTCTCTTTCGGCGCGTTCGTTCTGCGTTGGGTGCCCGAAGACGAAGGAATTGTAACACAGGGCTAGGGGGTCGCCAAGTCTTGACAAATCAGGCGTTGTTGCGTGTTGACACATCGCTCGAGCGGAGACGGCGTTGACGAGCGTGCTCGTAGAGCACGATGCATCCGGCCATCGCCGCGTTGAGGCTATCGACCTTGCCTTCCTGAGGAATCGCGACTGCAGCATCCCACTCCACGTGTCGCCCGGAAAGACCCGTCCGCTCGTGTCCGACCGCAATGATGCAACGCTCGGGAAAGGCGAACTGAGGAAGCGGAACGCCCCGCCGGTCGGTTGCTACGAGGGCATACCGCTCGCGGTGAGCCTTTTGGGCCAACTCTTGCAGTTCTACGACGGCGCAGCGTTGGCGAAAGATCGATCCCATCGAAGCGCGGACGACTTTGGGATTATACGCATCGACGACCTCTTCGTCGAACAAAACGCCGTCAACGCCGAAGGCCTCGGCGGAGCGCAGCAACGTTCCGGCATTCCCGGGGTCCGCCACCCTCGCCAACAACAATGCCGTCGCGCCCCCGGACAGCAGCCGATCGAGCTCGATGAAACGCGTGGCGGCGACCGCCAGAACGCCCGACGGCGTCTCCAGGTCCGAAACCTTCCGCAGGGCTCGCTCGCTGATGAGGTAGACCGGGCAAGAAAGCGACTCGACCAAGGCCGCCGGCAGGGATTCGTACGCTCTCTGCGTCGCGTAGAGCGCCTCGATCTGGGTCCCGGAGGCGACCGCCTCGGCCAGCAACGTCGGCCCCTCGAAGGAAAACCGCCCTTGGTCGCGCCGGCCTCGCCGCTCCAGGAGTGCCCGGACCTGGTGGAGTTGCGGGCTATGCGTGCCCAGCGCCGTGACCATGCGACGCGCCGCTTCGCCTTGCGCGAATATCGCGCCCGCGCCGGAACGAAGCGCTAGCGTGTCCGAACGCTCCGCGCACTGGGTCGAGCTGGCATCGATCGTCGTCATCGGCGTCGCCCTACTGCTCTTCGGGTGGGCACTGCTGCAAAATCTGCGCCACTTTCCGATCCCCGCGGCGCTGCTGCTGCTGGCGCTTGCGGTATTTCAAATCGGCTCGATGCGACGAAATCTCTCGAGCGACGACGCGGGGAGCCGGGTTCGCGCAACGCGAGACGGCGCGTTTCTCGTCGCAATCGTCCTCGCGCTCAGCGAACTTTTCGCACCGCGCCGTTGGCTCATCGGCGCCTGCATTTCCTCGGTAGAGTTTGGGATCGTGCTGGAGGTCCTCGCGCGCGTCGGCGGGACACGGTCAGCGGGGGAAGGCGGATGAGCGACCGCGTGTGCGGGTCGCGCCGGATCTACGACGGGAAAATCGTTTCGCTGCGCGTCGATGAACTCGAAAAGAAGGGCGGTGGCAGCCGTGACTTCGAGGTCGTCGAGCACCCCGGCGGCGTGGTGATCATCGCGCAACCGCAACCTGAGAAGATCGTGCTCGTGCGGCAACGGCGGCATGCCGTCGATCGCGATCTTTGGGAAGTCCCGGCCGGCAAGCTCGAAGGAGGCGAGGATCCGATGGCCGCGGCGCTGCGCGAACTTCGTGAGGAAACGGGTTATCGCGCACGCACCCTGCGTTATCTGTGGGGAACGTACACGACGCCGGGATTTTCGAACGAGCTGCTGCGCTTTTATGTTGCGGAGGGTCTGCAAGAAGGCGAGGCCTCTCCGGAACCCAGCGAGTCCTTCGAGCTGCGAATCTTCTCCGTGAATGAGGCATGGGCAATGGTGGAGCGCGATGAGCTGCGCGACGCCAAGACGCAGATCGCGCTCGCCTGGGCGCGTGCCTGCTCGAAGTGAACACTCCTAGGCCGATACCCCGCGAGTTTGCCGGCCGCGGAGCCGCAGGCGCTCCATCATTTGAGGCGACGGAAGTTTGACGTCGCGCGCCAGACGGATCGCCCGTAAGAATCGAATCGTGAGCCACGTCATGTCGAACTCGAACCAGCGTAGGCCGTGGCGCGCCGAAAACTGGAACGCGTGATGGTTGTTGTGCCAGCCTTCGCCAAACGAAAGCAGCGCAACCCACCAACAGTTCGTCGAACGATCGCCGGTGCGAAAGGTTCGGTATCCGGTCGCGTGGGCGGCGCTATTGACGAACCACGTGCAGTGATACGTGAACACGAGGCGCACGAAGATTCCCCAAACGACCCAAGACCAGCCCCCCAGGATCAGCAACACGACGCCAAGCGCCACTTGAAGCGGAATCGCGAGCACTTCGAGCGCGCGATAGAACGGATCATCAACCAAGTCGGGCGCGTAGTGGCGCCGCTCCGCGGGAGAGAGTCGCGCCGCATTCGCGCGGTACAGCCACTCCATGTGCGCCCACGGTAATCCACGATGCACGTCGTGGGGGTCGCCGTCGCGATCGGAATTGGCATGATGCGCGCGGTGCGTTGCGATCCATTCGATCGGGCTGCCCTGTAGTGCCAGCGTCCCGAGCGTCGCAATCGCGTACTCACACAAGCGCGGAACGCGTAAACTGCGATGCGTGATCAGTCGATGGTAGCCCAGCGTGACGCCGATCCCGCCGGTGATCCACCACAGGAGGAACACGAGCCCTACCCCAGACCAGGAGAAGAACGCCGGAACGAAAGCGGCCAGCGCACCGGCGTGGATCAGCAGAAGCGCCATTCCCGTAGCGACGTCGCGCTGCTTCGATCGTTCCTTCTTCATGAGCGGCTCCTGGGGCGGCATGGCTTTGGAATCGTTGCCGGAATTTACGAAGCCAAACGGTCGGGGGCGCCTGCGCTGAGTCGCGCCTTGGCGACCTGAAGAAGGGAATCGAACGCGGCCTGATCCGAGACCGCAAGATCGGCAAGCGCTTTCCGGTTGAGCGTCACGCCGCTCTTGCGCAGCCCGTCGATGAAGCGTGAATAGGAAAGACCCTCGCGTCGTGCGGCGGCGTTGATGCGGCTGATCCACAGAGCGCGGAAGTCGCGCTTGCGGACGCGGCGGTCGCGGTAGGCGTAGGCCAGCGAATGCAACAGCGCTTCGTTGGCGACCCGATAGTTTCTCCGGCGCGCGGCGCGGAAGCCCTTGACGAGCTTCATGACCTTGCGCCGGCGCTTGGTCTTGGCGAGTCCTCGTTTGATTCGTGCCATCGCTTTTCTCCTTACAGCAAGTAGGGGATGTGCGCGGCGAAACGGCGCAGGTCGCCCGCAAACACCGGTTGGTCCTTGCGAAAATGGCGTTTGCGCTTACGGGTCTTCTTGCTCAGGATGTGTCCGCAACCGCTGAACTGGTGACGGTGCGTCACTTTCCCGTTGGCGCTGACTTTGACGCGCTTGGCGGTTCCGCGGTGAGTTCGCATCTTCGGCACTGGTTTTATGCTCCTGTGGTCGCTGCTGCCGCCGGGGCGGGCGCATGCAGTTGAGTGAATTTTGGTGGGCCCGTTGGGACGGCTCGCGGTGCGAGAATCATGAACATGTTTTTGCCTTCGAGCTTCGGCTCGCGCTCGACCGTCGCGATCGGTGCCATGTCGGTGGCCATCCGGTCGAGGAGTCGCCGTCCGAAATTTGTGTACGTAATTTCGCGGCCCCGGAACATGATGGTCACTTTGACTTTGCCGCCATCGATCAGAAGCCGCTCTGCCATGCGCGCCTTGGTCTCGTAGTCGTGCGTCTCGATCTTCGGACGCAACTTCACTTCCTTCAGCTCGCGACTGGCCTGTTTCTTGCGCGCGTCCTTGTCTTTCTTTGACTGCTCGTACTTCAGCCGACCGTAGTCGCCGACGCGGCATACTGGGGGATTCGCCGTCGGTGAGACCTCGATCAAATCGAGTCCGCGCTGGCGTGATAAGCCGAGCGCATCTTCCGTGAGCATCACGCCGAGTTGCGTGCCGTCTTCGTCGATCACGCGGACTTGGCGAATCCGAATTTGGTCGTTGACGCGGAGCGGTCGTGCTATGGGCTCTCCTCCCTCGAGGCAAACAAAAAACGTGGCGAATGCCAAAGCACCCCACGCACGCGGAGCCTACCGGACGGCTCCGAGGGCTTGGACCGGATCGCCCGAGGGCATCCGGTGAGGGCGGCGGTCCCACCCTGCTTCGGCTCAGCCATCCTACCAGGACCCGCGAGGTGCGGTCAACGTTGCGCGACGCAGCGAGGCGACTTTAGTAGCGGGAGCCCGGGGGTTCCAGCATCATACGCGCGTTCGCGTAGTCCAGAAAGAGGGTGAAGCGCGAGAGGACGTCGGCGCCCACGAGGCCGTCGATCCCGTCCAGTCCGAGCGCGTGCGGCGAATCGGCGGCGTAGATGATCGTATCTTCAAAAGTGCGATTGGCGAAGCGAAAGCGTCTGACCTGAATGGGCCGGATGCCGATGCGCCCGCCGATGCCGTTCGCTGCCACGCCGATGCCGGAGCTTGCCAGGACCGCTCCAACGCCTTCGTCTTCGACGTCTGCGCGGTGTGCGTTCACGAAGCGTGAGAGCAACAAGACCGTCGTGGCAGCCCCGGTATCGATAAGGAAATTGTCGCCGACCGAATCGCCGACCCGTACGGACGTTTCCGGGACCCGGTTATCGAGATGGAGATCGACCACCGTCGCACCGGGCGGTACGCCGACCGAGCCATTCTCGTACGCGTCGAGCGTGCCGTGTCCGTAGTCGATGCGCAAAACGCACGATGCCAGGAAATCGTAGCCAAGCAGGCCCCAAATGCGTTGACGCCGCTCTTCATTTCCGAGCGGTGCGGTGCGAACGACGACGTCGCGCAGGCGCAGCGCACCGATATCCATTTGCGCAACGATCGCACGCCCAGACGTGACGGGGGCCGCGCCCGAAGCACGCGCTGCGCCGAACACTTCGAGACGTAATTGACGTGCCGCCTCGGAGGACAGGATGATGCCGGATGCGCCGCTGTCCAGCAGAAAATCATAGACTCGTCGATTGAGCGCGACGCGGACCCGGATCCGCCGGTGTTGGAAGCGCGCGGGAAGGCGAGCGGCGCGCTGCGCGTTTGCGAACTCGACGAGCGTGCGACGATTGTGTGGAATCGCAAGCAGCGCATCGTCGGCGAGTGTCCCTTCGCGCTCGGAACGCAGACGGTAGTCAAAGCGCTTGCCGTCGACATCCTCGCCGTCGTAATGCCACGCTTGAACCCGCCCCTTGCCCTCGGGATGCACATCGTCCCACACCGTCGACATGAAGCGGCCGCCGAACCACTTCTCGCGACGCAGTAGTACGAAGGTTCGAGGATCGTAGTACGAGCGGCTGAGATGACCGCTGGCGTACGTTTCCAGGACGGCGTAGGCGTCCAGGGGTGAGGTAACCCGTTCCATCGTGCGCGCGGTGACGCGATCTGGCCGCTCACGGTCGAGCAGCGTCACGCCGTTCTCGTCCTGCTGCCACGTCTGCGCGCCGATACGGCCCCAGGCCGATTGAAATGGACCGAGGCGCGTCGTAACGGTGAAGTCATGGCCTCGGCGTACGATCGTTTGCGTCCCGGCGAGCCCTTCCGCGCTGAGCTCCCATTCCTCCACGCGCGTCTTCGTACTCAATGGAGGATCGTTCACGGTGTGTGCGCGCGCGACGACGTCGTTCACCGTCAACTTTGCCGAGCGTTCCCTTGCGATTGCCGGAACGGTAGCCGTCGCTGCTAGCAGCGCTAGTGCCATGGCCGCGCAGGAGAGCCGAAGACGACGGCGGGGCATCGCACTGAACTTCAGCGCGGAGTCTCCTCCGTCATGCGAGCCTCATAGGTCTGCAGTCAGTGCGCGACTGCTTCGATTCGCGGCGAACCTACCGCTAAACGGGCGCGACCACCTCGCCGAGCGCCGTCGGCAACCTCAGGTTTGGCCGCCGGTCGAAATGTGGCTTCCCGTTCGGAGAGGTCGCGCGCAGTTGCGCGATGAGTTCCAGCGCGCGCTCCATTTGGGGATCGTGCCCGGCTCGCACATCGTGTGGCGCGATGTCGACGTCGTAGTCGGGATCGGTCCCGTAGTTCTCGACACCCCAACCGACGTCGACGAACCAAAACGAGAATTCCGGTTGCGTCGTAATGGTCCCATCGACCAACCGGTGGTATGGATTGATCCCGACGACGCCGCCCCAGGTTCGTTTCCCGATGAGCGGGCCAAGCTTGTAGAGCTTGAAGCAATGGCTGAAGATGTCGCCGTCCGAACCTGCAAACTGATTCGTCAGGGCGACCATCGGTCCGGCGACCGACTCGGGCGGGTACGGCACGGGCGGTCCGTACCGTGAAACGTCGTAGCCGACGCGCTTACGCGCCAGCTTTTCAAGCAAGAGCGGCGAAACGTGGCCGCCTCGATTGTAGCGAACATCGACGATGAGCGCCTCACGATTGAACTCGGAGAGATATCCCCGGTGGAACTCCGAGAAGCCCCAGGGGCCCATGTCGGGGATGTGCAGATAGCCGACGCGGCCTTGCGTGCGTTCGTGGACGTACCGGCGATTGAACTCAACCCAAGCGCGGTAGCGCAACATGCGTTCGTCTTTCAAGGTGCGAACGAGGACGCGGCGGCGGTCCTTGTTGCGCAGGATTGTCAGCGGAACGTCACGCTCTGCGGCGTTGACCAGCAGTTCGTCGACGGATATCTGTTCCGAAACTTGACGGCCTCCGACGGCCACGATCGTGTCGCCCTGGCGCACGTCGAGTCCCGGTTCGGCGAGGGGCGAATCGACCGCCCGATCCCAGGAATCGCCGCGGTAGATCCGCTCGATGCGGTACCCTTGCGCGCCGCGATCCCAACGCAAGTCGGCGCCGAGGAAGCCACGTTTGTATTGGGGCGGCTCGCGATGGTCGCCTCCGATTTCGTATGCGTGTGACGTGCCGAGTTCGCCGTGCATTTCCCACATGAGATCGGAGAGCTCGGCGCGCGTTCGCACCAGCGGTAACAGGGCGGCGTAGCGTTGTCGGACGAGATCCCAGTCGACGCCGGACATGTGCTCATCCCAGAACTGCTCGCCTTGCATCCGCCACGCTTCGTGATACATCTGCCGCCATTCGTTGGAGGGTTCGACGAGGACGCTGGCGCGCGTGAGATCGAGCCAACCGGAACGCCGGCTCGGCTCCTTGTCATTCTTCTCTTCCTCGACGTCGTCGTCTTCGGGAAGGTCCCGCAGTGCATCGATTGCGCGCATGCGCTCGTCTGATGTATAGAGCAGGGTGCGGTGGTCAGCAGCGAGCCGAATCTCGGAAACGTCGCGTTGCATCATGACGGCCCGCTGCTCCACGAAGTCATAAGCCCACAGGTCGCCGATCTCTTCCTCATCTTCCCAAGTGCGGCTCGCCGGCTTGATGCCTTTCACCGGGAACTTCGTAAAGAGCGCGCGGCCGCGGGCCGCGACGATATCGCCGTACTGCCCTTCGTCGACGGGAAACGCCAGAATCCGTCCCTCGATGCCGTCGAAGTCGATGTCGATGTGCGGCGGTTTGCGGTCGCGGTCGTCTTCATCGGCACGCTTATTGCGATGCAACGGCGCCGGCTTCGGGACGAAGGGCGAAGGCACGTCCGCGCGCAGCGAGAGCGCAAACGGACGCGACGCCATCGGGAAACTCAAGTCGAACTGTAGCGCATCGTAGATGGGGTTGAAGTCGCGCGTCGAGATGAAAAACAGATACTTGCCTTCGGGATCCCATGCAGGCGCGCGGTCGACGCGCAGGAGCGAGGTGACGTCGTGAACTTCACCGCTCTTCACCTTGGCGATGCGCAGGATCGCCGTTTCTGCGTTCGCCGTCGTCGCCGGGTCGGGGTTGACGGCGCACGAGTAGGCGAGCCAGCGTCCGTCGGGTGAGAACGTGAGGTCGCTGATTCGGGAGGCCGGGCTACGGTCGATGAGGCGTACGTGCCCGCTATCGATGTCGACGAGTGAGAGCTCGTTGCGATGGTTCGCGAACGCGACCACGTCGGCGATCGGCGAGGCCGCCAGCTCAGTGACGCGTCCGATGTCGGATTTGGTGACGACGGTGGCTTCGCCGTCTTTGAATGCGCCGTGCAGTTCGATGCGCTCGCGGCCGTCGGCGTCGCTGACGCAGACGAACCGCTTGCCGTCGTGCAGCCATTCGGCTTCCCGATAGCGTACGGTGCTTCCGGTGCCGTGTTGGACTGCGGCCTCTTCCCACAGCGGCATGGTGACGGGAGCGCCCCGCGAGATCAGCGAGAGCGCCGTTCCGTCAGGGCTGGGAGCGAAATGCTCGAGACCTTCGGAGACTTCGATGAAGCGGCGCGCGGTTTGTGGCGCCGTCGACGGCGTCGCCACGTCGAGGCGGTCGACGCGGTCCGTGGCCGGATCGAGAACGCAAATTCGAGCACCCGCCGTGTACACGATGGTGCGCCCGTCGGTCGAGGGGAAGCGCACGAAGTACGTCGTTTCGTTGGTATGCCGGCGCAGATCGCTTCCGTCGACGCGGACGGAATAGATGTTCCCTATTCCTTCGTGATCGGAAAGAAAGGCGACACGCTCGCCCGTCCACATCGGCCAGCAAAGATTTCCGGGAAGGCTCAACAGGCGCCTGAACGTTCCGCTCCCATCAGCGTCGACCCAAATGTCTCCCGCGGTCCCTCCGCGATAACGCTTCCAACGCGCGGGGTCATCGTTGTTGCGGCCGATCACGAGTCGTCCATCGCGCGCGCGCGAAAGCGTTCGCGCGTGGCCAAGTCCGAGCGGAACGGGCTGTCCACCGTTCGTGTCAATCGTGTACCCGACCGTTTCTCGTTCGAACGGTGAGCCGGCGTCCGAACTGAACACGATCTGCTTGCCGTCGGCGCTCCATGCGCATACGACGCAAACGGTTGGCCCAAGGAATGTCAGGCGCTGCGGCGGCCCGCCGATCGCCGGCATGGTGTAGACCTCCGGGCCGCCTTCGTCGCGCCCGACAAACGCGAGCGTCGCGCCGTCGGGCGAGAGGCGCGGAAACGTCGTTTCTCCTGCGCTCGCGGTAAGACGACGAGCGACGCCGCCGCTGCGCGCCACGCTCCACAGATCGTCCTCACAGACGAAGACGATCGCGTCTCCTGCGATCGTCGGGTGTCGATAATAGCCGGACTGATTCATGCGACCGTCCCTGTTGGCGGATGGCGCTCAGCCTTCCCACCCCGCGGCAGACTGCAAGGGAAGCCGCCCCGTCTGGGCTCAGATCTGCCGCTCGAGCCCCAGAAAGACCGAGCGGGCGTTCGGATACGAGGCGGGCACGTAGCCCGCGGTGCCGTAGCGCCACGGAAGGGTCTGATGTGTCCCATCGAGCGTCGGGACGCCGTTACCGAGCACATATAAAGGATACGGGTCAGCACCCAGTTGCTGGCCGTACCAGCGCGCGTAGGCGGCGTTTCCACCGCGATATCCCGGCGGACCGATGAGGTACGGGTTCGACTGGAGTTGGGTGGGTGTCGCGACCGCGAACAGGTTGAACGCGTCGGCATAGAATCGTAGCTTCGGCGACAGCGCGACATCGACGTGGAGGGACGCCAGCAGCTGCGGCGCCGTGCGCAACGTATTGGGATCGGTTCCTTCGGGCGTTCCCAGGGAGCCGATGTAGGGATTCGAGTTCGGCTCGTACGGCTTCGACGGATCGCGTAAGAACCAATAGTTGTAGCCGGGATTGATGTGGTTGTCGTTGGCTACCAGAACGGGCCGATGATGCGCGTCGAAGCTCCAGGTCGCGCGTCCGTTGCCAAACGGATAGCCCGACTGGTACGACAGGACGGGGACGACGCTGACCCGCTTTCCCAGGACGGCGCGATACCGCAGGGACGCGACGAAATCCGGAACGTATCCGAGCGGGAAGAGATGTCCCGCAGCGATCGCGCCGACGTTGAGGCTATTGTACGCGAACTGCGATGCGCTCGATGAGAAACCGCGCACATAGGTCGCAGACAAGGCGACCGGACCACTTTCGAGCGACAGATCAAAGCCATGCGCGAGCAAGTCGCCCGCGTTCGTCGGAACGCCTATGGGACTCGGATTGTTTCCGCCCGCCACGATGGCATGAAAGTTCACGGGCAGGACGTCGATCAGGTTTCGCTCGGCTTTGGCAAAATACGCGATGCGTCCGCGGGCCTTCCCACCATGCTCGAAGCCGGCCTCGAATTCCTGACCCACTTCCGGCGCGACCTCGACGAATGGCACCGGCGTGTTACGGTCGGCGAGTTGCGTCTCGAGGGGCTGCGGTGCCGCCGTGACGTGGTCGTAGGTGAGCAGGATCCCGAAGTCTTTCGGAAGGCGGTAATTGAGTCCAAGGTGCGGATCGAGCGATGTCTGCCCGTAACTGTTGCCGTCGCTGCGCAGGACATGCGTTCCGTTGAGGCGGGCCGTCGCCGTGACCGACAAGCGCGCGCTCGGTGTCCAGCGGTCCGAAACATACGTCAGGAATGAGTTGAGAATCGGCGCGGAGACAAGCCGGTCGTTCTGCGTGGGGACCAATTCATCCACAAAGGCGGTTTGCGAACGGCCTTCCGCTCCATAGCTGAGCGTGTGGCGTTCGCTCGCGACGTCCTGTACGTCGAAACCGAGCCCGTACAGCTCGCCGTGCTGCGTACCATAATACGAAATCGGTCCGTTGGGAAAGGAAAGATCGTCCCAGTACGGCCCCACGGAAAGCGAGTTATACGCCGAGCGGTACGCGCTCAGGCGTATCGATGAGTGGGCGAACGTTCGCAGGTCCGCCAGTTGCAGGATGCTATACTGCCCGCGAATCCGAGTCGGCGAGGTCACGGGTGTGTCAGGCGGAGCGCCGCCCGGAAATGGCGTCTGGGCCGTCGCGAGCAGGCCGTACGTGAGCCCCGAAAACGGCGTGCCGTATTGATCGAACGTTTCCTGTCCAATCAAGGCGACGAACGAAAGGTCGTCTTTTTCACCGCTTTTGACGTGCACATTCGCCGCCACGGAAAACTGGGCGTTGTCTGCAAGTGCGACGCCGTACGTTCCGGCCTCGGACGGATAGAACGACGTCCCGTCGCCGTACGAAAAATGCTGACTTCCCAAGGCGGCATCGAGCGCGTAGCGCTGTCGCAAATTCGGCGACGCCCAACGGCTCTGGATCTCGCCGCGATGCAGTGCGGGCGTGATTCCCTGCGAGAGCGCGACCGTCGTGACGCCAGGGTAGATTCCGGTAGCAGGAATCTCGTTGATGATCCCCGCCAAGGCCTGATTGCTCGAGGTCGATAGGCCACCCGTTTCAACCGTCGTGTAACCGAGTCCGGTGGTCGGCAGCTGCGCGCCGACGATATTCCCGCCCGGTTCCGCGATCAGCGCTTGCGGTACCGGTACCCCGTTGTAGCTGAACACGGTGTCCTGGACCTTACCGCCCTGCAGGATGACGTTGGCGAACTGATCTTGTTCGACGCCCGGAACCGCGGCGACGGCGCCCTGCACGGAGTTTGCAGTGTACGGACCGAGTCCAGAACCCGATGCGGCGGGGAGTCCTCGCGCGCGCTCCCCCACGACGCGAAAGACGTTCTCCGTCTCCCCGATACTGACGCCTGTTTGTGCGCCGCGTGCCGTGACGCGACCGATTTCACGGAGCGCGGTGACCAGCTGCGCGTCCACGGTAACGGTCGCACCCGGTAGGATCGTAATGCCGCCGAGCGTACGGCTCTCGTAACCGCGCGCTGCGATCGTCACGGCGTAGGTGTCCGGCGAAACGCCGACGAGCGCGTATCGTCCGCGCTGGTCGGTGTACGTGCGATAACGCCCTGATGCCGAAGCCGCGGCAACCTCGGCTACGGCGATCGGCGCTCCGTTGGCCGCCGAAACGACCCGGCCGGCGACGATACCCGTGACCGCTTGTGCGCACTGCGCCGGTTCCAGCGATTCAGCGAAACAGGCGAAGGCGATCAGAACAACGATCGTGCAAAGGGGCGGCGGCGAACGCATCACCATGGGCGCATACTTACAACGCACGTTTGGATACCGCCGGCGGTACGTCGACGCGGTCGCCGAACTCGCCCCCAACCGCGCCGTCTTGGCGGTGAGTGCGGAGATGGCACGCCTGGCGTTCGTCGTCGTGGGCTCCGCTCTCGTGGCGCTGGTGTTTTGGGTCCTCACCGCCGGCGCGTTTGAACGGCTGGGCCCAGTTGCGTTTCGTTCGCTCCTGTTTGCGGTGTGCGCCCTGGCTGCAGCTGCCTGCGCGATCGCTGCGGCAATCGGCATCGTTCACGCCGTTGCCGATCTTGGACGCGTGCGTTCGAACGTTGCGCGTTGAAGGGCGCTCACAGCGGCGGCAACAAAGCGGCGTCGATGCACGGCGACGGCGCGCTGGTGAAAGCGTTTCTGGAGGGGCAGCCTCGCGCACTGGCGCGTGCCATCTCGCGTTCGGAAGCGGGAGCGGGCGCGCAGACCATGCGCGCGCTCTACGGGCGGACTGGACGCGCCATGACGATCGGCTTCACCGGACCGCCCGGAGTCGGGAAATCGACGCTCATCGGGGCACTTATCGCGCTCGTCCGTCGCCAAGCGAAAACGGTCGGTGTCGTCTCCGTCGATCCGAGTTCGCCATTCTCTCACGGCGCGATTCTTGGCGACCGCATTCGACTCGCGGAACATTTCACCGATACAGCGGTCTTCATTCGTTCGATGGCGAGCCGCGGGCATCTGGGCGGCCTCGCCGGCGCAACCGGGGATGCCGTCGCACTCATGGACGCATTCGGCAAAGATGTCGTCATCGTCGAGACCGTCGGCGTTGGCCAATCGGAGATCGAGATCGCGCAACTGGCCGATACGACGGTCGTCGCCTTGCAGCCCGGAAGCGGCGATTCCGTGCAGTTGTTGAAAGCGGGCATCCTGGAAGTTGCCGACATCTTCGTCGTCAACAAGTCGGATCACCCGATGGCCTTACAGCTGCGCCGCGAGATTCGTTCCATGCTGGAGATGCTGGAATTTCCCGGCTGGGAGCCTCCGGTCGTCTCGACGCAAGCGACGCAAGGCGGTGGCGTCGGCGAGTTGTGGGATGCGATCGCGGCACACCGCGACTATCTGGTCCAGAGCGGCGAACGTACGCGCAAACGTCGCGCCGCGTTCTTGCATCAGGCGCGCCAACTGGCGATGGGCCGTATGGAACGCCGCGTCGACGCGGCGCTCGGTGCGCTCGACACCGAGCCTGTACAAGAGGCAGACCCGTATGCGGCGGCAGAGCGCATCGTTGCCAGCGTGGCCTCGAGTGGGGAACCTGCGCCGCCGGCTGAGTCGCCGGCTGCGCCCCTCCGCGCCACCGTTAAAGGTCTGTAGGTTACAGGAGGCCGCCGCGGAGTGCCGCGACGGCAGCGCTCACGCGGTCGTGCACGCCGAGCTTTGAAAAGAGATGAAGAAGGTGCGTCTTGATCGTGGCCGTGGCGCACGTGAGCCGTTCCGCGATCTCGTCGTTCGTGTAGCCGTCGGTGACGAGCCGAAGAATATCGCGCTCACGCGGCGAGAGGTGCACCCCCGGAACACCTTGGTGCCCGAGTGCCGCCGGCAACGGATGAAGGAGGATGCGGGAGATCTCGGGGTCGAGCCACGTCGCGCCCTCCGCGACGGCTTTGATTGCCTGAAGGAGCCTCGTTTGAGACGTCGTCGCTAAGCAGCATGCGTCCGCGCCTGCATCGAGCGCAGCGCGCAGCAAATGCTCCTCGGTGCGGCGTTTCAACGACAAAATCCCGACATCGGGCCGCCGCTCCTTCGAACGGCGGATGAATTCGACGCCTGGAGCTGGACCGCTCGGCGCCGAGAGATCGAGGTTGACGAGCATGACGCGCAGGTTCGGCAGGTCGAGAAGGCGTGCACCGTCATCGATTCCCGCGGCCGTGCCGACGACTCGCAGTTCATGATCGTGCGCCAGGACCGCGAGCAGCGTTCTGCGGGTGGTGTCGCGGTCCGCAACGATGCCCACCTCGATCGGACGGGTGCGCGCTGCCGACACGGCTACCTGGTCCTTGAGCATCATCTCCCCCGTGGGCGCTGGGGTGCCGTACCAGAGAATACGGCGTTTTCACGAAAAATTCTTGCGTGAGTTGGACCCTGTTCCGCAGATACGTGGTTTATCCACGTACACCGTCCGGCTGACTTTTCAGCGCGCGAGCGCCGGATTAGGCTCGGGTTAGGCCGCGCAGTTTTGTTCGCGGCGGACCGGCGCGCGGGCCCGGTCGCGCGTAGTTTCGTGCGGCGCGGCTTTCCATCGAGGGATGACATGAAGAGAAAGCTAGCACTGGTCGCCGTGATTGCGGCGCTTGCGCTCGTCGTAGTCGGCGGTTTGTGGAAAACGATCAGCGTTGTTCCGCAGCGCGTTTCTGCCGCCGATATGTCCGGGGAATGGGTGATGCCCGGAAAAGACTACGCCAACACCCGGTATAGCACGCTCGACCAGATCACGCCGGAAAACGTGAAAAACCTGAAAGTGGCCTGGACCATGTCGACCGGCGCGACACGGGGCCACGAAGGCCAGCCTCTCGTCATCAACGACACGATGTACTTTCAGTCGGCGTTTCCGAACCACGTGTTCGCCGTCGACTTGAGCGATTTACGCATCAAATGGGAGTACACGCCGAAGCAAGATCCCTTCGCCGTCTCGGTTGCGTGCTGCGATCTCGTCAACCGCGGGGTCGCGTACGGTGATGGCAAGATCCTCATGAACACGCTGGACGGCCACGTCGTCGCGCTCAATGCTTCCGACGGCCGCGTGCTGTGGAATACAAAAAATGCCGACCCTGAAATGGGTCAGACGATGACCGACGCGCCGCTCGTCGTAAAAAACCGCTACGTCATCGTGGGCGTTTCCGGCGGTGAATTCGGAGTCCGCGGGTATCTCACGGCGTATGATCTGAGCAACGGCCGCCGCGCATGGCGCGCCTACAGTGAAGGTCCTGACCGTGACGTGCTTATTCCCGCGAGCTTCAATGGCCCCAAGAACGCGGGCATCCGTACGTGGCGTGGCGATGAGTGGAAAGTCGGTGGCGGAACGACCTGGGGCTGGTATTCCTACGATCCCGAACTCAATCTCGTGTACTACGGAACGGGTAATCCCGGCACATGGAATCCGTCGCAACGCCCAGGCGATAACAAGTGGTCGATGACCATTTTTGCACGCAATGCCGATACCGGCGAGGCGAAGTGGGGCTATCAAATGACGCCGCACGATGCTTGGGACTACGATGGAATCAATGAGATGATTCTCGTCGACCTCGACATCAACGGCCAGAAGGTTCCCGCGCTCGTTCACTTCGACCGCAATGGCTTTGGCTATACGCTCGATCGCCGCAACGGCAAACTGCTCGTTGCCGAGAAGTTCGACCCCTCCGTCAACTGGGCGACAGGTATCGATATGGCTTCGGGACGTCCGCACGTCGATGCGTCCAAGGAAACGCGTGCCGGCGTCAACGTAACGAATATCTGTCCTGCGGCGATGGGTTCGAAAGATCAGCAGCCTGCAGCCTGGGATCCGAAAGACGACTACTTCATCGTTCCGACCAACCACAATTGCATGGACTACAAGGCCTTCAGTGTCAAGTATAAGTCGGGCTTCCCGTTCGTTGGGGCCATTGTCAAGATGTATCCGGGACCCGGCGGTAACCGCGGCGCGGTGATCGCGTGGGATCCCGTGCACGGCAAGATCGTCTGGACCGACAAAGAGCGCTTCCCGGCATGGGGTGGCGTGCTTACAACGGCGAGCGGAGTGGCGTTCTACGGAACGATGGACGGCTGGATCAAAGCCATCAGCGCGAAGAGTGGCCAAGAACTGTGGAAGTTCCACATGCCGTCCGGCATCATTGCGAATCCGATGACGTACACGCATGACGGAAAGCAATACATTGCGCTGCTTTCCGGCGTTGGAGGCTGGGCTGGAATCGGCTTGGCTGCCGGTCTCACCGAGCCGACGGCAGGGCTGGGTGCCGTGAATGCGGCGCAAGACCTGAAGAGCTACGTCAACCTCGGGGGCGACCTCGTAGTGTTCTCGCTCTAACGCTCGAATCGACACGAGACAAAGAGCAGCAAATCGCCATTCCGGCGCTGTGTCCCAAGAGGCCGGCGCCGGAGTGGCCGTCTCCGAAAGGTACACGATGAACCGCCCCGTCCTCGTTCTTTGTTCCGCTCTTCTTGCGTTCGCAGCGATGACGGCGACAGCTCGCGCCGCGGAATTGCGCGTGTGCTCGGATCCTGACTACCTTCCATTTTCCAATCGCGCGGGGCACGGCTTCGAAAACAAACTCGCGTCGCTCATGGCAAAAATGTTGGGCGACACGCTGGTCTATACGTGGGAAACGACGCGCGGCCCGGGCGGTTTCGATCAATTCCTGCACGATACCCTAGAAGCGCGGAAATGCGACGTGGTGATCGACGTGCCGTACGCGAGCGAGAACGTCGCGCCGACGCAGCCGTATTACATCTCTTCGTACGTCTTCGTGTATCTGAAGAAGCGAGGCTACGATATTACGTCGATGGATTCACCGGCGCTCAAGAATTTGCGGATCGGGTACGAGTCCGCAACGCCGGCGGAGGACGGCCTCAAGATCCGGGCGCTCACGCCGCATAGTGTACCTTTTGATACTTCCGATAGCCCCGGCAATTCACCCGACGAAATCTTGCGGGCGCTCCAGAGCGGCCGCATCGCGGTCGCGATTACGTGGGAGCCGGCGATCGGTTACTACTTGCGTTCGCATCCGGAGTTTGCCGTCGTTGCGGTTCCGAACTCGCGCAGTCAAGGGGCCCCGGAACAGTACGCCTTTCCCATGGCAATGGCGACGCGTTCCGGCGACACGAGGCTGCGGGATCGCCTCAGCAGCGTACTTCAAGGACACAAGGGACAATTCGAAGCGATTCTCGAGCAGTATGGGGTCCGGCTGTACAAAGCGCCGGATATCAGCGGTACGTAGGCCGATTGAGGAGTGAGCGCGATGAACGCGGCAGAAAAGATTGGTTTCGTCGGAGTAGGACGCATGGGCGCCAACATGGCGCGGCGCCTCAAGGACGCCGGCTATAGCATTGCGGCGGTCTACGATACGCGCCCTGAGGCGGGCCAAGAGCTGGCGCGCGAGCTAGGCACGCAGCACGCCAGAAATCTTTCCGATGTGACGAAGGCGTCCGACGTCATCATCACGGTCGTCACCGACGATGCCGCGATGGATCGCATTTTCGCCGAGTCGGGCGATTCGCTGCTGAATGACGCGCGTGGCAAGATTTTCGTGAACTGTGCGACGATCACGCCGTCGGTTCACGTGGAGACGCAGCGCCGGGCGAATGCGCGCGGAGCAGAAAGCATTGAGGCCTGCATGGCGAGCTCGATCCCGCAGGCGCGTGAGGGCAAGCTCTATTTGATGATCGGGGGCAAGCGGGAAGTGTTCGACCGCCTCCGTCCGATGTTCGAAAAGATGAGCGCGTCGTTGCGCTACATTGGTCCGGCGGGCACTGCCGCTCAGGTCAAAGCGCTGGTGAACATGGTGATGAACATCAATACCGCCGGTCTCGCCGAGGGTCTGGGGCTCGGAAGCGCGCTTGGGCTTGACTTGTCGATGCTGCGAGAAGTCTTTTCACAGACGGGCGCAAACTCACGCGTGCTGGAGACCGACGGCACCGACATGCAAAATCGCGATCACGATGTCTACTTTTCAGGCGCCCATGCTGCCAAGGATTCACATATCGCAACGGCGCTCGCCCACGACGTCGGGCTGGAATTGCCGCTCGCCGAAGCGACCGCCGCGCAATTTGACCGGATGGTTTCGGTTGGTCTCGGCGAGATCGACAAGTCAGGTGTCGCTGAGCTGACCTTCAAGGATCGCCGCGCCAAAGAAGTCGCGCACGCTTGATCGTACATCGCACGCTCAAAGAGGAGAACCCGTACATGGAAACCGCCTCAAGAACCAAGGTCGTTCCCCTGATCAGCTCCGATACGGCCGGACCGCTCGGAGCGATTCATCTCCCTCGTTTGTGGGCGAAGCTCACGCTCGGAAACGCCGGCCTGCTCGCCGACGGTTACGATATGTGTGGGTCCGGCTTCGATCAGATGACCATCGACGGGCTTGGCCTCGATCGTCAAAAGGTCGTCGACTACGTGAAGAACCGCAAGCCAACGTATATGCAGTTCGAAGAATGGGTGGTAGAACAGAACGGCGGCAATATTCCTAAGGAAAAGATCGAGAAGCATAACGCCGCCATTCGGGGATACAACCACTCGGACGAACTCGGCGCAAACATGCGCCGCGCATCCGGCATCAAGCGCGACGATGTGAAGGACGCGGTGCGGCTCAATTCGCTGGAAGATCTGGACGAGCTGCATCGTCAAGCCACGACGGCCTCGGGGAACGGCGTTCGACCGTGACGCTTCGGAGGAATCGGTTCAGCGCGGCACTTCCCTTGGTGACGCTGTTTGCGCTCTCCGCGGGAGCGATCGCTTTGGGTGCCGATTCCTCCAAGCCGGCGCTCTATACCGCCGCGCAAGCGACGGCGGGCGCAAAGCTTTTCGATTCGAAGTGCGCAGCGTGCCACGGCGAACGCCTCGAAGGCGGCGTCGGGCCGGCCCTTTCTGGAGCGACCTTGGGAACACTCGCCAAGAACACAAAACTGACAGTCGGCGACCTGTTCTCGTTTCTTTCCCTCCAGATGCCGCTGAACGAACCTGCGACCCTTAAGAAAGACGAATACGTCGACATCATGGCGTACATCCTCAAGTTCAACGGCTATCCGTCTGGAGCGAAAGCCCTCACGTACGCTGGTGCGACCACCTCCAAAGTGCGAATCAGCCCCTCTTCAGGAAAATGATCACCTGAAGGTGACAACCACATTCACAACGAACGATCTCAAGCATCGTCCTCATCGAGGAGACCTCAATGACCCAAACTCGTAAGCACTGGGATCGCCCCGACTTCGAAGTCCTGCCTCTCGGCGCCGAAGTCACTGCGTATCTCGGCACCGACAGCAGTCTCTAAGAAGCCCTTTCCGGCACGATCTAGCTGCGCGTGAGCGCCGTCGCCGCCCCGGAAGCGCTCGTCGAGCGTCTACGGGCTGTCGGCGACGAGCGCTATCACGACAAGCATCCATTCCATCGGCGCCTCGTCGCAGGCGAGTTGTCGCGCGATCAGGTGCGCGCGTGGGTCGTCAATCGCTACTACTACCAAAAAGCGATCCCGATCAAGGACGCCTATATCCTGGCGCGGCTTCCCTCACGCGAATACCGCCGCGTGTGGATAAAAAGGATTACCGATCACGATGGAACGCTCACCGAAAAAGGCGGCGGCACCGAATCGTGGCTTGCACTCGCACGGGCCGTCGGCCTCGGCGACGATGAAACAGCGTTGGAGCAGGCCGTTGCTCCAGGGACGCGCTTTGCTGTTGACGCCTACATCAATTTTGCGCGCACGCGTCCGTGGCTCGAAGCCGTAGCATCCTCACTGACGGAATTGTTTGGTCCGCCCGTCATGTCACGCCGCCTGGAAGCGATTCTCACGAACTATCCGTGGATCGAGCCTGCGGGCCTCGCGTACTTCGAGCGGCGCATCGTGCTCGCGCCGCACGATGCGGCTCAGGCACTGTCCTGGGTGACCGAACACGCAGTGACGCAAGACGCACAGGACCGCTGCGTTTTGGCGCTGCGCTTCAAGTGCGACGTTCTCTGGAGCATCTTGGATGCAACGGCCCTTGCCTGCGGAGCTTTTCGATGAACGCCACCCCGGTGCCGGCATTCGAGCGAGGTGTTCGTTTGCGCGAGGAGGCGGATGGTTCTGCCGTCCTGCTAGTCCCAGAGGGCGTGGTCCGGCTGAATGCGTCGGCTGTTGCCGCGCTGCGGCTGCTCGATGGCCGGCGGAGCATCGACGATATCGTGAGTGCCTTGCGCGAGAGCGGCTACGATGCCCCGGAGGATCACATCGCGGAAGACGTCCGAGAATTGTTCGTCCGCCTTCGCGAACGGCGTTTGGTGCGCTGGTGACTGCTCCGCGTCCGCTTTCCATTTTATGCGAAGTGACGTATCGGTGTAACTTGCAGTGTCCGTACTGCTATAACCCGCTTGATCTGGACCGCTATCGCGCCGAACTCTCGACCGAAGAGTGGCAGCGCGTGCTCGGTGAGGCTGCCGCGATCGGGGTGCTGCAAGCACACTTTTCCGGCGGCGAGCCGACCTTGCGGCGCGATCTCGTCGAACTCGTCCGATCTGCGTCGACGCATGGTCTCTACACGAATCTCATCACGCAGGGCACGTTCCTCGACGATGGTCTTTTGGCTCAGCTCAAGGACGCCGCCCTCGATCACGTGCAAATCAGCGTGCAAGCGCCCGAAGAACACCTTGCCGACGAAATCGCCGGCACACGGGTGCACACTCGCAAACTCAATGCGCTGCGACGCGTTCAGGAAACGGGGCTCGCACTGACGCTGAACTGCGTCTTACACCGGCGCAACCACGACCTCATCGAAGACGTCATTCGGCTTGCGGAATCGTACGGAATCACGCGGCTGGAACTCGCCAACGTGCAGTTTTACGGTTGGGCGTACCGTAACAGGACGGCGCTCATGCCGACGCGAGCGCAGGTTGAGCATGGTGTGCGTGTTGTGGCTGCGGCTCGCGAACGCCTCGGGCGGAGGATGGAGATCGCGTACGTGGTCCCGGACTACTTCGAAGAACGCCCGAAGCCGTGCATGCATGGTTGGGGCCGTGCCTTTATGACGGTGACGCCCAATGGCCGCGTGTTGCCGTGTCCGGCGGCCGCCGCAATTTCCACGCTCCAGTTCGACCGTGTGCAAGACCGTCCACTCCGTGACATCTGGTATTCGTCGGCAGCATTCGAGGCGTATCGCGGCACCGGCTGGATGCCCGAGCCGTGTCGTTCCTGTGAGCGGCGGGAAGTCGATTGGGGCGGGTGCCGCTGTCAGGCGTTTTTGCTTACGGGGGAAGCCGGCGCAACGGACCCAGCGTGTGCGCTGAGTCCGCAGCACGCGGTCGTCGCCGACTGGCGTGTTGCGCAGGAAGAGACCAATTTCGAACCGCGTCGCATGCCGGCTGCAGCGAAAGCGTCATAGCGCTCGTCGAGCGCAGCAGCGATGATCGTGCGTATCCTAGGCTCCGCCGCCGGCGGCGGCGTGCCGCAATGGAACTGTGCGTGCAGCAATTGCCGCGCGGCACGAATGGGCGTGCAGCCATTCCGGCTGCAGTCGTCCTTTGCGCTTTCCGATGACGGCGAGCGGTGGTACCTCGTGAACGTGTCGCCGGATGTGGCGGCGCAAATCGAAGCCTTTCCGCCGCTGCAACCGCGCGGGCTGCGCGGAACGCCGATCCTCGGCGCACTGATTACCGATGCGAACGTCGACCACTTGGGTGGTCTGATGGTTCTGCGGCAGCAGGGCGAACATCATTTTGTATTACGTTCCAGCCAACTCGTGCGCAGCATCGCGACGTCGCAGCCAGCCTTCGCCCCGTTTACGGAGCCGCCGCACCGCTGGCAAGCGGTCGAGCCCGACGTTCCATGCCCTTCGGTTTGGGATGGCGATTCCATCGGCTCCGCGCTGGAGGTTGTTGCCCATTCCGTTCGCGGTTTGACCCCAGGATATGCAGGCCGACGGGAAGCGCCGGACGCGGCCCTCGCATTCGAGGTTATCGATCACCGAACCGGTGGACGAGCGCTCTTTGCTCCGATTTTTGCGGCGCTGCACGATCGGCTGTACGAGCGCATCGCCGGCGTTGATGTAGCGTTTCTCGATGGTTCGTTTTTCAGCGACGATGAGATGCGAGCGCTCGGCCTTGGAGAGAAGTCGGCAAGGCACCTCGGACACCAACCAGTCGGCGGCGATGGCGGGACCCTTGCGGCGATCGGCACCCTCGACAACCGCCGCATCTTCGTACATCTCAATAACTCCAACCCTATGTTGGACCCGGATTCCGCGGCTGCGCGTGCCGTCGCGGAAGCGGGTGCCGAAATTGCCTATGATGGCATGGAGTTCGTTTTATGAACGCGGCGTGCGCGCTCAAAACATGAAGATTCTTTTAACATTACGCCAGCGGAAAGAGCCGGCATAGCGCCGAAACAGCGACACTCCCATGAATGCCGCTCGCCTTTCGCTCGCAACAATGACTCTCGCCGTTTTCGCTGCGCTCACCATCACCGCACGTCCTGCGCAGGCTTCCCGTCCAATAAGCGTCGTTGTCGACGGCGTGCGCGTCAATGTGTCGGGAATCGATGGTGTGGTCCTTTCGGCTTCTGCCGGTGACGCCACCCAAGAGACAACGATTTTCGATCCAGCGCGCAAGCGAACGCTGAGCGTCATTGCGGTGCCCTTTGGTACTCGTCCGGGAATTGAGGACATACTGCCGCTTGCACATCGCGGAGGGGCTGCACAGTATCGGACGGCGTTGGACGAGTTTCGTTTGCGGACCGGCGAATTTGCGACAGATGCGCCCACGATTGATCTCTTCGGACAGCGTGTCGACGGCGACTTTAGTCAGCGGCACGAACACGTAACGACTTCAGAAGGCCGCGATTTCGAGCGAGACGTTTTTACTGCCGAGTGGGTAGCCGAGGCTGGTCCGCGACTCTGGATTATCCGCGAGGTGCAATTCGAGCCGACCAGCGAGGCGCTCACCACAGTTGCGGACTTTTCGGCAGCGCTGCGTGGCGTTTCTGTCGCAAGCGACGGCACCGTCGGTAACCCGACGACCGTGAAGCGCGACGTCGCGCGTGCCGGCGCTTCCAGTTGGCTCAGTGCTCCGGCGATCAAACGACCCGCGCGCTACGGCGATGGCTGCGACAGCGCAGACTACGACCGAGCGACCTTCGCGAACGATTGGCGGCACGCGCTGGGTGCAATCTTTCGCGGTGTGCCGGCATGTGGACCGCGTCCAGGAACCGGCGCGCCGGCGATCGCGGCCGCACTTGGTGCTCCAGGCGCCGAAGTCGTGCAATTTGGTGCGGCTGAGCTCAGCCTGCGGTGGATGAACCTCGTTTTCAACACCCCTCCGTTCGCCGGAAACGGCGACGAATTGCTCCTGAACTACGATCCAGCGAACGGTGGCGAGCCGCTATTCAAGTACGTCAACGTACCGAAATACGGCATCCTTCCCATGCCCGGCGATGTGCTGAGTTATGAGACGGGTGGGACCGGCGGACACACCGCTGTCGTGGAAAACGTCCATGTCGACCGCCGGGGGAACGGCTCGCTGACCGTCCTGGAACAAGACGCGTCGGTGCACGGCGTTGGGCACTTGCTTGTGCGCAACGGTGAGGTGCTGAGCAACAAGGGTGGACCGATTCTGGGCTGGCTCAGCCCGCGCCCATACCGCTAACCGTGTCACCCTGAGCGGAGCGAGCTCATCTTCGATGAGCGAGCGAAGTCGAAGGGGCGCAACGGCGCGCCGTGTCACGTAAGTGGTGCCGGCAATCATCAATACGGGGAGCGCGAATTCGACTGCGGCGAGGGTCGCGACTTTACGGCACGCTATGTCGATATTTCGAACGA
>JAFAXE010000193.1 GCA_019241305.1 Vulcanimicrobiota bacterium
GCAGCGCCGCTTCGAACGCGTCCAGCGCGTCGGCAGAGCGACCCTGCATCACCGCGACAGCGCCGACGCGTTCGAGCAACCGCGCTTGATCTTCAGCGTTGGAAGCGACCCTCAGCGCACGGTCGAAATACGTTCGAGCTTCCGCAACCCCGTGCATGCGGATCGCAGCCTCGCCAGCGCGTTCATTGTACTTGAGGGTCTTCGCGTCGTTCTTCGCGGCCCACGCATGGTAGGCGAGTTGGTCGAGGTTCGTCTCGGCGCCGTTCGCCGTTTCTACGATCTGCAGGATGCGCTCGTGCGTGAGGCGCGCATCGAATGAGAGCTGGTCGCCATAGATCGTTTGTTGCGTGATGGCATGCCGGAAACGGAATGGTGCCGGCGTCGCGCCGTCGTCAACGATCAGGTTCAAGTTGCGAGCGCGACGGACGGCAGCCAGCACCGACCGCAATTCGCAACCGACGGTTTGCGCCAGCACGCGCGGCTCGAAGCGGTAGCCAAGAACGGCGGCTCCCGTAATAATGCGCCGTTCCTCATCGCTCAACGTCGCAAATCGTTCGAGGATACCGGTGCGGATCGAGAGCGGCAAGCCTGGCGGACTGTGCGCGTCGCGATGTTCCAGCGCACTTCGTAGCAGCTCCTCCGCAAAAAACGGATTGCCTTCAGAACGCGCCGAGACGTCAGCGAGCGCGGCATGCGACAGCGGTGGATGGCCTTCGAGCGCGCGCTCCAGAAGTTCGCGCACTTCGCGCGGCGCGAGACCCTGCAGCTCGATGCGGTGCACGACGGGTTCGCGCAACATGCGCGTAACGGCCGAAGCCAGCGCGTCGTTCGTCCCCGTTTCTTCGGACCGGTACGTCGCCACGAGCATGAGACGAGCACCAGCGAGGCGCGTCGTGAGAAAGGCGATGAACTCGAGCGTCGATGCATCGGCCCAGTGAAGGTCTTCAATTGAGAGGATCGTCGCGCGTTCATCGGCGGTGGCGCGCAAATACGCTGCCAACGCTGCAAATACGTCGGCCTTCTCGAGCTTCCGGTCGGGTGCGTCCGCTATGAGCTCGGGGACGATATGGGCCAACGCCTCGCGGATCGCCGGTGAATGTTCGCGGGGACGACGCGGCGTAAGGGCGCCGAGCCACTCCCGGATAGGACCGAACGGCCGGCGCGCGACCTCGAGGCACTGGGCTGACGCGACGTTCCGCGCGCGACCCTCGGCAGCCGCTTTCAGAAACTCCGTCAGTAACCTGGACTTTCCGATACCGGCCTCGCCGGAGATCAGGATCGCCGTCCCACGGCTTTGCGCAAGGCCTTTCCTGCCATCGTTCAGCACACAGAGTTCCTCGCGCCGCCCAACGAGGACGGAACACGTGACCGACCGTGAGATCACCAGTAACCTCGACGTGAATGAAGCCGAAAGGACCGGAGAACGTTGTTCTGCGCGTTGAGCCCGTTCCCGTCCCGCGAAACCGTCGCGTTACGGTGCCGAGACGAACGTAACAGGCTTGGCCACGCAGGCGTATGGGGGGAAACCCCACTAGGCGTCATCAGGCGGTAGGGTTTTCACCCATACTTGCTGCGGTTGCGCTCGCGTACCATGGGCTCAGCCGGGACCGTCGTCCCGTCCCATCCGTCATGGAGGAATTTCGTATGCTTCATCGCCCGCTCTCCGCAGCCGCCGCCGCAATCATTGTGTTCGGAACCAGTTTGGGTGCGGCACTTCCGGCCCACGCGATGATTTCGGCCACGCCGGTGCGTCATCAGACGTTCATGGTTCGACGGCAGCCGCAAGCGTTCAAACAGAAGTACTTCACAATGGCAGATGCGGTGCAACCCACCGACATTACGCTTGGCCCAAAGGGTACGGCTCTGTGGATCGGCAGTCCATGTTTCGGCATCCTTCGCGTCACGCCGAAGGGCATCGCGACGGCCTTCAATTACCAGTATCCGCCGAGTGGCTGCAACTATCCGGTCTCGGTGACGCCGGGCATCAAGGGCGAGGTGTGGTTCGTGGACGGACCGCTCAACGCGGTTGGCGCGATCACGCCGAAGGGAAAGATCACGCTCTACCCGCTGCCGACGCAGCCTTCTTGTAACATCTATCCCTCGTATCCCAACGGCATCGTGGAGGGCCCGGACGGCGCGATGTGGTTCACGACGCAAAATGCGGGCGACGTATTATGCGCAAACGCCAATACGTCGGCCGTCGGCCGTATCACCGCATCGGGGCAGATGACGCTGTACTACACCGGACCGCCGGGCACGATTCATACCTATAACCCGAGCGGGTATATCGCCGTCGGCTCCGACGGGGCGATGTACTTTCCCGCCGGCGATCCGTCGAGTCCCCAACATCTCGTCGTGGGACGCATCACGACTGCCGGTACCATCAGCTTCACGAACGAAGTCTATTGTAGCGCAAGCACAGCGTGCATATCGAACACCTTCGGCATCACCGAAGGCCCGGACGGGAACATGTGGATCAGCGAGTACTTCGACGGCGTCTTCGTGCGCTACACCGTCGCAACCGGCGGCGTGACCGTCTTTCCCGTGCCGGGGGCCGTTGGTGGAAACACCAATCCTATCGGACCGCGCCGGCTCGTCATTGGACCCGATGGCGGAATGTGGTTCACAACCTATACGGCGCTCGAGTTGGGCCGCCTCACGACAGACGGGACCATTACGTTCCAGCCGCTGAGCGTCGACCCAAGCCAGGCAGACGAGTTCTGGGGGATCACGGCGGTCAAGAAGTCGCTGTGGTTCCCGATTTGGCCGCGAAATCCAGGCAACGTAAACCTGGGAGAGGCGACCTTCTAGCGCTGAGTTAGAGAGGCGGCACGAGTTCCACCGCACTGAGGGGCGGCGCGACATGTTCCAACATGCGACGCGCCGCCTCGACGCCGATCATCACTTCGACGATTCCGCCGGCGACCATTAAAACAGCGCCAAGGAGATAGCCCTCGAAGACCGCCAGCGGCGAGCGTGTCGCGATCAACGTCCCGAACAACGCGGGCGCCACGACGCCTCCCACGAGCGTTCCGACAGCATACACGATCGCGATCGCCATCGCGCGCGTTTCGATCGGGAAGACTTCGCTGACGGTGAGGTACGCGGCGCTCGCGCCCGCAGAGGCGAAAAAGAAAACGACGGACCAGGCGACGGTGATGGTCGTGGCATCGAGGCTTCCTCTCACAAAGAAGAGGCCGGTAAGCGCAAGAAGCAAGCCCGAGCCGACGTACGTTATGGCGATCATCGTGCGCCTCCCGACGATGTCAAAGAGGGGCCCAAGCAGGAGCGGCCCGAGTAGATTGCCGAGCGCGAACGGAAAGATGTAGAGCCCCACCCTTTGAGACGGCACATGGAAGAACGTCGCCAACACCAACGCTTCGGTAAAGAAAATTGCGTTGTACAGAAAAGCCTGCGTCACCATGAGGCTAAGCGCGAGAATCGTGCGCAAAGGATAGCGGCGCAACATCGCTTCCGCTACGTCCGCGAAGTCGTTTCGCCGCGTGCGCGGCACGAGCGTTATCGCTTCACCAACGGATGCGAGCGGCGCAGCGGATTCCGCTTGGACGCGCCGCTCGATTGAAGCGACGATCGCCTCAGCCTCCGCGGGCCTTCCGTGCAACACAAGCCAACGTGGACTCTCCGGCAACCAAGCGCGCAAAAACAGGATGGCGATTGCGAGGAGCGCGCCGCCCGCGAACGCGAGCCGCCACCCGAGATGGGGATCCAACAGTCGCGGATCGAGTAGGAGCAGACTCGCGGCACTTCCCACCATGGTACCGAACCACCATGTGCCGTTAATTGCGAGATCGACCCAGCCACGCCGTGCGGACGGGATGAGTTCGTCGATCGCTGAGTTGATGGCGGCGTATTCGCCACCGATTCCGATCCCGGTGAAGAAACGAAAGGCGGCGAAGCTCGCAAAATTCCACGAGAAGCCGGTCAACAGCGTGGCGACAGTATAGCAGCCTAGCGTGATGAGGAAAATGCGCTTTCTTCCGAAGCGATCCGTGGCGTAACCGAAGACGAGCGCGCCAGCGACCGCTCCAATGAGATAGGTGGACGCCGAGAGCCCGACTTGCTGCGCCGAAAGTGCAAGTCCCGCGGATTCCTGCAGCCGCGGCCCAATGGCACCGACGATCGTGACCTCGAGTCCATCGAGAATCCACGCAACGCCGAGAGCGATGACAACGGTCCAGTGCCAGCGGCTCCAGGGCAAACGGTCGAGCCGATGCGGGACGTTGGTGCGGACACCATCACGCGTTTTCAACGGTTCTGCATTCGAATCGCACACCATACGCGATTCGTGAATTCGACTGCTGCAGCCCTCACGCTGCAAGAAATCGTGCGTTCGTTTCGAACGAGGCAAAGATGAGACGACGCAGTTTCATCCAGCAAGGCGCAGCGCTGACGACGATGCTCGGAGTTCCACGGGTCGTCCGGGCGACGGCAGATAACGCCTTCGCGCCCAAGCCAGACGCGTGGCGGACATTCGAGGTGACGACGCGGGTCGAGGTCGCGTCTGGTGGTGCTGCTGCGAAGGCCTGGATTCCTATTCCGTCGTTCACCGCTGCGGATTGGATTCGCGTCGACGACAATACGTGGAACACGACCGGTGATGTGGTCGAGGTCAAGCGAGATCCCCGCTGGGGTGTGCAGATGTTGCACGTGGATTGGCGCGCCGGGACAGCGACCATCATCACGATGAGAAGCCGCGTCACGACGCGCGACCGGTCAACGGATTTTACGAGCAGTCAGTCGGCGCCCGCACTGAGCGCTGCAGAGCGCGCCCTGTATACGTCGGCAACGGAATTCTTGCCGACCGACGGGATTGTTCGGGAGCGCGCGCAGTCGATCGTTAGCGGCTCGACTACCGAGGTAGAAAAAGCGCGCCGCATCTATGAATGGGTGGTTGACAATACGTTCCGGCGCGCCTCGACGCGCGGGTGCGGGCTGGGTGACATTCGGTTCATGGTGGAGACCGGCGACTTCGGCGGCAAATGTGCGGATATCAATGGCTTGTACGTTGCGCTCGCACGCGCGTCGGGGCTGCCGGCGCGCGACCTGTACGGTATCCGCGTTGCACCGTCGCGGTTCGGTTATGCGAGCCTCGGCGCGAAAACGAGCGACATCACCAAGGCACAGCACTGCCGCGCCGAAGTGTTCCTGGACCGCTTTGGCTGGGTTCCCGTCGATCCGGCGGACGTGCGCAAGGTCGCGCTCGAAGAGCCGCCGGGCAACTTGTCCATGAACGATCCCCACGTCGTTGCCGCGCGCAAGACGTTGTTCGGCGCATGGGAAACGAATTGGATCGCGTACAACAGCGGTCACGACATCCGCTTACCGGATTCGACGGGAGACCCGCTGCCATTCTTGATGTATCCACAAGCGGAGGTGGCCGGCGTACGTTCGGACAGCCTCGACGCAGCGACCTTCAAGTACGCTATTC
Organism: Vulcanimicrobiota bacterium; assembly: GCA_019241305.1. Taxonomy (GTDB): domain Bacteria; phylum Vulcanimicrobiota; class Vulcanimicrobiia; order Vulcanimicrobiales; family Vulcanimicrobiaceae; genus JAFAXE01. The sequence continues at coordinate 5,450 of JAFAXE010000193.1, forward strand.
ATTCGCGGGAACTGTCGACGAGTAGCTGACGGACGCTGCCAAGACAAAACTGTTGTCTATGGTCGCAACGTTGTGGGTAGGGGCACGTTCACGCTCGCATACGAAAACCATGCGGACCTCCGAAGCCGACAATGATGCCACCGGCTGACTGGAGAAGGGACGCATCGCCATAGGGTCATCTCGGTTCGGTGAGGCCTCATATGGAACAGCGTTCGTCCCCCGCCTCGACGATCGCAGATCTCACTGCCGGCTTACAGCCGGTGGAGGGCGCGACCGCCGCAGACCTCGATGAAGCACGAGCTGCGCTCGCGCGGTCGCTCATTGCCGGCAGGGATCCGGCGTCTCTCGGTGACGCGCTGCACGTGCCTTTCGTTGCGGGTCCCGGCGCGGCGAGTGACGTTATCTCCCCCATCGTCGAAGCCGTTCTCGGCGAAAAAGCGCCCTCTACTCCACCGCCACTCGCTTATCTTCGAGATCTTCCGGCCGCGGAAGGTCTCTCGCGCGTGACACCGGCGTGGGCGAACGGAATGTCGTCGAGTCAAGCGCGGGGACCTTTCGTCGACGCGGCCGGAGTGCAGCGGTGGATCAACCTCATTCCCGTCGTGAAGACGTTGTCGTTCTTGCGCGCACCGGCGAATACACCGCTTTGCCTACTGCAAATCCGCGTTCCGTTTAAGACACCCGGTCCCCCGACGGTCACCGGCACGCTCGGTGCAGGCTCGCTGTGGCTCGTTGTTGAGGCGTTCGATCAGACCGCGCCAGCCGACGCCTTCGCCGGGCTCGCCTTCAGCAGCGGGAAAGTCACTATTTCAGGGCCTTTCACGGTCACAAATGACGTCGTCACGCTGGCGGCCGGTACGACGATGAGCCTCGAAGTGACGCCGGTCCTCGCCCCTGCACCGGCAAGCGGCACCGGAGCAGGTGGCGATTTCCGGAACAGCTCGATGACGCTGCCGGCGTCGGTGACCTTCACCTTCGATTCAGCGAAAAACACGCTCAGCGCAATGAACGCAGCATCGGTGAGTGCTTACGGCAGCGCGTACGCACTTACTCAAGAAAACGCGCCGCCCGTGTACAATGCGCCACTAGCGCTCCTGGCGTTTCCGTGCAACGTCGCCCCATCAGCCTTCGCCGTGACTGCCCACTCATCGACGATCTTCGCGCTCGACGGGCAAGCGGATATCGCCGGCGGCGCCTATGACCTCCCAGTCGCGCTGACGACGCCCGCCCAACTCGGTGCAGCCGCCTCCGGCGGGTATCTCTCATTCGGCGTCACCGGCGGTCTGTTCGCTTCGATCGACAACGCCGCGAGCGCAACGCCCTTCAACGGCGCGATCATCCTCCGCACCCCAACGACGCTCATCGTTTTCGCAAACACGGCGAGTGCTAAAGTTCAGCGTTACGACTTGTGGGACGGGCGCAACACACGGGCGTCGTCACTGGAAGCTGCGGTGCCGTTCGGTGCTACAATCGCCTTCGTCTCAGCAAGTGGCCTCGAGTTCACGGTCGAGGATGCCGCAATCGTCGCGCTGCTCGACCGGCCGGTTGCAGCCACTGGCAGCGCGTTACCCATTACGTTTCCGAGCGGCCTCGTCGCAGTGGTTCTGTCCTCTGCGCCATCCAGGCTCGTCGTGTTTGCCGCCAAGCCATCGGTTGCGGGCGAGTTTCCGCTCGCCCTCGAGAACGCGTATCTCGCCGTGGGTCAGCCGACGGTGTTCGAACTCGTCGGCCGACTACAGGGAAAGCGAGTCACAAGTGGTGGCCTCGGAGTCGTCATGCCGCTGGCACGGGTGCTTCCGACGCTCCCCGATCCGTATCTTGCCGTGTACGTACAACGCAACGCCCAAGTCCCGGGCGCCGTCGCCGCGACGAGCGCTTTCGCGACCGTGCTTTGGCCCTCGCCGGCGAACGCAACGCTCGCCTTCACCTTGCTGCAACAATCGCAAGCTGCGCCGCTATCGCCGCCCCC
>JAFAXE010000195.1 GCA_019241305.1 Vulcanimicrobiota bacterium
TGCGAATCTTTGCGACCGCTTCAGGGGCTGTGGGCCGCAGCATAAAGACGGTTTCCGATAGATTGAGCTCTTGAGCGATCCGCTGCATGTCGTTCTGGGGAATGCCGTCGCCAGAGGGAAACACCGCCAGCGGATTTCCCTCCAACCGCGTCGTCGTGAATACGTCGAGTAAGACGTACGGTAACTGCCGCATGCTGTTGCGATCGCTTTAGGTTTCGGTGTAGACGTACTCGTGTTGAGCATCGCGGATCGTGAGCGTTCGCCGGCCGTCACGGCTACCCGCTACGAACTCGAAACCTTCCAGGCCTGGCTCGATGGTGATAAAGGAGACCGTCTTGTCATCGTTGACGCGCGATGCCACCACGCTTTTCAACATGCCGAAACTGAACGCCACGTTACTTCCGTCGTGGGTCACGTCGATGTGTCCGAGATCCGCGTTCACATAGCGGCTCGCGAGTCGCGACGCGGCGTCGCCGGCCGCAGGGACCACGAGACGTTGACGTTCTTTCTGGATCTGAGCGCGCTCGAGCGCGGCCGCAGCGGTGATCTGTGCGGCGGCCTCCGGCTTTCCGTCGTAGAGCACTTCGAGGATGCGGCGCATGAATGGTCCCCGGATATCCACCCCGCGGTCGCTGTTGGTGAGGATGACGGCGCCGACCCCTGCCGCGGGGATGGCAAACCAATCGCTGTGGAAACCGACGAGATCGCCGCCGTGGTGGATCACCGGAACGCCCCAGGTTTTGTCGACCATCACGCCCATCCCGTAATAGCTGTTTTCGCCGATCGGCACGTTCGGAAGGCGCCGCGTCAGGACGTTACGAACAGAAATAAACTGCTGTCCGTTCGGAAGCCGTCCCGGGGTCAGCTCGTCCTGCACGTACCTGATCATGTCATGAACGGAGGACCACGCGGCGCCCGCCGGACGGTACGGTAAAATTGCATCGTTAATGCCTGGGTTGGCGGCGGTAACCCGGCCGTCGATGTCGTCGCTGTGCGGATGTGCGTGATTGGGATTGCCAAGCGCACGCGCCATATCGAACGTCGTACTGTTCATGCCGAGCGGATCGAAGATGATCTTCTGCATGGCGAGATCGTAGGCGGCGCCGAGCTCGCGATCGGGGTAGACGATATGGCCAGCGATGAAGCCGGCAGCCGATGCCATCAGATTGTTGTATTGGAAGACTTCGCCAAAGCCGCTCGTTGGCTCGGTGGCCGCGAGTTGAACAAACGTGTCCGAGGCTGGCGTGCTTGGATTTGTATTGAGAATCCACTGCAGATCCTTGCGCGGCAGGCCGGTACAGGCGCAAACGAGATGCTTCATGAGCACCTGCTTCGTCGTCGCGCTACTTCCCAATCGGAAAGATGGATACGCCTGCGTGACTGGTTCGTCCCACGAGAGCTTGCCTTCATCCACCAGCTTCGCCAGGAGCAGCGTCGTTAGGCCTTTGGTATTCGAGGCAATCATGTAGAGCGTGTTCGCGTCGACCGGCTCAGGGTGCCCAAGGGAACGGACCCCGAAGCCACCCTCGAAGACCACGTGTCCACGATCGAAGAGAGCGATCGAGACGCCCGGAACTTCAAGTTGTTGCATCGACGACCGGATGAATGACTTGAGGGCTTGTACGCGCGCCGAATCGAGCGGGTGCGCTTTTCGGCCCGCGAAGTCCTCACGCGAATAGCCGGCTGGCCGCAGGCTGCCGGCGACGAGGTTGATGGCGGCAACGCGCTTCTCGACCGTTGCGTCGTGGCCATCGAGAATGAAAACCGTCCAGTGGACGCCCCGGCGCAAAGCGAGCACCTGGATCGCAGCCTTCTCGTTTGGTGACGTTTCATATTCGACGAGTCTACGCTCCTCCCAACCGTTGCGCGTCGAGAGCGGCGAGATCAACTTTACCGGATGCATTGCCTCGGGCCGGTACAGTTTCCAAGCCGCCGCCGCGGCGGCGCCGGCGTCGGCGGCCGTCGCTACGTCGACAATCGCGACGTTGGTATCGCCTTCGGGGGCGGCGATCACGACGAGGTTCGCCTGCGTTCGCACTGACCACGCTTTTGGAGCGGTGAAGGTCGCCCCCGATGGCGTTTTGCTTGGCGTATCCGCCGCCAGCGCCGACGACGCCGGCACCGATGCAGACTGAGCCAACGCCACGCCGCCAAAGATCAAAACCAAAGCCAATACGGTCACGGTTCGCATGATGCTCCGTATCTTGTTGGTCGCGTTGCTGGCACCTTTGCGCACGAAAGAAGCGGCAATGTCAGAACGGGACAGACAAGGCCGAACCGCAAATACTCTGCTGAGCTACGAACGTGGGAGGCGCCATGTCGCGAAAAGTCAGCATCATCCTCGCGTTCGCCGCCCTCGTGGTGTGCATGCCGTTTCCGGTACGTGCCGGCTGCGCTGCGGCGGAAACGCCCGACTGGTCTGACGTTTCGTACCTTCGGGTAGAGAGTTCGCACGCCGCAGGAGGAGCCGGCTTACCACAGTTCCAGCTGATCATGGAACGGAGACGGTCGGGCTGGATCGTCAACCTCCATCACGCGTACGACGCGCCCTTCAAACATGGAACGTATACGAGCGACGATCCGGAGAAGTTGTTCAACCAACTGCTTGGAGAGCTGAGGCAGAAAGACTTTTTCACGATGCGGCTCGTCCCGGCGAATAAGATATACATCGACGGCCTGGAGCAAACAATCGCCCTTGCGCGCTGCGGCGTGAGGACTTCCCTCAGTAACGCGCAGCCCGGTGCGTTCGGTATGTCGCCAGAGGGAAAGGAAGCACAAGCCTTTCTTGACCTTGCAAGTCAACTTCGCACGCTGATTTACGCGGCATCTTGGCGCAAACTCTCAGACGACTATACGTTCACGCGCCCATAGTCGGTAGCGCGACGTTTCTATTCGCGTGCCGCTGTATCGTGCTGAGCTGGAAACGCCCCACGGGTGTCATCCTGAGCGAAGTGGAGCTGAGCTTTGCTCAGCGGAACGGAGTCGAAGGACCGCACGCATAACGGCTGGCACGCCCTTCGACTCCGCTCACTGAGCGTGCCGCTCAGTTCGCTTCGCTCAGGGTGACACGCCGGGGGCGCTCTGCATTCACGTGTCAGGGTGACACTGGGGGGTCGCTGCGGAAAATCTACTTGAACGCTTGGATGCCGGTTTGCGCGCGGCCGAGGATGAGCGCGTGAATGTCGTGCGTACCCTCGTAGGTGTTGACCGCTTCGAGGTTCATCAGATGGCGGATCACGTGGAATTCGTCGGAGATGCCGTTCCCGCCATGCATGTCCCGAGCGGTGCGCGCGATGTCGAGAGCCTTCCCGCAGGAGTTGCGTTTCAGCAGTGAGACCATTTCCGGCGTTGAGGCGTGCTCGTCCATCAGCCGTCCGAGCCGTAAGACAGCGTGCAGCCCCAGCGTGATCTCGGTCTGCATGTCGGCGAGCTTCTTTTGGATCAGTTGATTGGCGGCCAGGGGCCGGCCGAACTGGGAACGGTCGAGCGTATAGCGCCGGGCGGCGTGCCAGCAGAATTCCGCTGCGCCGAGCGCGCCCCAGGCAATCCCGTAACGGGCCTTGTTGAGGCAACCGAAGGGACCCGCCAAGCCCTCCGCATTCGGTAAGAGGTTTTCGTCAGGGACGAAGACGTCGTCCATACTGATCTCGCCGGTGCTCGAGGCACGAAGGCTGAACTTTCCCTCGATCGGTGGTGCGGTGAGGCCTTTCATCCCGCGTTCCAGGATGAAACCGCGAATCAGATCCTCCTCGTCCTTCGCCCACACGATGAACACATCGGCGATAGGAGAGTTCGTGATCCACGTCTTGGCACCGCTGAGGCGGTAGCCGCCCGGGGTCTTACGGGCGCGCGATATCATGCTACCCGGGTCTGACCCGTGGTTCGGCTCCGTGAGACCGAAGCAGCCGACGATCTCGGCGCGTGCCAGGCGTGGCAGATATCTGCGCCGCTGTTCTTCGGTGCCATACGCGTGAATCGGATACATGACGAGGCTCGACTGCACGCTCATCGCCGAACGGTAGCCGCTATCGACGCGTTCGATCTCGCGTGCGATGAGGCCGTACGACACATGGTTGACGCCGGCGCAGCCGTACCCCTCGATCGTCGAACCGAGGAAGCCCAGAACGCCCATCTCGTTCAAAATTTCGCGGTGGAAGATTTCTTTGCGGTTGGCCTCGAGAATGCGCGGCATGAGCTTGTCTTGCGCGTAGGCGCGTGCCGTGTCGCGAATGCTGCGTTCCTCATCGGAGAGGAGCGACTCGAAGTCGAGTGGATCGTCCCAGCGGAAATTCACGAGGGCTTCGGTCGTCAGCATACGCTGGTCACTTCGCTTGGGACCGTGGCTGTCGCTTCGATCTCGACGAGCGCTCCATCTTCCACGAGCGCCGCGACTTCGACGACGGACATCGGGGGATAGTGCATTCCGACGACATCCCGGTAGACCGCCCCGATCTCCCGTTGGCCTGCGAGATATGCCGCCTTGTCGGTCACGTACCACGTCAAGCGGACCAAATTCTGCGGTGAAGCACCGGCGGCGCGCAGAATGGCGACCACGTTTTCCAGAGCAACGCGCACTTGACTCACGAGGCCGTCCGCTAGGCGCCCCGATGCGTCCCAGCCAATCTGTCCGCTTACGAACACGAAACCGTTCGCAACGAGTCCGTTCGCGTAACCTTTCGGGCGTTCCCAACCGTCGGGTTGAACGACCGTCACGAGGCGGTAACCGTCTGTTGACGCAGCTTAAAGCGCTGGAGTTTACCGGTTTCGGTGCGCGGCAGCGACGAGACGAACTCGACGCGGCGAGGATATTTGTACGGGGCAATCTGCGCCTTGACGAAGTCTTGCAATTCGCTTGCGAGTTGCCCGCCGCTCGCCATGCCCGGACGGCACACCACGTACGCGGTAACGACTTGTCCCCGCAGTTCGTCAGGAAGGCCGACGACGGCGCATTCCGCGACGCCGGGATGCATCAGCAGCGCACTTTCGACCTCTGGGCCGGCGATATTGTAACCGGACGAGATGATCATGTCGTCGGTGCGAGCCTGGTACCAATAGTAGCCATCCTCATCGCGCAGGTATGCGTCACCGGTGACGTTCCAACCGTTCTGCACGTACTGCGTCTGCCGCGGATCGTCGAGGTAGCGGCATCCCGTCGGCCCTTTGACGGCCAGCCGTCCGATGGTATTTGCTTCCGCTTCGTTGCCATCGTCATCGAGAATGCACGCCTCGTAACCCGGAACGGGTTTACCGGTCGCGCCGGGGCGAATATCATGGCCCGCTGCCGAAATGAAGATATGCAGCATCTCCGTCGAGCCGATTCCGTCGATGATGTCGAGGCCGGTGGCATCCTTCCAAGCGGTACGCGTCGCGACGGGAAGCGGCTCTCCGGCGGAGACGCAGGCACGTAGACGGCGCAGATCGTGCTTCGGTACGACGGAACTCATCGCACGATACGCCGTCGGAGCGGCGCCGCACACCGTCGCACCGAACTCCGCAGCGGCGGCGAGGACGCTCTCCGGCGAAGGCGTTTCGAGGAGCAGTGCGGCGGCCCCGACGCGCAGCGGAAAGAGCAGCACTTGGCCGAGCCCAAAGGTGAACGCGAGCGGCGGCGTACCGCAAAACACGTCCTCAGGCGTTGGGGTGTACGTAGACGGCGGAAACGCGTCGCAGATCGCAAGTACGTCGCGGTGAAAATGCATCGTCCCCTTCGGCTTGCCGGTCGTGCCGGAAGTAAAGGCGATCATGCAAATATCGTCAGCGGTGGTATCGACGGCTTCGAAATCTTCCGGGGCGCGCGTCGCGCGTGCCTCAAGGCTGTCCGCTTCACCGTCGTGCGAAAAGACGACGTGCTTGACCCACGGGCAGCGTTCCAGCGCGAGGGAGAGTTCTTGCTCCAGCCGCCGATCGCAGAAAACCGCATCGACCTGCGCAATCGTCGCCGTATCGGTGAGTTCTTTGGCGCGCAACAGGGGCATCGTCGTGACTGCGATGCACCCGGTCTTCATGACGGCGAGCCACAGCGCCGCGGTTGTTCCGTTGTTGTAGCCGCGGATGAGGACGCGGTTTCCCGGGACGAGTCCGAGATCGTTTCGGATCACGTTCGCGTAGCGGTTGGTTGTGGCAAGCAACGCTCGATACGTCAAGCGTTCTGTGGGCGAAACGATCGCCGTACGGTCTGCGAAACCATTCTTGACGTGTTGATCGAGCAGGGGAACAGCGCAGTTGAGCCGCGCGGGATAGCGCAAGCGTGGCGACGTGAAGATCAGCTCAGGCCACTGCTCCCGTGGGGGAAGGCGGTCGCGAGCAAACGTGTCGAGGTGAGCGGTCCCTGCCATGGGCTTTTCTACACGCCGACGCCGATGCGGGCGTCGCGCCGTGCAGCGATCTCTCGCGCGATCACCATCTGCTGGACTTCCGTAGCGCCTTCGTAGATCCGCAGCGCACGAATTTCGCGATAGAGGCGCTCGGCGACGTTTCCCTTCGTCACACCGACCGCACCGAAAATTTGGACGGCACGATCGATGATGCGCTGCGCGTTCTCGGTGGCAAACATCTTCGCCATCGCCGCTTCTTTCGTCGCCCGTTCTCCCGCAACATCGTGCGTCCAGGCTGCGCGGTAGGTGAGGAGCGACCCGGCGTCAAGGGCCGTCGCCATCTCGGCGAGCGCGGCTTGCGTGAGTTGAAAATCCAAGAGCGGGCGCCCAAACACGTGACGCTCGGCAGCATGAGCCAGCGCCGCATCGAGCGCCCGACGGCCGAAGCCCAAAGCAGCGGCGGCGACGCTGGGCCGAAAGACGTCAAGGGTCCGCATCGCTAGCCGAAATCCTTCGCCTGGCTCTCCGACGAGACTATCGCCCCCGACAGCACAGCGGTCGAGCCGAATCGTGCCGAGCGGGTGCGGTGACAAGGTCGCGATGCGGCGCGAGGTCGAGAGGCCCTCACGTTTTCCGTCGACGGCGAAGGCACTGATTCCACGCGCGCGAGCTCCCTCGCCCGTACGCGCAAAGATGACGTAGACGTCGGCGATGCCGCCGTTGGAGATCCATGTCTTTTCGCCGGAAAGCAGGTAACCGTCGCCGCTGGGCGTTGCTTCGGTTGCCAGCGCAGCCGCATCGGAACCCGCATTTTCCTCGGAAAGCGCGAAAGCGGCGATGGCGTCGCCGGAAACCACGCGCTGCAGAAAACGGCGCCGTTGTTCGGGCGTTCCGGAGAAAACGAGCGGCGCACTTGCGAGTCCCTGCATCGCGAACGCAAAATCGGCGAGGGGGTCATAGTACGCCAGCGTCTCGCGAATGAGGCAGAGGGAACGCGTGTCGACCGATTCCAGGACGCCGCCGTCGGAGCGGGGGACGCAGTAGCGCAACCAGCCGTCGCGGCCAAGCGCCGCAACGCGTGCACGGCAGGCCGCATCGACGTCCTCCGGTTCGCGAAAATCGAGGTGCTCGCGTGCCCACGCGTGCAGGTCGCGGTGCAGTGCGCGATGGTGTTCCTCAAAGAAGGGCCACCTCACGTCAGTCGGCATTACCCGCCCTCGAAGCGAGGCTTTTCTTTTGCGCTAAACGCCTCGAAGGCGCGGTGGAAATCGCGCGTTTGCATGCAGAGCGCTTGGGCTTGCCCTTCGGCTTCGATCGCAGAATCGACGTCCATCGCCCATTCCTGACGAAGCATCGTTTTCGTCATCGCGTGCGCGAACGTTGGCCCTTGTGCAAGGTCGGACGCAAGCGATGATGCCTCGATGCGCAGTTCTTCGGGAACGCACACGCGTGAGAGCAAGCCCCACTCCAATGCCTCGTTCGCAGGCAAAGCGCGGCCAGTGAGGAGCAATTCGGCGGCGCGGCCGTGGCCGACTACGCGTGGCAAGAGCGTGCAAGCCCCCATGTCTGCCCCGGAGAGTCCAACACGCACGAACAAAAATGCAAACGCGCAACGCTCGGTGCCGATGCGAACGTCGGATGCCAGCGCCAGCATCGCGCCCGCGCCCGCACAGGCACCGTCGATCGCCGCGATGATCGGTTGCGGTGCGGCGAGCATGGCTCTTATCACGTCGCCGGTCATCCGCGTAAACGCCAACAACTCCGGTGCCGACATGCGCGTCAACGGGCCGATGATTTCGTGCACGTCGCCTCCGGAACAGAAATCATCCCCGGCGCCGGCAAGCACGACGGCATGCACGTCCGCTGCGTAGCGCAGGTCGCGGAAGAGATCGCGAAGTTCCGCGTAGGAGTCGAAGGTCAACGCGTTCTTGCGCTGCGGTCGATTCAGCGTGACGTATCCGACGCCGTTTTCGACGCTCCAAAGAAGGTGTTCGACCGTGCGGCTCGACAGGCGACGGTCGCGCCTCACGCCGGGCCTTTCATGGTCGCTGCCTGCTCGATCGCACGCCGCAAGTTGCGCAGATACTGATCTCGGCCCTGGAGGTATTGCTTCGGCCACGGCAACTCGTAGCCGAGTTGGGCCGCGGCATGGAGCGTCCAGTAGGGATCAGCCAGATGCGGCCGCGCGAGCGCACAGAGATCTGCGCGCCCCGCTGCGATGATGCTATTGACGTGATCCGGCTCGAAGATGTTGCCGACCGCCATCGTGGCGATGCCTACCTCGTTACGAATTCGATCCGAAAATGGCGTTTGAAACATGCGGCCGTACACCGGTTTCGCGAGACGCGAGGTCTGCCCCGCCGAGACGTCGATCAAGTCGGCGCCTGCGGCGCGAAACGCACGCGCGATCTCAACGGAGTCAGCGCCAGTGATCCCGCCTTCGACCCAGTCCGTTGCCGAGATGCGCACCGACATCGGGCGCTCGGACGGCCACACCCCACGCGTCGCTCGAAAAACTTCTAACGGAAAGCGCAGCCGGTTGTGGAGCGTTCCGCCAAACTCGTCGGTGCGCCGATTCGTGAGCGGCGTGATGAAACTGGACAGCAGATATCCGTGCGCGCAGTGCAGTTCGAGCCAATCGAACCCGCAGGCGATCCCCATTTCCGTGGCTCGCACGAACTGCTCACGCACCAACTCCATGTCCTCGCGCGTCATGGCGCGCGGAGTCTGATTGCGCGGACCGTAGGGGACCGCGGAAGGTGCGAACAGCGGCCAGTTTCCTTGGAGCAGCGGCTCGTCCGCATCTTCCCAACCGAGCTGCGTCGAACCCTTCGCGCCGGAGTGCCCGAGTTGCAGCGCGATCTTGGCATCGCTGTGTTCGTGCACGAACTGCACGATCCGGCGGTAGGCGCTGACGTGCTCTTCCTTATACATGCCGGCGCAGCCGGGGGAGATGCGGGCATCGGCGGCTACGCACGTCATCTCGGTGAAGACGAGCGCGGCGCCCCCTTGCGCGCGAGCACCGAGGTGCACCAAATGGAAATCGTTCGGCGTGCCGTCGACAGCGCTGTACATCGCCATCGGCGAGACGACGATTCGATTCTGCAGCGTGAGCTCGCGCAGGCGAAACGGCGTAAACATGGGGGGCGCCGCGGCGCGAGAGCCCGCCCGCCGCGCAATCCAGTCTTCGATGCGGGAGACGTACCGATCATCGCGGAGACGCAGGTTCTCGTGGCCAATGCGCTGGCTTCGCGTCAAAAGGCTGTACGCAAACTGCTCCGGCTCCAATACGGTGTACCGCGGGACGTTTTCGAACCATTCCATGCTGTTACGCGCAGCGTTCTGCAGCCGCAGCACCTCAACGCGCCGTTCGTTTTCGTAGGCCACGAAGGCCTCGCTCACCGTCGCCTCACGCCGGAGCGCCTGCGCGAGCGAAACGGCATCCTCCATCGCCAGCTTCGTCCCTGAACCGATCGAAAAATGCGCGGTGTGCGCGGAATCGCCGAGGAGCACGCGGTTCCCCCACGACCAGCGCGCGTTGGAAATGAACGGAAAGCGAACCCAGGGAGATGCGAGATGCTTCGCGTTGCTCATGAGTCGCTGTCCACCAAGATACGATGCGAACAGGGACTCACAGAAACGCACCGAGCGTTCTTCGTCCGCGCTTTCTAAGCCGGCAGCCTTCCACGTTTCTTCCCGGCACTCGACGATCACCGTGCCGAGATCGGGCGCGAACTGGTACGCGTGCAGCCAGAACCAACCGTGCCGCGTCTCCTGGAAGGCAAAGGTAAAGGCGTCGAAGCGCTGATGCGTGCCAAGCCAGATGTAGCGGTTTTGACGCAAATCGACGGTGGTACCAAACGCACTGCCGTGAGAGCGGCGAATGAGGCTGTTGGCGCCGTCGGCGATGACGATCGCGTCGAGGTCGGCGAAGTCGTCGTCGCTTGTCACCTCGGACTCAAAACGAACGTCGGCACCGAGCTGGAGAGCGCGCTCTTGAAGAATATGCAACAGCCGGGGACGGGCGATCCCTGCAAAGCCTTGGCCGCCGGCGCGGAGCGTACGCCCCCGATAGTGGATATCGATGTCGTCCCAATGCACGAAACTGCGTTCGATCGCGGCGTAGGTTTGCGGGTCGGCGGCTTCGATGTTGCCGAGTGTCTGGTCGGAAAAGACGACGCCCCACCCGAACGTATCGTCAGGCCGGTTGCGCTCGAAGACGCGTACCTCGGCGGACGGATCGAGCCGCTTCAGGTTGATGGCGAAGAAGAGGCCGGCGGGGCCACCGCCGATGCAAACGACGCGCACGAATTTCCTTCGCTGGACGGATGCCGCTTCGACGGATGAGCGCTAAAGCATCCCCGCAACGGCACTACC